>SVGQ01000081.1 GCA_015056245.1 Clostridiales bacterium | reverse complement strand
GCCCAGCCCTTGCTTCGGTTGACGACTTCAGGTCGCTAATGCCTTCGGCATTGTGCCCACTGGGCACGCGCTTCCTTCCGTCGCCACTGGGCACACACTTCCCTCCGTCGCCACTGGGCACGCGCTTTCCTACGTCTCCACACCCGGCAGGAAACTGAGTTTCCTGCACCTTCCCCTTTTTTGACGACCTGAAAGGAGCAGACCAAAACGGTCTGCTCCTTGTTGTTTGTTATGCGATTGATCAGGCCTTGCCGTTGCAGCCCAGCACGTTGACGATCTTGTGCTGCACCATCTCGCCCAGAGCCTTGCGGGCATCGGTCAGGTACTGGCGGGGATCGAAGTGATCGGGATGCTCGTTCAGGTGCTTGCGGATCATAGCGGTGAAGCTGATGCGCAGGTCGCTGTCGATGTTGATCTTACACACGGCCATGGAAGCAGCCTTGCGCAGCTGTTCCTCGGGGATACCCACGGCGTCGGGCATCTTGCCGCCGTTCTCGTTGATGATCTTCACGAAATCCTGAGGAACGGAAGAAGCACCGTGCAGAACGATGGGGAAGCCGGGCAGGCGCTTGGAGACTTCCTCCAGGATGTCAAAGCGCAGGGGCGGGGGCACCAGGATGCCCTTCTCATTGCGGGTGCACTGCTCAGCGGTGAACTTGTAAGCGCCGTGGCTGGTGCCGATGGCGATAGCCAGAGAGTCGCAGCCGGTGCGGGTGGCGAACTCTTCCACTTCTTCGGGGCGGGTGTAGCTGGAGTCGGCGGCGGAAACCTTCACGTCGTCTTCCACGCCAGCCAGACGGCCCAGTTCGCCTTCAACGGTGACGCCGCGGTCGTGAGCGTAATCAACGACCTTCTTGGTCAGAGCGATGTTCTCTTCAAAGCTCAGGTGGCTACCGTCGATCATAACGGAGGTGAAGCCGCCGTCGATGCAGCTCTTACAGGTCTCAAAATCAGGGCCGTGGTCCAGATGCAGAGCGATGGGCAGGCCGGTCTCCTGAACGGCAGCCTCCACCATCTTGACCAGATAGGTGTGGTTGGCGTAGGCGCGGGCGCCCTTGCTCACCTGCAGGATAACAGGAGCGTTCACAGCCTGAGCGGCTTCAGTGATGCCCTGCACGATCTCCATGTTGTTCACGTTGAAAGCGCCAACGGCGTAGCCGCCTTCATAGGCTTTCTTAAACATTTCCTTAGTGTTTACCAAAGGCATAGTTCAGGTCCTCCTTATAGTGGGGTATCGTGGGTATTATAGCACAGACAAAGCCGGATGAACAAGGGATAGAGAGGAAAAAAGCGGGACAATATTCACCCGCCGGGTCGTGAACATCCAGCCCGCGGCGTGATGGGGCGAGTGTGCGGGCATCAAACGTCATGCCATGCGAAGCGCGTCAGACTGCTATGGCAGCAGAGAATTCCTCCATCACGGCTTCAAAGGAGCCTTTCTGCCGACTGCTCACGCATCAGTACGCACAACAGCCGACCGAAAATTGGCTGACTCCCGGCATACCAGCCACCCCGCGCAAACGCCTGCATGCATTGCACTTGCAAAGATGGGCAAAATAAGCTATCATAATATGTGATTTATTTCGATTCATACCGGCGTTCGCCGGAACACAAGGAGGAGCCTCATGAATTCTTACGTATTTATGACTGACTCGGATTCCGACCTGCCGTTCAGCTATGTGGACGAGCTGGAAATGACCATGGTGTACATGCCCTATATCATCGATGGCAAAGAGTATCTGGACGATCTGGGCCGCAATGGCAAACAGAAAGAATACTTCGACAATATGCGTGCCGGAGCCACCCCGGTTACCTCCCTGCTGCCTCAGGCGGTGTACGAGGAGTACTTCGAGCCCGTGTTCCAGCAGGGCAAGGATATCCTGTTCGTGTCCTTCTCTTCTCAGCTCAGCGGCACCATCCGCAACATCTATGCCGCCCGGGAAGAACTGCTGGAAAAATACCCCGAGCGCAAGATGATCGTGGTGGATACCCTGAGCATCTCCGCTCCCCAGACCATCCTGATCCTCAAGGCTCATGCCCTGTACCGGGAAGGCAAGTCCATGGAAGAAGTGGCTGCCTGGCTGGAGGAAAACAAGCTGAAGGCTCAGGCCTGGTTCACCGTGGATGATCTGGTCTACCTGAAGCGCGGCGGACGCATCAGCGCCGTGGCGGCGGCTGTGGGTTCCATGCTGGATCTCAAGCCCATCATCACCGAAACCAAGGAAGGCAAGCTGGTTTCCACCGAGAAGGTGCGCGGTCGCAAGCAGGCTCTGCGCGTACTGGTGGACAAGGCTGTGGAAAACATTGACGATCCCGCCAACGCGGATGTGATCATCCTCCACGCCGATGCCCCCGAGGATGCTGCCCGTGTGGAGAGCAAACTCAAGGAAAAGCTGCCGGAGCTGAACAAGATCGACACCTACTACGTTGGCCCGGTCATCGGCGCCCACTGCGGCCCCGGCACTGTGGCTGTGTGCTTCTTCGGCAAGGAACGTCCCTGCTGAGGGCACTGCCAAACAGGTTTTCTTCCCCCATCTGCACCTGAGAACCGATGCAGATGGGGATTTTTGTATTTTGCGGTTCCTTTTAGGGAACACTCCGTCATAAAGCTACAAACCATCACGCCTCCCGACCGTTGCCAAATGCAGCCTGTGCGGCACACACTGCATCACAGACCTCCGCCGCGAGGTACGAAAAAAGCACGCGGAAACGCTGCTTGCTATCCTTGTCTGCATGAAAACAGGCCGTCCCCTTTCGGGGACGGCCTAGGTTGTCAAAAAAGGGGAAGGTGCAGGAAACTCAGTTTCCTGCCGGGTGTGGGCAGAGCCCACAAAACCTTGCGCCGCAGCGCTTTTCAGCAAGCACAGCGAGCACCGTAGGTGCAAGATGTGCGACTTTTGAACAGAAGTATGGGTTTTTCGACAGTCTGAGGCCGTCCCCTTTCGGGGACGGCCCAAGTCCGTTTACCGGGAATTACTTTTCGTAAGCAATGCCGCAAGCGTCGAAGCAAGCATGGATCTGCTCGGTCTTCTCAGCCACGTAAGCATCGTAGCCGTAGGACTTGCAGGTTTCCACCATCTCGTTCCACAGCTGGGTGAACTGCTCATCGCTCTCGGCGTAGACACAGTTCCAGGAGCCCTGCTTCATCACGGGAGCGAACAGAGCGCGGGCTTCCTTGTTCTCCTGGCTCATCTCGGGATAGGCGTAAGCAATGGCTTCCGCGCTCACCAGAGAGTACTTGCCGGTGTTGCGGTACAGGTCGATGCCGTGGGCAGCGCCGTTGGCGTAGTCAGTGGACCAGGCCTTCTGCAGCTCGGTGGCATAGCGCTCAGCGTAGCAGGGCCAGCCCTTGTTGGAGTAGGAGTAGGTCTTGCCGGGGATGTTCTGCTCCAGAGCCAGCAGCACGTGGTTGAACTTGCTCTCGCCGTCCTCGTAGGTGCCGCCGCCGTACTCAGCGGGCATCTGGGTTTCCTGCTTGGCTTCCTGGCACTGCCAGCCAAACTCGGTCATGAAGGGCACGCCATCCTCGGCGTAGTCCCAGCACAGGCCCTGAGGACCATAGTTCTGCACGATGGTGCCTTCCTCGGTGCACAGCCAGTCGATCAGTTCCAGAGCGCGCTCAGGATACTGGCAGTTGGCGCCGATGGACCAGGCGCGGTTGCCGCCGGCGGTAGCCATGGTCAGCTGCTGGGGAGCGGAGTCTTCGATCAGGAAGGTCTGGTAACCGATCTTCTGGGCAGCGCGCTCGGCGTTGTTGAAGTTACCGGTGATCCAGCCCCACAGGGTCATCAGATAGCGGCCGTTGGACAGCTTCTGGCTGTAGGTGTCGAAGTTCTGGGAAACGGATTCGGGATCGAACAGACCCTTGCGGTACATTTCGTTGTTCACCTTGAGGGCGCGGTAGTACAGGCTGCCTTCCTCCAGGGGATTGACGATGTCGCCGGTGGCGTAGTTAACGCCCATGAAGTCAGCTTCCTTGTAGCCGTAGAAGGTCATCAGGTCCCAGGTAAACTTCATAACGCAGTCTTCCCAGTCGCCGAAGCCGCCGTAAGCGTAAACCTTCTCGCCAGCCTCATTCTCGGAAACAGCGGCCTGCAGCTTCTCCATGAAAGCGGGCAGGTCTTCCAGAGAGGTGAGGGCGGGCTTGCCGGCCTTCTCCCACGCATCATAGCGGATCTGCAGAGCGTAGGTGGGGTCGGTCAGTTCGTTCCAGGTGCCATTCTCAGCGGCAACGCCGAAGGCCCAGCCGTAGTTGCCTTCCACGCCGTGGGCGGCGGAGAAGTCGCGGATCTTCTGCATGGCTTCGCCAAAGTAGGTGTTCAGGTTGGTGTAGGGGGTCAGATCCAGTTCGTCCAGATCATAGATCAGCTCGGCGTCCAGAGCGGTGACGAAATGTTCGCCGGTGTCGCCCCAGCAGATGATGTCGCCCAGTTCCTCAGCGGAAACACCAGCAGTGAACGCGTTGGGGTCCACGTTGGAGGACACGAACTTCAGGGTGATGTTGAAGCGGTCCTTGATTTCCTTGGCAAACCAACCGGTCTGTTCACCGGCAAAGTTCGCAACCTGAGAGAAAACGGTCAGGGTGATGGGCTCGCGATAGTCCTCAGCAGCAGCCATCGGCAGAGCGGACAGCAGCATCATGAGAGCCAGAACCAGAGAAACGAGCTTTTTCATGATTGGGTACCTCCTGTTGCAAATTTTGATCTATTACGCATCCGCAACTCCCTTGCGGATAGTAACCGGGATGAGAGGCGATCAGCCCTTGACGGCGCCGATCATGATGCCCTTGACGAAGAAACGCTGGAAGAAGGGGTACACGCACAGGATGGGCAGCGTGACCACCATGGCCACCGTCATCTGTACGGACAGGGAGGTCTGCTTGGTGGCAACGTTCGCCAGCGCGTTGGTATCCTGGGTGTTGCGCACCAGCGCCGCCAGGGACTGAGCTTCCCGCTGGTACTTGTACAGCAGGAACTGCAGGGTGTAGTTCTTGCCGGAGGGCATCAGCATCATGGTGTCGGTGAAGGAGTTCCACTGACCCACGGCAGAGAAGATGCACAGCGTTGCCAAAATGGGGGTGATCAACGGCAGGATGACGGAGACGAACACCCGCACATAGCCCGCGCCGTCCAGAGTGGCGCTTTCCTCCAGAGAGGGGGGCAGACCTTCGATAAAGGTCTTGACCAGAATCACATTGTAGGGCGATACCAGCCCCGGGATCACGTAGACCCAGAAGTTGTCCAGAAAGCCCAGATTGCGCAGGTTCATGTACCAGGGGATCAGACCGGCGGAAAAGTACATGGTGATGATGATCAGCCGGTACCATACCTTGCGCAGCCACATTTCCTGCTTGGTGACCAGATAGCCCAGGAAAGCGCAGCCAGCCACTGTCCACAGGGTACCCAGCACCGTACGGGCCACGGAGACGAACAGCGCGTCCATGATGCCGTCGATCTTGAGTACCTGCACATAGTTTTCCAGATGGATCTCCCGGGGGTAGAGCTGGATCCTGCCCAGACGCACCAGTTCATTGGAGGAAATGGTGTTGATGAACAGATAGTAGAAAGGGAAGATACACGCCAGCGTAATCAGCAGAAAGACGGTGTAGTTGACGATATTGAAAGCGATATCGCCTTTGGAGAGCTTGATGTGGCGAGGGCGATTCATGTCATTTTGCTTCGGTTGCTTTTTCATCATCGCACCTCCTTACATGATCGATTCGCCGCGGAGCTTCTTGGAGGCGAAGTTTGCGGTGAACAGCAGCGTTACGCTGACCACGGTTTTGAGAATACCGATGGAGGTAGCGAAGGAATACAGGGTGGTGCCGCCCGAAGCGATGGTGATGTTGTACACATAGAGATCCAGCACTTCGATGGTGTTCTTGTTCATGCTGTTCTGGAAAGCCAGATACTGATCCATACCATTGCTGAGGATATTGGAGATGGACAGCATCAGCAGAACGAAGAAGGTGGGCAGAAGGCCCGGCAGGGTGATGTAGCGGATCTTGGCCCAGCGGCCTGCGCCGTCTACCTGAGCGGCCTCGTACAGCTCCTGATCGATGCCGGAGATGGCAGCCAGATACATGATGGCACCCCAGCCAAGGCCCTTCCAGGTGCCCCAGCCCCACATCTTGAGCCAGATATGTTCGCCGCTGTTGAGCCACGCCACCGGCTGATCAATGGCGCCGATGCCCAGCATGAACTTGGAGAAGATACCCGTATCCATGGCGAAGAGGGCCATGGCGAAGGAGAACACCAGCGCCCAGGAAATAAAGTTGGGCAGGGTGGTGAAGATCTGCACGAACTTCTTGAAACGTACATTGGCGATCTCGTTGAGGAAGATGGCGAAAGCCATGGGCATCCAGCTGGTGAGAATGCCCAGACCGGACATACCGAAGGTGTTCTTCATTACGCGGACGATGTTGTCCCGGTGACCCTGATTGGTCACCAGTTCGGTAAACCACTTCAGCCCCACGAATTCCTGCTCGGACATGGGCTTGCCGAACTGATAGTTGAAAAACGCATAGCTCCAGCCGTACAGGGGCAGGTAGCTGAACAGGAACACCGCCAGCAGGAAGGGCAGCATCATCAGGAACAGCTTATACTTTTTGGGCAGCTCGTTCTGATCGGCGAACCATGCAAAGAACGCGCCGAAGACCAGCGTGGGCATGGAGCCGTACAGGGCGAAGGTACCGGCTGCCGAGCCGATCACCTTGGGCATCTGCAGGGTCACCACCAGCCAGGTGACCGCCCTGAGCACCGCCGCGCTCAGCAGAAGCGCCACCACAGCCTTTTTGTTCTTGCGCATCAGGATCAGCGCAAGGGCGGCAACTGTCACCGCGATGCACACCCAAGTGGCGATGCCGTAGGTGCGGGTCATGCCGGACATGATCTCCCGCACGCCGTCGGCGGTCATGTTGCCTTTCTTGGAGGCGGTATCCGAATACAGGTCCTTGCCCTGCGTGCTCTTGGGTGAGAGGATGTTTTCCGGGGTGGAGAACACCATGGCCTGCGCGCCGGACAGGGATGCGGTGGACTGCACCTTGTTCATGCCGGGCTTGGTGAAGGAATAGTTGATGCCGGGAGCCAGCATCAGCGCCAGAGATACCGCCACCAGCAGCACCGCCACCACCTGATTGCGGCGCTTTTCCGGGATGGGATTGATAAAGTAGGGATCATCCGCCGTGCGTACGCTCATCACGCCGCACAGGGCAGCAGCCAGCGTCATCAGCACCATCAGCATGGGCGCGAAGGTGACCTTGCCCAGACCCAGCTTGCTCAGCTGGCGGGTGGCAGAGGTGAACATATCCCCGTCACCGATGGTCATCACGCCCAGCACGGAGGCCGCTACCAGCACCAGCGCCAGCATCTGGCAGCACAGGGGGAACCAGCGGTCCACCTTGGGGATCAGCGCCAGAAGGATCGCCAGCGCCAGCAGCGCCGCGCCTGCGATCAGCATGGCATTGGGCGCGGTGGTCACTGTCTGGATCACAAACAGGCCGCTGATGTTGGTGGCATCGCCGGAATAGGGCTCCAGCGCAGCCAGATCGCCGCTGAGCACATTGGTAAATACGCCCTGCTCAGCCGCCACCGTTGCCAGATTGGTTTCCTTGCCCAAGGCTTCCTGCCACAGGGTCAGGCTGCGGGTCATGGCAGCCGCGTCGGCAGGGGTCTCGGTAATGGTCTGAGGCGCGCGCACCACATGGGCAGGCAGCAGCATGCAAAGCACCGCCAGCAGCGCCATCAGAGCGCCCAGTTTGCGCCATGCCTTGTCATCCAGCGCAAGGGTGTCCTTCTCCTTCAGGATGAAGACCACCACCATTACCAGCTGGACAATGGCGCACACCAGCGGGATCCAGATCCACGCCTGTACCTCCAGCAGCAGGGTGAACAGCAGGGAATTGCTCACATTGCTCATTTGCTGAGCAAAAGTGTACAAAAGCAGCGCGGCAGTCAGGGTACCGGCAGCGGAAGCCACCAGCATGCCCGGCTTGCGCACAAGAGCAGCCAGCGCAGCAACCACCAGCAGCGCAAGGCCTGCCAGCAGATAGCCCTGACCCAGATTCGCAGCAGCCAACGCGGGTTCCGCAGCCACAGGCAAAGCATTGCCTGCCGCCACCTGATGCATGGCAATACTGGCAGGGAACTGCGCCGCCTTCTCAGGGGCGATCTGACTGTGCACCTGCAGTTTCGCAGCGGGCATCAGCAGCATGAGGACGGCCAGGAGCGCCGCGATCAACGGCAGCCATCGTTTGTTCATCTTCATCCCAGCTTTCTCTTTTGATGGTTCTTGCGCCGGCGCGTTGCTTCCGGCACAGGATGGGTCAATAGCGGTTCAGACGGATGCGCACCACCTGTCCCAGGTGGACAAACAGCTCAAAGTTGCTCTCATCCCCGTTGCGGACGCGGTCGCAGATCCATTCATCGCCCTCAAAATGGCCTTCCTCCACGCTGAGAAAGTTCAGCGTACCGTTCTGGCGGGAGGTGAGCTGAGGGAAGCTGTCCTCCTCCATGGGATTGGGACGGCGGCGGAAATCCACCTTCACGCCGCATCCAGTCAGATAGAACTCGTCATCGCCGGTCTGGATCAGCAGACCTCTGCCCCGCGCGGTGAACAGATCCTCATTCTCCGGCGCGGCAGGATTCAGAAAACTGCCCATGCCCCACCGGGCGCTGCCCTGTGCGCTGATGAACTTCGCCTCAATATGCCAGTCCCTGAGGCGCAGGTATTGCTTATCCATAAACTCCTGCTGCACAAGGGCATGCACCCGGCCTGTGCCCCGGTACCGGATCAGCAGTGAAGCCACATTGGCGATGGTGCGCATGCTCAGAGCCATCTCCCGGCTTTCCGGCAGCAGATTGCCCTGCCCATCCACCGCCCGGCCTGCGCCGAAGCAGGCCATTCCGATGCAGCCATAATCCGCAAAGGCTTCCATCATGTACAGGGCATTGGGCACGCCGCCAATGGGCGATTCCGGAACGAACAGCGGGTTATCCTGCCGGGCATAGCGGCCCAGCACCCGGCGGTACCGTTCCCGGTCCGGCACGTACATATCCGGGCAGATCAGATCCACATGGGGCGCCACCGCCTTGTAGATCTCCAGCACCCGGCCCACAGCCGCGCCGCTGTTGTAGCAGATGCCCGCTTCCTCAAAACCCTGCTCTCCCAGCATCACATTGATCATCAGGGGCAGGTCGTACACCTGCTTGGCAGCGGAAGCGATCTGCTCGATAAAATCCGCATGAGCCCACGCCATGAAGGCTTCATGGGCATGCCGCCCAAACCGGCTGCGCCATGTGGAGCCAGCGCTTTCCACACCGCTGTCCTCCAGCACAATACCGCTGAGCGCCTCCGGCACCGGCTGCTGATACATGGCCTGTGCCTCCGGGCGGTAATCCATATCCGTATTGGCCAGCCCGATCTCATTTTCGATCTGTACCGCGATAACGGTGCCCGCCTGACCATCCACCTGCCGGATGTGCTCCATCAAAGCAAGGAAGGCCCGCTTGTCGGCCTCCAGCGTGGCCTGACACAAGGGGGTCATGCTGGCAACCTTTCCCCCGTCCCTGCCCTGCGCCAGCGCGTAGACATCCGGGCGGGTCTTCACCCATTCGGGGGCGTAGTTGGGATGACCGTTCTTGTTCATGCCGAACCACAGGGGAATCAGGTACAGGCTGTTTTCCCGGCAGCGGCGGATCAGATCGTCCAGATCAGCGAAATCGTATACGCCGGGGCTTGCCTCCACCCGGTACCAGTACACCGGTGCTTCCAGCAGATTGCCGCCAAAATGCTTGACTGCCGCGATTTCCCTCTCCAGCATTTCCGCAACGCCAGTGGAGGAATTGTGGGTCTGCAACCCCAGCGGCAGGATGGGTTTGCCGTCTTTTCCAATAAACTGGTTCATCGTTTGCTCTCCCGCAGATTGCGGACGGTATCGCCCGCCTGAATGTGACCGGAGATCAGCACCGTGCGCGGCATGGCGCAGCGGGGATCCTCAATGGCGCTGATCAGCTCCTGTGCCGCTTTTACGCCCATCTGTTCCGCATCCTGAAAATAGGTGGTCAGTCTGGGACGGATCACCCGGGACAGGGACACGCCGTCAAAGCCGAAGCAGCTCATGTCGCCGGGAATGGACAGGCCCTTCTTTTCGATCTCCATCATACCGCCGATGCAGCTGGTGTCATCCGGGTAGAGGATGCAGGTGGGCGGCTTGGGCAAGGCCAGCAGCTGGCGGGTCTGCTCAGCGGAGGCATCCGGGTTGCGGAACAGGCCCTGCCGCACATATTCCTGGGGCACAGTGATGCCGCAGTCCCGGCAGCCCCGGTAAAAACCGGTCAGCCGCTCGTTGGTCACCTGACAGATCTCGCCATGGATGTAGGCGATCCGGGAATGACCCATGTCATCGTGGAGATAGCGAACGATCTCTTCCATGGCGCCGATGTTGTCATTGACGATCATGGTGCCGTCCGGGTATTCATACTCCACAGATACGGTGGGGATGTTGCTGTTGACCAGTGTCATCACGTTGTCGTGGTCAAACAGCAGGCCCTGCACCACGATCACACCGGCGCACTGGCGCTGGCGGGCATGGTCGGCATAGCTGACGCCCGGGTTGCTGCTGAGGAAGGTGAGCTCGTACCCGCAGCGTTCGGCCTCATCCAGAATGCCCTCCAGTACGACGGAGAAAAACTCGTGCGCCAGCTTGTTGCGGTACAGGATGCCGATGATATTGGACCGGTTGGTTTTCAGGGCGCGGGCAGCGGTATTGGGGATATAGCCCATTTCCTTGGCGATGCGCCGTACGCGCTCGGCATTCTCCGGGCTGACACCGGGCAAATGATTCAGCGCCCGGGATACCGCTGCCGTGGACAGGCCGCATTCCCGTGCGATCATTTTGATGGTGACCAATTCCCTTCCCCCTGACACGAATAAATTAAACGTTTGCGTTCCCAAGCAGACTCATATGACCTTTCGATGTTTATGGCGCATATGTCTGGTGTGTTTTATTATAGCTTGCATAGAATCATTTTGTCAATACGTTTTCCAAAATGGACATTTTCATCCTTTTTGACAATTTGCGCAACAGAACAGATGGGTGCAAATGCTTTTAATCGTAAACGTTTGCGCAAATTTGCGCAAACAAAACAAATGAGACATTTTACAACTGCTACCCCGCCTGCGCGTTGCATTCATCCTGTTTTTTTGCTATAATCAGGCCGTTTCTTCCAAGAATATCCACAGGAGGCACCTCCCGCATGAAACGTCTGGCATCACTGCTTCTGGTCTGTGCCCTGCTGCTCCCGGTGTGTGCACTGGCTTCTTCCTTTGATATGGATATGGAAACTTTCCAATGGTTCCTGTCAGATCACATGGAAACGTTCATCAACTGGACCTACGGCGGTTCCGCCAACGAGATCGACCTCTACTACGGCATTGCCGACCGCAAGCCCCTGTTGATGACTATGACCGACTCCGAGGGGCAGTTCTGCGGCGTCAACGTGACAGATTATCTGCCCAAAACCTTCGACAGCGCGGCAACCGAACAGCTCAGCGAACTGATCGGGGACATCCACACCGTTGTCAACACCCTCAACATGCGCTCCAACAGTTCCTACGATGCCGACCGGGCGCTGGATGCCATCCTCTCGCCCACGCTGGAGCAGCTCCGGCGGGACGGTTCCCTGAGCCGTTACCGCAACAGCCCCGGCGAATACACCCACAGCGATATCGGCATGAATTTTTATCAGACGATTTCGTTTTCCGACGAGGATGATATGTACGTCTATTCTCTGAGCATTTTTTCCAAGTAAGCCGATGCTCACCATACAAAGCGCAGTCTGCTTCCGCGGGCTGCGCAGGTCGTCAAAAAAGGGGAAGGTGCAGGAAACTCAGTTTCCTGCCGGGTGTGGGCAGAGCCCACAAAACCTTGCGCCGCAGCGCTTTTCAGCAAGCACAGCGAGCACCGTAGGTGCAAGATGTGCGACTTTTGAACAGAAGTATGGGTTTTTCGACAGTCTGTGCAGTCTGCTTCAGCGGGCTGCGTTTGTATTTACTGATGAACCCGTTTTGGCAATGCCAAAGGCTTCCGTATCTGGATGCTGTTGCCAGCAGTTGAAACATCTGCTATAATGGAGCCACCATTCCCCGGTTCATCACGCGCTTAGGAGGAAAAATCGATGAAACGTTTGGCATTGCTGCTCTTGGTTTGCATGTTGCTGGTACCCATGTGCGCACAGGCGGCAAGACTGTTCAACAGCGACCCTGAAGAATTCAAGTGGCAGCTGGCAGACCATCTGGAAACTTACATTGAATGGACATATGGCGGCAACTCGGAGGGTCTGGATATTTATTACGGCATTGGTGACCAGCAGCCGCTGTTCATGATCCTGATGGAGTACCGCGGCATGTGCGGTGTGAATGTAACGGAATACATCCCGATGCAAAACAACCAAAGCACCATCAATCACCTGATGAATGTGGTGGATGTGGTGGTCAATACGGTGGATATGCACTACTATCACTCCGAAATCACAGCCTCGACGGTGGATGCCCTGCTCGGACAGACGCTGTACCCGGTCGCCCGCGACGGCAATCTGAGCCAATACTACGATACGCCCGGCGAGTACACCTACAGCGCCATGGGGATGGACTTTTACCAGAACATCTTCTATTCCCAGGAAGACAATATGTATGTTTATTCCCTGAGCATTTTCCCCTGGTAATCCGTTCCATGCACCCTCTGGGGTGCATTCAGCTCGTCAAAAAACTCGCCTATGGCGACTTTTTTGACGACTTTTGCACCGTTTGCCTAGGAGCCTACGGCTCCCCGGGCGGCAAACGGCGATAGGAATCCCTTGCTGCGCAAGGGTTCCGAAACCACCGTAC
>SVGQ01000080.1 GCA_015056245.1 Clostridiales bacterium | reverse complement strand
TTCGATTATCTCTACACCCTTGTACTTGCACAGCGTTTTGATATACTCCTGTATATCTTTTCTCAGATCTCCATAGATCGCTTTTCTCCTGTACTTGGGCGTAAACACGATGTGGTACTTGCACACCTATTTGGTATGCGCCAGACTATTTGTTTGGTTTGCCATACATTTCACCTTTCTTTCTGCAATAGGCCTGAACATCCTTATTGTAGTCGAAAGGTGTCTTTTTGTATAACTTTTTGTCTTCCACCCGCATAGCGGGTGGTTTTCTGTTTCGCTTCGCTCAACTGCCTTAAGGCACTAACGAAAGCGCAAGCATTAGCTGGCTTGCGCTTCCTTGTACTGCTGTGATAGAATGATAGCGATAAACTTGAATTTGTCTAACAGTTACGCACCGCACCAAAGCCTCCCTTTATACAAGGGAGCCTTGGGCGCTCCCGCGCCAGTGCAATAAACTCGAATTTGACGAGGTAACTATGAACTATAAAGCTATTACATCATCAGACGAATTATGGTGCAAAGTGCGTAATTATGCAAAAAGTTGTTCGTGGAGAGCAGGAAAGACTTTGGCTAACGCCATTGATAACAATGTCTTTCAAGATTGGGAAAGAGTTGTTGTTGCCATAAATAATGAGAGAATATGTGGATACTGTACTATTGCAAAAACAGATTGTATTCCTAATGTTTCATATACACCTTATATTGGTTTTCTGTTTGTTGACGAGGCGTACAGAGGAAATAGACTAAGCCAGCAAATAATCTGTTATGCAATGGACTATCTTAAAAGTGTTGGTTTTGATAAAGTGTATTTAGTAAGTGACCATGAGAATTTATATGAAAAATATGGTTTTCGTGTAATAGACCGAAAAATGGCACCATGGGGTTCTGAAGAAAAAATATATATGCAAGAATTTTGATGCAGACAAATTCCAATTTGTCGAACAGACGAAAAACTCATCCTCCCGCAATTTGGGAAGGGCGCAATTATACGCACCATTCCGGTGCATTGCGTTTGTTGGGCCACATAAGCAAATGAGCATCCGGCATGATCGTTGGATGCTCGTTTGTTCGTAGCTGGATAAATTATTCCTTAAGAGTTCTCTCTCCGATTCGGCTTCTTTTTGTCTTATCCTTTTGCTGTTCTTCGCTGCACAAGACAGGGGAATAGTGCTATAATACTTCCAATGAAATCTTGCACCAAAGGAGACGATCCATCTTGGCAAAGCCTATGAACCATGCGGAAAAACTCCGCTACATGACCGAGACTCCGCTGCCAAAGCTGGTGATACAACTGGCTACCCCAGCGGTGGTGAGCATGCTCATCAGCTCCTTGTACAACATGGCAGACACCTATTTTGTGGGGCAGATCGGCTCTGCCAGCGCCACTGGCGCAGTGGGTGTGATTCTGCCCGTCATGTCTCTGATGCAGGCCATGGGCTTCATGTTCGGTCATGGCTCCGGCAACCATATGTCCCGGGCATTGGGCGCAGGCCGTGTGGAGGATGCCAAGAAAATGGCAGCTACAGGGTTTTTCTCCGCGTTTCTTGCGGGTTTGATCATTATGGCAGTGGGCCTGCTGTTCCCCGCTCAGCTGTGCGATCTGCTGGGCGCAACGGAGACCATCCTGCCCTATGCGGTGGAATACCTGCGCTACCTGATGCCCGGTGCGCCGTTTCTGGTGGCCCAGCTGGTGATCAACAACCAATTGCGCTTTCAGGGCAGCGCCTTCTATGGCATGATCGGCGTAATGGTGGGCGCGCTGCTCAATGTGGCACTGGATCCCATCTTTATCTTCGGGCTGGGCATGGGGGTCAGCGGTGCGGCACTGGCGACATCCCTCAGCCAGATCGTAGGCTTCACTGTGCTTTTGTGCATGACGTACCGCAAGGGCAATATTGCCATCAAACCCAAGCATTTCTCGCCCTCTTTTGCGAACTATAAAGAAATCTTCCGCGGCGGCGTGCCTTCGCTGGCCCGTCAGGCCCTTACCAGCATCTCCACCATCTGCCTCAACACCGCTGCCGGTGTGTATGGCGATGCTGCCATCGCTGCCATGAGCATCGTAGGCCGCGTCATGCTGATGGGTAACTCGGCGGTGATTGGCTTTGGGCAGGGATTCCAGCCCATCTGCGGTTTCAATTATGGCGCCAAGCGGTACGGACGCGTCCGGGAGGCTTTCTGGTTCTGCGTAAAGCTGTGCTTTGCGGTGCTGCTGATCGTCGCCATTCTGGGCCTTTGCTTCGCACCTCAGATCATCGGCCTGCTGATCAAGGGCAACCCGGAGGTTATCGAGATTGGTGCGCTGTCCCTGCGGTTGCAGTGCATCTTCTGGCCTTTGTTCTCCTATGTGATCATCGCCAACATGATGCTGCAGACCATCGGCATGGCGCGCAAAGCCACGCTGCTGGCGGTGGCCCGGCAGGGGCTGTTCTTCATTCCCACGGTGCTGCTGCTGAGCTGGCTGTTGGGCCTCTTCGGCGTGCAGGTGAGTCAGGCGGTAGCGGATGTGCTCAGCTTCCTGCTGGCGGTACCCATCGGGCAGGGCGTGCTGAAGCAGTTTGAGCAGATGGAGCAAGAAGCAACACAGCAAGAGGAAATGATGGCAGAATAAGCACAAGGAAAGTGAATCACAAAAGCGGCTTCGGTCTGATTGACCGGAGCCGCTTTATGATGTCAGATTTTCTGTGAAACGATGGAAAGCCAGCTGGGCAATGCCGCCAGCGGATTATGCTGCCAGTTGTTGAGCTTCTGCAACGATTCCGGTTCCTGCTGGATCAATTCGTCGTAGGAAAACCAGAAGGAAGCGTTCACCGCAGGCAGTTCAGCCAGTTCTTTGATCATCAGACCAGCGTTTATCTGCGCGTTCACCAGATCCTGCACCCGCCAATGGCAATCGGGCAGGATATCGTCGTAGGCTTTGCGAATGGTGGGTTGTTGCCATGCCTCGCCGGTGAAAGGCCGCTGGAGGGGATGCACATCGTACATGATGGAGAGCCCGTCGCGTTTCAGCACCCGATGGATGTTGCGGTACATGGCATCCAGCTGGGAGATCCATGTGTGGGTGCCGTTGGAGGTATAGACCAGATCATAGGTGTTGTCTGTGATTTGGGAAAGGTGCATGGTATCCTCACAGACAAAGCGGATATCAAGCCCCAACTGTCGGGCGATCTGCTCAGCATGCGCCAGCTGCCTTTCGCTGATATCAGCGGAGGTAACATTGGCACCCATGAGAGCGAAGGCAAAAGCAGCGTGATTGTCGCCGCTGGAGGGCAGCAGTATCTGTTTATTATGCAGGTCGGGCAGATACTTGCGCAAAAGCGCAAACACATCCGGATGAAATGCAACAGAAGGGTCTTGACGCAGTTCGTAGATCCGTTTATCCGTCCTCAAAGAACGGTACCAATCAGAATCTGCCGTCTGGTTCCAATGCTTCTTCACCCAGAGCAGGTTTTCATCCATCAACCTTCCTCCTTTCATCAAAACATATCGAAAATCATTCGCCCCCGCAAAGCGGGGGCGAAGATGGGTCAAGGGGTATTGCCCCTTGCGGAGGTGCAGGAGGCAGAGCCTCCTGCCGGGTTTCCAAAGGGCAGAGCCCTTTGGCAGCGCCCCACATAACCCAATCCTCAGCACCGCTCCAACACAGCCGCGAAGAACGTAACGGTTCCCTTGATCAGGCTGAGCGGAATGCGCTCGTTGGCGTTGTGGATAAGGCCGCGCTGCTCCTTGGAAAGGGGCATGCCGCTGAAACGGAATACATGGTCGCAGATCTTGGAATAGTGGCGGCTGTCGCTGCCAGCCAGCATCAGGTAGGGGGAGACGATAACGCCTGGGTAAGCGGCAGAAATGGCTTCGTCGAGGCGATTCCAGGCTTCGTCGCCGGTCTGGGAAATGCGGGAGGCGTTTTCGCCGGAGACAAATTCCAGAGAGATGGAATCATCATCAATGATTTTTCCCATGCGGGCCATGGCATCTTCGATGGTATCGCCGCAGATGAGGCGCAGGTTCACGCCGGCGGTTACCTGTGTAGGCAGCACGTTGTAGGCCTTGGAGCCCTGCGCCATGGTGAGGGCGCAGGTGGTGCGCACCAGAGCGTTCAGCTCGCCGCCGCTTTTTTTGCAGATCAGGTTCAGCACGGGGCCAAAGCACCACAGGTTAGCGAAGATCAGCTTGAACAGGAAGGTACTCTCCCGGCCCATCACATCGAACATTTCCAGGGCGGGCTTGGTGAGGGTAAAGGGCATGGCCTTGGTTTCCAGACGGTGCAGTGCACGGCCCAGACGGCCCATGGCCTGACTGGCAGGCGGGGCAGAAGCGTGACCGCCTTTGCCCTTGGCGATCACATCCACACAGATGGCGCCTTTTTCCGCAATGCCGATGACGGCAGCGGGCTTTTTCACGCCGGGGAAAACATTTTCCACGATGGCGCCGCCTTCATCCAGCACAAAGGCGGGTTGGATGCCGCGCTTCTGCAATTCTGCCACGATGGCGGGGGCATCGCCGCCGAAGATCTCTTCATCGCCGCCAAAGGCGAAGTATACGTCGTTTTCCGGCTGGAAGCCCTGCGCGATGAGCAGCTCCGCAGCTTCCAGAATGCCATGCATGGTGCCCTTGGTGTCCAACGTGCCGCGACCCCACAGCTCGCCATCCTTGATGGTGCCACTGAAGGGCGGCTCCTGCCATTCGGCTTCTTCCACAGGCACCACATCGTAGTGGGCCATTAAGACGGAGGGCTTGTCGGAGGACTTGCCCGCCCAACGGTACAGCATGCCCCGGCGGCCGATGATCTCCCGGGGGCAAGTAGCGGTTACGTTGGGGTAGGCAGTGGTCAGGTAGGCCTGCAGTTTGGTGAATTCCTCCGCATCCTCCATGGATTCATCCATGTGAGAGATGGTGCGGAAACGGATCAACTCTTGAAAGCGTGCGGTGGCGGCGGCTTCATCCATGGGATAGGAGGCTTGCGCCACGGGCGCTTCCTTGGCAGGCTGGAAAGCAGCGGCACGGATCAGCAGCACCGCAATGAAGGCTGCGAAAGCTGCCAGAAGGATCCACAGAGCGGTCATTGCGCATCCACCTCCGGCACATCAGGTTTGTCCAAAAGGCCTTTGTTGTACAGAATGCGGGCTACCACAACGGCGATGATCACGCCCACAGGCACCAGCACGCTGACGCTGCCGCTGAGGCCGGGGGCGATCAGGAACAGCACGATCATGAAAATCAGAGGCGCGGCGGCGATTTTGGGGTTCTTGGAGATGAACACCACGCCCAGACCGCCAAAGAGGGCGGGCAGGATGTTGTCAAAGGCGGGCTTGAGAACGGGGGAGTTGAGCACCGGTTCCAGCAGGCCCAGTGCAAACACGCCGATGGCGATGATCACCACGGTGACGATGGAACTGGTGGCAATGGCGATGGTGGAGATGATCTCGCCTTCTTCGGTTCCGGCCTTCACTTTGGCGGCTTCCATGGCGTTGAGGGCGCAGGGAACCTTCAGGCTGGTCAGGTTGCCGGTGACAAAGCCCAGATAGCTGCCGCCGGTACCCAGCATGGGCACATAGGTGAATACTTCAATGATGCCCACGGTCCAGTACATGGGGGCCACGCCCAGCAGGGCTTTCAAAACAGCGGTAATCGGCGGCCATGCATTGTAATACACGCAGATGGCGATGGGGGCAAGGATCATCATGGTCAGGGCGATGCCCACCCAGATGCGTCCGTAAATGTGGAGCTGCTCCTCGTAGGGGGTATTCTGATTGTTTTTCATGGTCTCGGCCTCCTTACTGCATCAGGGCGGTGATGGGAATGCTCAGCGCCATAGCGCCCAGCATGCTGATGGGCAGCGCATACTGTTCAAGCCAGCTCATCTTGCACTTTTTCATCAGGATGCCGCAAACCGCCATCAGCAGGGCGGATACCAGCGCCACCGCCAGCGGGATGAAGCCCGGCAGCCCCTGACGGATATCGGCAAAGAGCATGCCCACAAAGGCGGAGATCATGCCCAGAAACAGCGCGTCCATGACGATATCTCGCCAACGGGTATCCTTGCCGCCGATGGCGTTCATGCCCTTTTGCACCTTTTTCAAGCCGAAGAGCACCAGCAGGATACCGGCGATGATGCCCAGCGTCATGGTCCATGCGATGGTAGCAAACACCTTGGGATCGGTGATGGTCTCGGTGACGGAGGTGCCCATGGCACCCGCGGCGATAGTGGCGGCGGGCAGCTCATAGGTGACTGCGCCCAGAATGCTCAGGCGGAGCCACGGGAAGGGCAGCCCCAGAAACTTGCTCAGGGTAATGATGCCGATCAGGATGCTTACTGCCGGGGCGATGGTGAACAGGGTGGAGGACAGAATGGTCTTGCGCACGGTGGACATGGAGATACCCACGGTCTTGGCCCGCTGTACACTCTTGACAAGAAAGAACACGGACTGCGCCACCACCACCAGAATGACGGCGGCAGATACGAGGTAGATAAAGGTATCGTTGACGGAGAATGGCATGGGATAACCTCCCTTTTGTGAATCAGAGTCGGGATATGAATGCTCGACATTGTGAAATATGTGCAGGGTGCAGGGGGATCATCCCCCTGCCGGGGTTGTCAGGGGCAGCGCCCCTGACCCATCGTCGTCCCTCACAGCCTCTCCACGCTTTCGCTGCTGACAAAGGCATGGATCAGTTTGCAGGGGGGAACGGCTTCTTTGCTCATGTGGATGCAACGCTGGATGGCGGCGATGGCTTCCCGGGCGCTGGCGTCATTCTTGGCGTGAACGGTTGCCAGCGGCTCTCCGGCAGCTACCTTGTCGCCGATGCGCACCTGCATAACAAAACCCACTGCAGGATCGATCACATCTTCCTTGGTGCGGCGGCCTGCGCCCATGGCTTGGGCGGTGTTGCCCAGTCCCACGGTATCCATGCTGGCGATGTAGCCGCTTTCCAACGCGGGGCAGGGCAGGATCACCGCGGCCTGAGGCAGGGCGGATACATCATCGCAGCAAGCAGGGTTGCCGCCTTGGGCTACGATCATTTCCTTCAGCTTGGCAAGACCTGCGCCGCTGTGAAGGGCGGCTTCCATCTTTGCCTTGCCCTCGGGCACATCCTTGGCAGCGCCGCCCAGCACCAGCATGCGAGCGCCCAGTTCCAGTGCTACGGTGAGCAGCGGCCCGCCGGTGCGCCCTGCCAATACATCAATGGCTTCCTTCACTTCCAAAGCGTTGCCCACGTGACTGCCCAAGGGCTCGCCCATATCGGTGACCAGGGCCACCATGTTGCGGCCTGCGTCGCAACCGATGCGCACCATGGACTGGGCCAGTGCGATACTGTCCTCGGTGGTATGCATCAGCGCGCCCGCGCCAGTTTTCACATCCAGTACGATGCCCTTGGCACCGCTGGCTAACTTTTTGGAGACGATGCTGGAGGCGATCAGGGGCAGACTATCTACGGTGGAGGTCACATCACGCAGGGCATAGAGGGTTTTGTCAGCAGGAGCCAGATTGGCGGTCTGTCCGATCACGGCCAGCCCGATGGACTGCACCTGCTTCAGGAAAACCTCCTCCGTCAGGCTGACGCTGAACCCGTCAATGCTTTCCAGCTTGTCCAGCGTGCCGCCGGTATGGCCCAGCCCACGTCCGCTCATCTTGGCAACCGGCACGCCGCAGGCTGCCACCAGCGGAGCCAGCACCAGCGTGGTGGTATCGCCCACGCCGCCGGTGGAGTGCTTATCCACCGGAATGCCGGGAATGGCATCCAGATTGACCACATCGCCGGAGTGGGTCATGGCGAGGGTGAGCAGCTTGGTTTCCTCCCGGTTCATGCCGTTTAAGCGAATCGCCATCAAAAGCGCCGCCAGCTGATAATCCGGCACGCTGCCGGTGGCTGCGCCCGCCACAAAAAAGTCGATTTCCTCAGCGGTGAGAGCGTTGCCCAACTTCTTTTTTTCAATGATTTCAATCATGTTCATGGCGGTTCCTCCTTTGGGGTGGGATGATAGCAGAAAGCGGCGGGGAGAGATTCTTCCCGCCGCGTGGATATGTTGATAAAGCGCGGGGTGCAGGGGCCTCGTTCCGCAACCTCAGTCGGCGTTCTGGGCACTGCCGTGCCCAGTCCTTGCTTCGGTTGACGACTGTGGGTCGCTAACGGCTTCGCCGTTGTGTTCCGCAACCTCAATCTTCGTGCAGGCTACTGCCGTAGCCTACACTTGTTTCGGTTGACGACTTCGGGTCGTTTTGCGCTTCGCGCAAGTGCCCACTGGGCACGCGCTTCCCTCCGTCTCCCCTGCCGGGGATTGGGGCAGAGCCCCAAAACCTTGCGCCGCAGCGCTTTCGCGCAAGCACAGCGAGCACCGAAGGTGCAAGATGTGCGACTCCTATCGGCAGGTGTGGTCGGTCCGATCGACAAAAAGCGGCAGGAAGAAATCCTTCCCGCCGCTTCTGTATTACATCTGAATCAGCATGCGGCCGCAGTTTTCACATTCGATGATGCCGCTGTCATTCTTCAATTTGCGCAGGGTGGCCTGCGGCAGGCTCATATTGCAGCCCATGCACTGACCGGAATACAGCTTGGCAACCGGCGGCGTGCAGTGCAGCTTGATGGTGCGGTATTTCTCCAAAAGCGCTGGATCCAGACCGGCTGTCTTTTCCTCAGCCTCCTTGCGCTTCTTGTCCAGCTCCTTCATCAGCTCTTTGGATTCCACCTCGTAGGCGGCCTTCTGCTGGTCATATTCGCCCTTGGCCTTGGCGAACTTGAGACGGATGTCTTTCTCCAGCTTTTCGCGCTCGGCGGCATCCTTCTGGATCTTGCGCATTTCCTTCTCGTAGTCCTCCAGATCACCCAGCAGCTTCTGGGCATCCTTGGCGGCTTCCTGAGCCTTGCTCAGATCGGCGGGAGGCGTATCCTGCATGCGCTTTGCCATCTGGTTCAGCTGTTCCTCCAGACGGACAATTGCCAGCTTGATGGTTTCCACGCGGTCGGTCAATTGCGCAACTTCCGCTTCCAGCTTCTTGGCGGCATTCTGCTGCTCCACCAGGAATTCGCGGTTCTTCTTCAGGGCGAGACGGGTGGGGTTGCGCTTGATCTGGTTTTCAAACGCATCCGCAGCCATATCGGCCTGCTGATACTGCAACAAGAGTTCGATCTGGGTCATGACGTGTTCCTCCTTGCTTGTCCCGGGGGGATGACGGCGGGGTCATCCCTATGGGACGGTCACATATGGGTAGCGCCCGCAAAAGGCGGGGCCATGGAAAGACGGGTCTCAATCTGCCAGCCGTTTTGCTTGCAGATGTCGGAAAAAAGCCTCTGCATCGCAGACATGGCAGGATGCTCGGTAGCGTGGTGACCGCCATCGTAGACGATCAATCCCTGCGCGATGGCATCAAGGATTTCGTGGTGCTTGATCTCGCCAGTGACGAAAGCATCCGCACCGGCTTCCAGCGCCAATTCGTAGCCCTCCCCATAGGAGCCGCCTGCAACGGCAATCTTGGAGAGCAGCTTGTCCTCGCCGTACCAGCGGGGCGCAAAATCCAGCATCTTGGTCATAAAAGCGGCAAAAGCACTGGCGGTGATCGGAGCGGGCAGATCGCCCAGACGGACATAATCATCCAGCGGGGTGATGTTTTGCAAAGCCAGCAGCTTCGCCAGCGTGTCGGCAACGCCATTGGGAGCTTTGTCCCAGTTGGTGTGAGCCGCGATGACGCTGATGCCCGCGCCGGTGAGCTTGACCAGCATGCGCCCAAAGGGCGTATCATAGTGTATGCGGCGCAGGGGTGAAAAAATGATGGGGTGATGGGTGATGATCAACTCCGCGCCGAAAGAGATGGCTTCATCCACGGTTTTCTCGCTCAGATCCAGTGTAAAGATCACCTTGGATACCGGAGTTGCCTTGTCGCCGATGAGCAGGCCCACGTTGTCAAAGCCCTCGGCGGTTTCAAAGGGGGCGATGCTGTCCAGCCATGCGTATACATCGCCTACGGTGGGTCGGTTCATGGGTTACTCCTTTTCAAAGCCCCGAAGAGCTTCCTGAACAAGGGAAAGCGTCCCGCGAAAATGCGCGAGCCGCTGACTGTCCTTGTTTGTGGATGCTTTTTCCATTGCTGCAACAGCAGTCTGGGCGTATTGTTCCTCCCGGCGCAGGTAGGCTTCCCACGCAGCGGGGCGTTCCTTCATCAGAACCGGGCCAAGGATCAGTTCCTCGGCGGTATAGGGCTGCTCGCCGGGCAGGGCGGGTTCGGCACGCATGAGCACATAATGCCGCTTGCCGCTGGGAATGATCTCTTCCCGGCGGATACGGTAGCCCATGGAAACCAGTGTGCCCCGCACCAGCGGAATATCGGTCTGGGGGCTCAGGATCAGTTTGGCACCGTTCAGGGCTGCCTGACCTGCCTCCAGAATATGGGCCATGGTTTCGCCGCCCATGCCCAGAATAAAGCAGGTATCCAGCGGCTGATCCAGTAGCTTGGCGCCGTCCAGTCCATCCGCCACAGAAAAGGTGACCTGATCCTGCAGGTGAAGTCCTCCCAGCAGAACCCGGGACTTTTCCAGCGCCTTGTCGCTGATATCACTGACCAGCATATGCTCGCACAAGCCCCGGCACAGCATGGCTGCGCTCAGTTTGCCGTGATCCGCGCCAATATCGGCGCAGATGCGGCAGGGAACCGCCATGGCAACGGCGGCTTCCAGCCGTTCATCCAAGAGGGGTGCGCGTTGGGTACGAACTTGCTTGTCCATCAATCCAGATAATCCTTCAGCTTCTTGGAGCGGCTGGGATGGCGCAGCTTGCGCAGTGCCTTGGCCTCGATCTGACGGATGCGCTCACGGGTGACCTTGAACACCCGGCCCACTTCCTCCAGCGTGCGCTGGTGACCGTCATCCAGACCGAAGCGGAGACGCAGCACCTTCTCTTCGCGGGGGGTGAGGGTGTCCAGCACATCCAGCAGCTGTTCCTTCATCAGAGTGAAGCTGGCGGCCTCAGCGGGGGCGGGAGCATCGTCATCGGGGATAAAGTCGCCCAGATGGCTGTCCTCTTCCTCGCCGATGGGGGTTTCCAGAGACACAGGCTCCTGCGCGATCTTGATGATCTCCCGCACTTTGCTTTCGGAGATGTTCATCACCTTGGCGATCTCGTCGGGAGTGGGTTCGCGGCCATACTCCTGCAACAGCTGGCGGGAGATGCGGATGAGCTTGTTGATGGTTTCCACCATGTGCACAGGGATACGGATGGTGCGGGCCTGATCCGCGATGGCGCGGGTGATGGCCTGACGGATCCACCAGGTGGCATAGGTAGAGAACTTGTAGCCCTTGCGGTAGTCGAACTTGTCCACAGCCTTGATCAGGCCCAGATTGCCTTCCTGAATCAGATCCAGGAACAGCATGCCGCGGCCCACATAGCGCTTGGCAATGGAAACCACCAGACGCAGGTTGGCTTCGGTCAGCTTCTGCTTGGCATCCTCATCGCCCTCTTCCATACGCTTGGCGATTTCGATCTCTTCCTCAGCAGTCAGCAGGGGCACCTTGCCGATCTCCTTGAGGTACATGCGCACAGGGTCATCCACACTGATGCCCTCGGGCACGCTCAGGTCGATCTGCTCCGGCTCCACCAGTTCCTCGGCGGGGACGGGGTCGAACTCGTTGACCACATCAATGCCCAGACGTTCCAAAGTCTCGTAGACCTTGTTCATCTGCTCGGCATCGATCTCCAGCTCCATCAGCTGGTTAGCCACTTCATCCTTGGTGATGGCGCCCTTCTGCTTGGCGTCCTCGTATAGTTCGTTGAGCTTCAGTTTGATCGCTTCCCGCGACTGATTCGCACTCAACCATCTCACTCCTTTTGTCGTACACGGGGGTTACTGCAAATCCATTAATTGTTTGGTCAACTGGAAGGCACGCTGGGTTTCCCGGGCGCGCTCCTCCTCGGGGAGGGTAGGCAGCGAGGCCTGCAGCTTGTCCAATTCGTTTTCCAGCCGCTGGCGGCGCAGCTTGGTGAGGCAATCGCTTGCCATCCGGCGCAGGCCTTCGTCATCCAGCTGGGTGTCGATGGACAGGATATCGCCGAGCAATGCGCGGCTCTGGTCATCGGGCTGCTGCTCCATCAGCGAGGCAGGGCTCTGCCCGCTGAGGAAGGCCTCGCATAGGCTGCGCAGGTGCTCGTCCTCAAATTCTTCGGGGGTAACAATGTTCTTGGGCAGCCGCCCGGTAGCCAGCGCAGCCAGCAGTGTGCGGGCTGACCAGTCCACTTGCGGGGTTTGCCTTACCTTGCGGGCGAAGGATTCCCGCGGGGCTGCCGGGACAGCGTGGGTTGCGGCTTTCAGCCCGATCTGTTCCATCAGCACAGTTTTTTCGATGCCGGTCTCCAGCGACAGCTGCTTCAGGTAGCTGTCCAGCTCCACCGGCTCGTGCACCTTGCCAAGGAATACGGCGCAGGCTTTGGCATACTGTACGCGCCCCTCTTCCTGGGACATATCGTACTTTTCTTTTTCCCGGAGCATACGGTAATGCACCGCTGACAGGGGCTTTAGCTGATGGAAGGCCTCAATGCCTTCCTGACGGATAAACTCGTCCGGGTCAAGCCCTTGGGGGAATACCAGCACGCGGGCGGGAACATTTGCTTCCTCCAGAACATCCAGTCCGCGGAGGATGGCATTCTGACCGGCGCTGTCGCCGTCGTAGGCCAGAACGACCTGCGGGGCAAAGCGGTTGAGCAGGCGGGCCTGCTCGGGGGTCAGGGCGGTGCCGAGGGTGGCGGCAACGCCTTCTATACCATACTGGCTCAGGGCCACCACATCCATGTATCCTTCCACCAGAATCACCCGTTTCAGGCCGCGTGCCTTGCGCAGCAGGTTGGCTGCGAACACGCCTAAACGCTTGTTGAACGCAGGGGTGTCGGAGGTGTTGAGGTACTTGGGCTTGGCATCGCCCATGGCCCGGCCGCCAAAGCCGAGCACATTGCCGTAGGCGTC
>SVGQ01000003.1 GCA_015056245.1 Clostridiales bacterium | reverse complement strand
GCCGCAGCCCTCCTACTTTCAATCCGAAACCAGCGACATGCGCGGTGGTTTCGGAACCCTTGCGCAGCAAGGGATTCCTATCGCCGTTTGCCGCCCGGGGAGCCGTAGGCTCCTAGGCAAACGGTGCAAAACTCGTCAAAAAAGTTGCCGAAGGCAATTTTTTGACGACCTAAGACCACGTTGCGATTGAGAGCAACGTGGTCTTTCCATATATGAGCCCCATATTCTTATGCTTTCTCCCCGCTCCTGCGGATCAAAGCCCCCAGCCCGACCTGCAGCGGCACACAGGCAGCTGCACAGCCAGCCAACACCCAGCGTTCCACTGCGCCAAGAGGCACCAGATAGAACAGTTTGGGGAATATCAGCACGCAAACTGCCATTGCAGCGGTCACCAACACCAGTAATACCGCACGGATGCTGTCCAGCGGACGGCAGGTCAGGTACAGGGTAAACAGGCCGGAAACTGCCCCAGCCAGCGTGCAAAGGCTGGCGCAGACATCCTCGCCATATCCCAGCGGACGGCTCAAAAGCATAACCGCCACCGACAGCAGCGATACGCACAAACCGCCAGGCAAAGCCCTTGTGATCACATTCTTCAAAAAGCTGCCGCGTACCCGCTCCCGGTTTGGCTGAAGCGCCAACACAAAGGAGGGAAAACCCACCGTCAGGGTGGAGATCAGCGTCAGCTGGATCGGCGCGAACGGATAGGCAAACGGCAGCGCCAGCATCGCCAGCGACAGAAGCAAAGAAAAGATATTCTTCACCAGAAACAAGGAAGCCGCACGGGTGATGTTGTTGATCACACGCCGCCCTTCCAGAAGGATCTGTGGCATGGCTTCAAAACCGCCGCCCATCAGCGTCATCTGCGCCACACGGCTGGCGGCATCACTGCCCCCTGCCATGGCAATGGAGCAATCCGCAGCTTTCAGCGCAGGAATATCGTTCACACCGTCGCCAATCATGGCAACGCTGTGACCATCCTTCTGCAAAGCCCGTACCAGCCCGCATTTGTCCTCCGGGGAGACGCGCCCAAAGACTGTGTATTCGCGGCTCAGCGCAGCATAATCCTTTTCGCCCCCAATCAGGGATAGATCAACCGCCTTTTCAGCATCCGGCAGCCCTGCATCGGCTGCCACACGGGCTACTGTCACCGGGCTGTCGCCGGAGATCACCAGTAAGCGTACATCCTGTTCCGTAAAGTAGCGTATGGTCTCCTGCACCTGCGGTCTGAGCGCATCGCTGAGGGTGACCAAAGCCATCGCCTCCAGCCCATCCGGCATCAAAGCTTCCGTATCAGGCCAGCATTCGCCAACCATGACTGCCAAAACGCGCAGTCCCTTGGCTGCTTCCTGCTGCGCTTTGACCAGCAATGCCCCCGAAAGAAGCCGCTCCGGTGCGCCCATTACCACTGTGCCCAATGCTCCAAAGCGTGCAGCAGACCATTTGCGCTCGCTGGAAAAGGGGATCACTTCCAACGCGCCATGGCTGCTTTCTCTTCCCAAGGCATCCGCCAATGCCTCATTGGTGGGGGAATCGGATGGCAACGCACACAGCAACGCCCTCAGACGTTCTTCCACCTGTACTGTCTGCCAGCCTTCCACGGGGCAGATGGCCTCCAATGCCATGGCGCCGCCGGTCAGCGTGCCGGTTTTATCCATGCACAGCACATCGGTGCGTGCCAACGTTTCGATACCGTACAATTCATTAACCAGCGTATCCTTGCGGCCCAAGGTCACCACCCCTGCCGCCAGCGCAACAGAAGTCAGAAGCATCAGCCCTTCGGGGATCATCCCCAGCACCGATGCTACCGTTTTGGTCACACTGTCAGCAAGGCCCAGCTTCAGTACGCTGTACTGCTTCCAGAACAGCAGAATACCAACAGGCAGCAGGATCACCGTCACTACCCGGATCAGCTTTTGCAAATCGCCCATCAAGCGGCTTTTGCCATGTTTCACCTTGCGGGCAGACAGCTGCAACTTGCCTGCATAGCTGTTCGCGCCCACAGCCGTCAGCCGGGCAATCACGCGCCCGCTCTTGACGAAACTGCCGGAATACAGCTGGTGGCCTTCCAACTTTTCCACCGATGCACTCTCGCCTGTCAGCAGGGACTCATCCAGCAGCGCTGAACCCTCCAGCACCAGCGCATCCGCGGGCACCTGGTCCCCTCTGTTAAGCACCACGATATCTTCCAGCACCAGCTGGCTGGGCGGCAGCAACTCCTGCTGCCCCTCCCGGATCACCGTTACCCGGCCTTCCCCCAGCAGTACCAATCGGTCATGGGTACGTTTGGCGCGCAACTCCTGCACTGTACCGATCAGCGCATTGGATATCACCACGCCCATGAACAGCAGGTTGCGGTAACTGCCCACAAGAATCAGTGCAACAGCCATCAGCACATTGAGCAAGTTGAACAATGTAAAGAGATTGCGGCGCAGGATGGTTCCCACGCCGCCGTCTCTGGATTTGGGCATTTCATTGCCCTGCCCTGCCCTGAGCCGCTCTTGTGCTTCACTGCGGCTCAGGCCAATCCATTTTTTCATATGTACTCCTTTATTACTGCACCTTCTCCAGCAGATAGAAGGGGATCAGGTTACAATCGTCCGCATTCTCCCGCTTGATGCGCACCACACCGGGCTCCAGCAGTTCTGTATAGCCCCTGCGGTCGTATTCCTTGTAGTCGTCTCTGCGCCACGGGTCAAGAATATACATATATTCCTCATCCAATCCGCAGATCACCACAAAGTGACCTGACTTGGTAAAGGGACTGCCGCCCACAGCGCAGCTGATCGCGTTGCGCTTGATGCCATCCACCTTCTCCTCTTCCAGTCTGCGGAACAGCTCGTCCACCTCTTCGATCACGCTGACCCGGATGCCGTAAATGGCGCAGATCTTATCCAGGAAGCGCATATTGGTGCCATTGCTGTTGGAACGGCTCTTGATCTCCCAGATATTGTTGCCTGTTGCGAAGTTCGCCACTGCCAGCGGCATATACCGCAGGAACTCGTCCCCTGTGCGCAGCTGGTACTGGGCATGCTTGTGGTTGCAGAAGTACCTGTTCACTGAGCAATCGCAGAAAGTGAAGCCCAACTGGGTATTGGCATAACCGATCAGCCTCGGCAGTTCCTCCACTTCGCACAGATTCACGATCGCAGTTGCCACGGCTGTAGGACCGCAGCCGCCGTTGCCGAAGGTGCGCCGCTTGTCGCCGCCGCTGGATTCGTAGCGCATATGGAACCAAAGTTCGTCGTTCTGGGCATAGTTCATATAGGTTCCCATGCCCTCAATGTTCACATAGCCGTTTCCGGTGGGACGCTGATCCATTTCAGCCTTGGTTGCGCTGACGCTTTCCTCATCGGTTTCATACACGATGGGGCGCATACGACCATAGATCACGTAGCGTTGGTTGCTCTGAATATTGGTGCAGGTGACCAGCACCAGCAGCCTGTCGCCCCACAGAGGCATCATCTCTTCCGGAGCCTGAATAAAGGACTGCGCCAGAATGGTATCCAAGAATTCCTGCATATCCGCTTCGGTCTCCAGCGTCTTGGGCCGCCAGCTGACCTCGTCTTCCACCAGGGTAGCCATACCGGCAAACACATCCACCTGATAATCCGCAAAGGGTGTTACCAGCAGGAACTGGGGATGAGCTTCATAATAAGCCGGATCCAGATACTCGCTCAGAGAGGCGAACATGCCGCCGCCCTTGGAGTGATGACCATACAGGTAGGTCGCGCTGTCAATGAAGGCGGCAGAGTTGCCGCTGTCCATAAACACGGAACCGGACGAGTTGTTCACACCATTGAACAGATGGGTCAGATAGTACTCATTATCCTCACCGCGCAGCACCGGATAGTTGATGGCAGTGCCTTCCTGATAGATCCAGCCTACTACCTCGTCATTGATCAGCGTCAGGTAATCGAAATCCACCGCATAGCGGGCGCTGTTTACCGTCACAGCCCGCTCCATGCTGATGCCGCTGGACGGAATATACGGAGGCACCGTAGGCGTTGGTTCGGGCGTTGGTTCCGGTGTGGGGGTGGGTTCAGGCGTGGCTGTTGCTTCGGGAGTAGCAGTCGCTTCCATCGGTTCGACGGCTGCTGGCTCATCGTCTGCAACCGGCGCAGGAGTTGCTTCAACCACTGCTACAGGCTTTTTTTCTTCCTCGTTTTCAGCCACAGGTTCAGCCGTCACTTCGTGAATCACCGGCTGTTCAACGGGCACAGCTGTCGCTTGCGCAGTTTCCGGCCCAGCCGTCGCATCGGGATCAGTGATTTCGCTACCGGTCGTTGCCGGAATCTCCTCCGGTTCCGCTTCAGGCGCTGGCGTAGCAACTGCCTGCTCCGGCACAGGGGTTACCTGCTGCTTGGGACGATCTGTGATCAACTCATCCTCTGTCTGGTTATTCAGCATCCAGATCAGCGCTTCATCCACCACATTCTCTTCCTCTGGGCCCACGACCGGCTCAGGCGTAATGCCCGGGCCCAACGGATCATATACGGGCGTATCATCGCCGCCAGTGGTGTTGGTATCCTGACCGTTTTCCTTGGCAGCCAGCAATTCCTCCGGGGAGATGGTCCGCATGGGCGATCCCGCGCTCTCCTGCGTTTGTTCGGCATCGGGTTCGTTTTCCACAATGGTCAATGCAGCCTGTTGCAGCTGGGCATAGCTATCCTCGCTTTCCTGATAGGTTTCCAGCTTGCCCATCAAACCAAAAACGGCCACGCAGCTGCATACCACACAAACAGCGATCATCACATACAGCCCGCCAAGACCGCCGGCCTTTTTCTTTTTCTTCATCAACAAACCCTCCTCAGGTTTCTGCTTGACCATATTATAACATTCGTCACTGTAAAAAGAAAGCAGATATCTGTCAACGTTCTGTAAACATGAATCAGACCCGCCTGCAATACAAAACCCAGAGCATGTCCTCAGGTCAGGAACCATGCTCTGGGTTTCTTTGGGATACTCTTACCAGTTGTCCATGCTTCTCAGCATGGCGATCAATCTTTGCACCGCCTGTTCATGCGAATCACCATAACAGCAAGGACGATACCAGCCATCGCCATCAAGGCAAACCACAGTTGCACAGGCTGCTTGTCGCGGGTATCCGGGATCTTGATGTTCAGGATCTGTCCGCCGTTGACACCCATTTCCGTCTCCTGTCCATCGCTGGCATAGTAATGGGTATCATAGCCGCCCATGGGCGCTTCCTTCACTGTATAAACAGCAGGCACGCCGCCCACATACTTGGGCAGATTGGTGTAAACATACAGGCCGTTGGCATCCGGTTCAGGCTGCTCCTTCTTGTACACAGTACCATTGCAGTACAGCGTCAGACGAATGGGCGGGGCATCCTGCGGTTTGATGCCGCTCCACACTTTACGGATCCGGAACACGACCACTTCCCGGTTGATGATCTTGCCGCCGTTATAGACGCAATCCGATTCGCTTTCATGCGGCGCGATATTGTCATAAATCGCCAGATAACCCTCCATATACTTTTCTTTGACGGTGTAACGGATTTCGTCGCCGTTCAGATCGTATTTGGGCAGGTTGGTGTAGGAGTATGTGTCACCGTTCTGATGCGGTACAGGCTGGTTTTCCAGCTTGATACCATTGGCATACAGGGTCAGCTGGATGGTACCGCCATGAGCGCCGTCCCATTGCTTGGTAACGGACAAGCCCGTGGTCTTGATCACATTCACAAAGCTGACGGTGTTTCCGCCCTCGGTGCACTGTCCGGAAACCGTTTCCTGTCCCTGACCATTCACAGTGGCAGTATAGCGGACGCCGGGTTTCTCCTCCACTGTGTAGCGCATACCGGGAATCAGATCCACAATGGTGATGCTCTGACCATGACCCAGCAGAATCGTATCGCCGCTGACAAGCTGACCGGTCAGATCGCCGGTATAGTGGAATGTATCCTTCACTTCCACCTGATTCTCATCATACAGCCAGATCTTGATGGGGAAAGTTTCCTCCGTTGCCGGGCCATCAACCGTCTTTTGGATCGTCAGGGGGGCGTAGAGGGTATTGTCGAAGGCGAAGGCTTGTGCTGCTTCCTCACCCTTGAAGAAGGCAGGCGTTGCCAGCATCGTGCCGTCACCGTTGTCCGTGATCTTCACACGAACCGTATAAACCGTGGGATCCGCCACCAGGTCGCCCTGAGAGGCCGTGGTTTCGCTGACCGTGTAGGTGTAGGTTTTGTCTACATCCTCATACGTATATGTCAGCGGATCGAATATCACCGCGCCCAGCGTATTGCTCTTCTGCTGAGAGACCGCAGGCGTTCCCTCTTCACTGGTCAGCTGGAAGGAGTACACCTGATCAGCGCGGGGCGTGAGGCCGTTCACGGTTTTAGCAGCCGTCAGGATCAGCTCTCCGCTGGCGTGATAGGTATTATTGAACTGAACGCTGTCAGCCGTCTGTCCGCCGGTCAGGATCTGCTTTGTCACCTTCAGGGTGCCATCTCCGTTATCTGCCAGCCATACGCAGACGGTATACACATGATCATCCACCGTATAGCCGTTTTCAGAGACGGACACTTCCTTCACATTGTACGTAAAGGGCGAATTCGCCAGATCGCTCAGATCATAGGTGATCGCATCGAACAGAATGCTGCTGCCCTCGTTAACCGCCGTCTGCGGCACACCATTGCCCTGACCGGTCAGCTCGAAGCGGAACACCTGATTCTCGCGGGGCTTATGACCGTTAACGGTCTTGATGCCTTCCAATATCAGCTGTCCCTTGGCCTCATAGGTGTTATCGAACACGATCTGATCCACCGCCGCGCCGTTCAGGCTGTACGTGGGCGTTGCTGTCAAGGTACCGTCGCCATTGTCCGTGATCGTAACGCTCACATCATACACGCGCTGGTCAATGGAATAGCCGGGTTTGTCTGTGGCGCATTCCTTCACGGTGTAGGAATAGGTCTTGCCGATATCCGAAAGCCCGTATTCCACCGCATCAAAGGTGATCAGGCTGCCTGCGTTTTCTTTCTTCTGGCTGACTTTGGGCACGTTCGCACCGCTGGTCAGCTGGAAGGTGAAGATCTCATCCGCTTCCGCGGGCTTCCCGTTGACCCATTTGGCAGCGGCCGGGTTCCATTCCCCGCTGGCATCATAGGTATTGGTGATGGTAACGGTGTGCACCGTTGCAGCTTCCACAATACCGGTTGCGACTCCAGCGGTAACAGCCGGCGTATAGCCCGCTGCGGGCTGCTCCGTAACGGTGTAGGAACTGCCAATGGGCAGACCGACCAGCCGGACACTTTCGCCGTGAGCTGCGGTCACAGTCAGACTGCTGTCCGCAGCGGTGACCGTCTGCATGCTTACGCTGCCATCCGCAGCCGTTTTGAACACCTGATAATCGCCTTCCAGGGGCGTACCGGTGCCGCTGAAGGCAACAACAAACGTGAACGGTTTGTTTTGATCGCCGTGAACCACTTTTTTGCTGATCTCCAGCTGACCCAGACAGGTGTTGGTAAGAATGGCAACACCGTTTTCCTCTGTGCCGTTACAGCTGTACCCGGGCACAGGACGTTCCCGTACCTCATATTGATAGTTCACGCCCAGGAAATCTGCAACGTACAGATCCGTAAAGGTATACTGCCAGTTGCCCGAAGCGTCAGGCGTTAGCGTAACACCCTCGATATACGGCTGTTCGTTGCGGTACAAATCCAGCACAATGGACACGGGACGGATGGAAAGGTCGGCACCTTCGCCTGCCCACCGTTTTTCCATCGGGATCGAGGTTTTGATCCTGGTATTGAGCAGAGAAAGGCTACCGTCTGTATCCTTGTTCACGGATACATGATTGTCGGCCGTACCAGCATTCACCGGTTCGGTGATGAATCCATCGGAAGTGGCCTGTACTTCAAAGGTCCACCACATATCCGTCAAAGGTTCATAGCCATTGACCGTCCTGCTTTCCACAAAGGCGAAATAGCCAGTGGGCAGGTCTGTGAAGCTGACCAGACCACTGGCATCCGACTCAGCCGTCTGGAAAGGCGTGCTGATCCAGCAGCTGCCCTCTTCCCCGGGCTTGCCGGTATGGGTGTGGCAGTCATCCGAACAGATCAACGTATGTTCATGTTCACACTTGTACAGCGTGAACTCAGCGCCCGGCAGACCCGCCGGGTCAGCCCCTTCCTGAATGCCCAGCTTGGTGAAGAACAGGTCTTTTTCATCCCGCAGGGCAACCGTAACACGGTGACCGATGTTATGTTCTTCCGTACTCTCAGCCGAGCCGTTTGCTTTGAACAAAGCCGCATAGGACGAACGGTTATACGCCAGCTCAGCCGGAGGCAGTTCTTCCGGCGCCATCATGGTGATCTCCACTTCGGTGGTCATGGCCCGATCGAATACGTAGTCGCTGCCAGAGGGCTTTTTGGACAGGTCAAAGGCCAGCGCAGTAACAGTGGAAAGATCCTCCGGCGGGGTCAGGGACCAGACCTCCTCATTCTGCAGGTCATTGATACCGGTGAACTTGTTGGAGTCCAGGTTTTTCACCGTTGAATAATATACCTTGGGAGCAATTCCCTGCAGTTCCGGCACCCGGACATTAAAGCTCTTGAAGGTACCCTTCCAATGAGCCTCCTGCGTTGCCGCCTGCGTATTGACAGCATCCTCCAACACGTCAAACAGAACCAGATTCCGGGTGGTACCGCCGCTGCCCATGGTCAGCCGGATCTTGTAGTAATACTCACCGCCCAGATCCGCAAAGTCATGGGTCTGCCAGATACCGCTGTTGGCTTTGACAAACTTGGCCAGACCGATCTGATAGGCGCTGACGAAATCCGGATTGATATACGCTGAAGCCATAAGCGTATCTTTGATACCGCTTGAGATGCCATCCCCATTGAGGTCGGTCATGGTCTCTCTCACATCCGTGCCGTGCGTGGAGGTGAACAAACCGCCGTTATCCTCCCGGGAACCGGGGATCTGATTCGCCTCACCGCCGAAAACGATCGTGCCTTCCGCGTTCTCAGAACCCTTCTGGAAGCCCATCACATTGTAGCCATAGGGGAACAGGGACAGATCATCCCAACTGGCTTTGGCCTGGAAAGTCAGGTTGAAACCAGTATAGGTACTGCTTGCGTATGTGTAGATATTCTTACCGGGTTCGCCGTCAAATTCCAGATGGAACTTAACCATCTGTCGGTTGGAGTTCTTGTAATTGTCAACGGTCTCCACTTTGACAACGCTGGCAGGAAAATCTTTATTGTAGCCGCTGACTGTTGGCGTTACTTTGGAATCATAGTAGTACCCCAGCGGCAAAAGATCGTAGAACATACCATGCTGCCATGACATGTCTGCTACATATGCCTTATAGACATCTGTCGCCAGAACATCACTGCTGACACCGGTCATGTTTTCGGTTGCCGAAAGGTTAAACACGGCATCCACCGTGCCGTCAATGGTATTGTTGACAGCAGACTTGAGCGTTTTACTGACACCACTGCCATGGGTCACTTCGCCACCATAGCTATACGTATGAGCACGGGCCATATACGCGCCCTCGCGGCTGAAGTCCTTGGGTATCAGATCAGTCCAGTCAGCCAGATTTGCCCGATTGCTGGAAGGTGTATAGAGGTAATCATAGCTGTTGATCCACTGATAATTGCCTGTACCGTCATCCTCATAGAGTTTGAAGGCAGCCCAGTTGTGCAGATAGATCATGTCAATTCCCTGCTCAACCAATGACTGGAACACAGGCCGGTTGGCAAACAGCTTGGGATACAAGTCCATTTGGACAGACAAATATCCCATATTATCTTCTTCTTCCTGAGGGCTGATGATGCGCAGGCTGGTATAGCCTTTGCCTGAGTACTTTGCTGATCTTGCACGGTATTCATAATAGCTGTATTTATCGCTGGGAATCTTGAACCGTTCAATCTCCTCCCAAGGGCCATCAACCGTCTTTTGACCCATGATGATGAAGTCACCCTTAGGCACATTGGTATAGGTTGTATTTCCGCGATCATCCTTATCATGCCAGTACACAACGACCCTGTCCATGTTCATCTCGTAATCCCCGGCCTCAAGACGAACGGGCTCCGTTTTGGTTCCATCAATGGATCCTACCACATAGAGGGCATCATCCCGGATATCCAGCTGAAAAGGATTCATATCGTAGCCGTATACCTTGCCCGTGACATAATAATTACTTACCTTCAGATCCAAGCCCAACTGAAGGCGGGTCACCGGCGCGCTGGGCAGGCTGCCGCCATATTTTGACCATGTATAAATATCACCATCAAAAGACCAGCTTTCCTGCGGTTCCCATGTAAAGGTAATCTCAGAGCTTGAGGTCCAGTAATCATTGTAGTCCAGACCGGAAACCTTGTCATTTTCATGCTGCTGGTCCACTCTGGCAGAATGGGTAAACTTTATCGTACCAGTATAGCTTTCATCCTCCTGACCGATTTTGTCACGCGGAATTCGAATGATGAAGCCGCGATTCTCAATTGAATAATGAGAACTGCTCGTTGAAGGCGTACGGCTTGCCTGATAAACAGCCTTTGACGGATCATCCGGATTGACAGTCAACAAGCCTGATTCTGTCGAACCAGTCCAATAGAAATAGTTTTTGCTGATTTCGATTCCTTCGGAAGCTTCCAGCTCAGCAGTATAGGTAAGATACTGGTTAAGCGTCAATCTTTCATATTGACCCTGCCTTTGACCATTCCAAATCTCCAAGTACACATATTTTTCCGGATCATAAGGAGTGCTGAATCCATCCACCTTTCGATAGATCGGAAAAGCATGAATATTTGCCTTTGGCAAATAACAGCCTGTGTCAACACCGTAGCTGATAACGGGAGATTTCTGTACTTCCACCTCTTTTTTAACCACTTCACCATTGATGACCTCAAACTTGGTACCGTAGCCAACAGCCTGCCAGGTTTGCGGTATGGTATCCAGCATATTGCTGGGATAAACCCTGTGCTTTACCTCAATGGTCTGGTTGATACTGTCTTCAATATCGCGCCAGTTAACAAAAACCAGCTCGTCGTCCCGCTTGTCGTCGGTGCCGTGATCATCCACATAATAGTGGAACGCATTATCCGGGTTATAATCCGGATACATGGGCACAGCAATTTCCTGTGCCCGTGGCGCAGATACAGCCGTGATGGTACCGTTGCGGTTGCCATAGCCATCCAGATAATACGGCAGACGAACCTCCAGATCGCCCTTCTTATACATGGCAGCGTTGACATAGATCGTCAGTTTGTAGGTAAGGGCACGCTCGTAGTTGCTACTCTGGGAAACCTCGTAACGATCGTAGCGTTCGTCAATAATCTCGGTATCCCACACCAGATCAATGGCATAGTTCCAGTCTTCCTGCTCGGTATTGGTTATGACAAAATGCTCCACATCATCCAATGCGGTCTCGGGAGCGCCCTCCTCCGTGGGAGGATTGCCGCCGTCTATCAACGTCCGCGTAATCTTGGTCGTATAGAGCTGCAGATCGTTCTGTTCGATCGTATAGCTGGCAATGTCGCCGTTCTCATCATAAACAGGCACATCAAAGGAAGCCTTCCAACCAGTGTTGGGGCTGGCAAACTTCGATCCAACGATCTTTCCATTTTGATCTTTTACCGTAAGGATAACATCATTCGGACGGTTTCTGCCGTCATTCCGTTCTTTGTCCCATTTTACCTCAGCTGTAAGGGTACGGGTAGTCAAAGTGGCCTCAACTTTTCCGATGTATGAACTCTCAGCCGTTGGGGTATGCGATGTAACGACTGAATAATGTCCGGGATAGCCCTCCACTTCCAGATTGATCGTCATCGGCGAGCCGTCAGCGGCCACCATCGGGAAATACTGCCGTTTATTATTATTCGACAGATAATAGAACACTGTGCCGCCATTGATCGTAACCTTTTGCTGAAAGTGGATATCTTGACCAATATCTACCTTCAGCGTCACATTTTTGGGGCGCAGGCCAAGGACATTGTCGTTGTCGTAATGATAGAACACTACATAGGGATTCAATCTGTTTGTGTAGGCGTCGGCTGTAAACTTCCGCACACCATATTGCGTGCTGCCTCTGGACACAGAAAGGCGCCAGTACGGCGGAAGCTGATCGATCACATGGAGCCTGTAATCCTTTTCTCCTTCCTCCAGTTGCCACAGAACACTGCCGGATGCGTACATGTAATCAGCATAATCCGTGCCCGTTTTGACCGTATGCTCCAGCGTTACCGTTCGTCTGGTACCCTCTACAGCGTTCCCGTCCTTGTCCACCAATTCAACGTTGATTTCCGTCGGCGTTTCCTTGTATTCGTCCGAAAGCAAATCGTTATAGGCCAAGTAATTGTACAGTTGGATATCAGCCCAGTAATTGGGGCCGTCAAGCAGCATCTGAACAGTCGTTGGTGAATAATCTGACAAATGATAATTGTACGTATTACATTCAGCAACGTAATTCTCGTCGCCCAACTGAATAAACCATTTGGCCTGCCAATCCTTATAGGTGTCAACATCCACGTCGTCATCCAAATCCGGGTAATAGAACTGCACATTGTTCCATGTAACGGTAAAAGTACCGTCTTCATTCCGGACAACATGATCCGCAGGTTCGGAAACATACAGTGCCTCCTCATCATAGTACCCGCGTTTCGCTGCAAGCCTGGGGGCAATGGTTTCCGGACGCAGGCCAAAAGCATCGTTATTGTCCTCCAGTCGTACCCTGAGGGTAACCGGGCCGCTCTTGATGCGTTCAAAGTGTACATTCCATTGCAGATTATCCTTGTCAAGAACAGCTGTAGCTTTCAGTTTCGGATCTGTGCGGATCTTCAGATCAAACTCATAGTTCTCTCCTGTTTTGCCATTTCGCAATGCAGTGGAAAACGTCCGCTTTTCGGGGGCGGTATTTTGATTGATCTGAAGGGTTTTATACAGTTCACCATCCCGATACAGATCAAGATACACATCGTATCCCAATGTATACAGATCCTCCGGCCCCCAGGTAAACACCACCGGGATCGTATAGGTTGGCTCAGCCAACGCAGCACTGAACAGACAACACAGCAGAAGCGTTGTCATCAAAATAAACATCGCTTGTTTTAAATGGTTTTGATGCAGCTCTTTTTTCATATCATCAACCAACCTTCTGTTGTATTGTTACATCATCTGTGATGGGAACATATAGAACAAACCATTTTGAATTATAACATACAATTCATAACAAACGCAATCGATCACAACCATATTCCAACTAAAATTATCCAAGTTGTACTGTACTCTATCTTTCCTTCCATGTGCCTCTACCACTTGACAGATACCATGAAAAACACGGCTCCGGATCTTTCTTTATGAAACATCTGCATAGAAAAGGGAGCTGCCTTTTAGCAGCTCCCTCAGGTTGTCAAAAAAGGGGAAGGTGCAGGAAACTCAGTTTCCTGCCGGGTGTGGGCGGAGCCCACAAACCTTACGCCGCAGCGTTTTCGCGCAAGCACAGCGAGCACCGCAGGTGCAAGATGTGCGACTTTTGAACAGAAGTATGGGTTTTTCGACAGTCAGAAGGGAGCTGCCTTTCGGCAGCTCCCTGATTGGTTCACGGGAACCATAAGTGTTTTTTTACCGGGGAGAAGTTACGCTTCCGTCTCTTCCACTTCTTCCTCGTCCTCAGCGGCGAGCAGGAGCTTCTTGCGGCGGCGGATTTCCACAGCAGCCAGAGCAGCTACCAGCAGCGGCAGGCCGATTGCCATGCCCCACAGGACGAAGTTGGTGTTATCACCGGTCAGCGGGATACCGCCGAGCGGGATGCCGTATTCGTCGATGTACATCCACTCGCCATCAACGAACTGCACGCCGGCAGGTACGCGAGGCATCGGGGACGGAGTGGGGGTCACGTAAGGCAGGGTGGGAGTGGGCGTGGGCGGGAAGTCCTCTTCGGGAATGCTGTTGACGATGGTTCTACCATTGTTCTGGTAGCTCGTCACGTAGCCATCCACAGACTCTTCGCGGACCGTGTAGTCATAGAGCACACCGTCTGCGCTGCGCCGCGGCAGATCATCGAAGGTGAAGCGCCAGGTATCGGTGCCGTTGCTGGCCATCTGCACGGTCATGAACGGCGTGGTGGGATACTCAGCTTCCGTCCGCAGCTTGCGGAACAGATGCACCGTGATGTTGCTGGGCCGCAGACCCAACACGTTATCCTTATCCTCCCAACGCTTGGTAACGGTGTAGGAGGTTTCGGTGGGTTCGGGAGTAGGCGTTACTTCGGGCCAGGGCTGATCGTACATGACCAGGTCAGCAGACATGGACTTGCTGTTGCCAATGACCAGCTTACCATCGTTTTCATCGATGGAGAAGGTGATCGGATCAGCCACTTCATAGCCCCACGGAGCTTCCAGCTCGACCAGCTTGTAGTCCTTACCGGCTACCAGCTTGCTGTCAACAACCTCATGCCATCCATTGTTGTCGCCATTGGTCCACCAGGATTCGATGATGTTGTTGTAGCTGTCCATAATCGCCAGATGCGCGCCATGTACCAGACCGTTGTTGGAGCTATCCAGCTTGCGGAAGCGGTACACGTGGCAGTTGCTGACGGAGAAGGCACGGTAGGTGCCGGGGATGTCGGTCAGCTGTACGGTGAACTGGAAGGGAACCATCATCGCGTAGCCGGAGGGTGCTTCGGTTTCCACGATGGTGTAGGTCTGGCCAACCTTCAGGCCGGCGAGGATCTTGGTATTCTTATCGGATACCCAGGTCTCGATGGGCTTGGCGGGATCGTAGGATGCCACAGTGCCCTCGTACAGAGCGAACTTGGCGCCGGGGAGACGCTTGCCGGTCTGTTCGTCCAGCTTGATAAACTCGACCAAGTTCATGGTATTGGTCACGTTGAAATCGTCCACGGTGGTGATGTAACCGGTGACCACATCTTCGGTGATGGTGTAGGTGATTTCCTTGCCGATTTCGCCAGCCTTGTACTTGGGCAGGTTGGTGAAGGTCCAGCTCCAGTTGTCAGCCTCCGTCACCTTGCGGCTGTCGATCTCGACGCCATCAGCCAGCAGGCGGATGGTAACGCTGTCGGGCCGCTTGAGGTAGATGTTGTTCAGGTCAACCCAGGTCTTGGAACCGGTGATCTCAACGCGGTTGGGAGTATGGGTATTGGTTACGTTGTAGCCATCCACCGTTACGGTGTATTCAGCGGCAGCGGCCTTATCCAGTTCCTCGACCACGTAGTACTCGATCTCGTCGCCAACAGCGCCGGGACGGTACTTGGGCAGGTCTTCGAAGCTCCACTTCCAGCCGTCAGCCTCGGTCACAGTCACAGTCTTCACGACCGTGCTGCCTTCCATCAGCTTGATCACAATGCTGGCGGGACGTACGCCGTCCTGGTTGTCGGCATCGTTCCAGGTCTTGCTGCCAGCGATGTCGATCAGTTCGGGCACGTGGATGTTCTCCACATCGTAGCCGGTGATCTCAGTGGTGTATTCAGCCACTTCGTTCTCGGTGATGGTGTAGGTAACCAGCTGTCCCTGCGCGCCGACCTTGTACTTGGGCAGATCGGTGAACTTCCAGCTCCAGTCTTCAGCCGCGGTGACATTGACGGTCTTGATGACCTCGCCGTCAGCCAGCAGGTTGATGACGATCACGCTGGGACGCTTGCCGTCCTGGTTGTCAGCGTCGATCCAGGTCTTGGTACCGGACACTTCGACCACTTCGGGCACGTGGATGTTCTCCACATTGTAGCCGTCGATCTCGGTGGTGTATTCAGCCACTTCGTTCTCGGTGATGGTGTAGGTGACCAGCTGTCCTTCAGCGCCAACCTTGTACTTGGGCAGGTCGGTGAACTTCCAGCTCCAGTCTTCAGCCGCGGTGACGGTAACGGTCTTGATGACCTCGCCGTCAGCCAGCAGGTTGATGGTGATGGAGGCAGGACGCTTGCCGTCCTGGTTGTCAGCATCGGTCCAGGTCTTGGCACCAACAACATCTACCAGCTCGGGCTCGTGGATGTTCTCCACGTTGTAGCCGTCGATCTTGGTGGTGTATTCAGCCACTTCGTTCTCGGTGATGGTGTAGGTGACCAGCTGTCCCTCAGCGCCAACCTTGTACTTGGGCAGGTTGTCGAACTTCCAGCTCCAACCATCGGCCTCGGTGACGTTGATGGTCTTGATGACCTCGCCGTCAGCCAGCAGATTGATGACGATCACGCTGGGACGCTTGCCGTCCTGGTTGTCAGCGTCGGTCCAGGTCTTGGTACCGGACACTTCGACCACTTCGGGCACGTGGATGTTCTCTACATCGTAGCCGTCGATCACGGTGGTGTATTCTGCCACTGCTTCTTCAGCGATGGTGTAGACGATGTCCACGCCGGCAGCCTTCTTGGGCAGGTTGGTGAAGCTCCAGCTCCAGTCATCAGCCTCGGTAACGACTGCAGTGTCGATAACCGTCTCGTTGGCGATCAGGTTGATGATGATGCTTTCGGGACGGAAGCCGTCCTGGTTGTCAGCGTCGGTCCAGGTCTTGGTACCAACAACATCTACCAGCTCGGGCTCGTGGATGTTCTCCACGTTGTAGCCGTCGATCTTGGTGGTGTATTCAGCCACTTCGTTCTCGGTGATGCTGTAGACGATCTCCACGCCATGATCACGATACTTGGGCAGGTCGGTGAAGCTCCAGCTCCAGCCATCAGCCTCGGTGACGGTGATGGTCTCAATGACCTTCGTATCAGCCAGCAGGTTGATGGTGATCTCAGTGGGCCGGTAGCCGTCCTGGTTGTTAGCGTCGGTCCAGGTCTTGGTACCGGACACTTCAACGGTCTCGATCTTATGAGTATTGGTGAAGTAGTAACCGGTCTTGGCATCGCCGGTGAAGGTGGGTACGTACTCAGCCACCGGTTCTTCCGTGACGGTGTAGGTCAGCTTGTGGCCAACCTCGCCGACTTTGTAAATGGGCAGATCCTTGAAGGTGTGAGTGGGCCATACGCCATTGGCGTCGGGCTCCAGTTCAACCCTATCGACTTCCACATTGTCAGCCAGCAGGATGAAGATGATGCTGTCGGGACGGAGGCCGTCGCGGTCGCCATCGTCTTCCCAGGTCTTGCTCACGCTCACGCTGGTCTTGCCGGGCGTGTAGGAGTTGAGCACATCGTAGCCGGTAACATCGGTCTTGTACTCAGAAACCGTGTCTTCGGTGATGGTGTAGGCAACTTCCTGTCCCTGAGCGCCAACCTTGAACTTGGGCAGGTTCTCGAACTTCCAGCCGGGCCAGTTGCCGTCGGTATCGGGCTCGATCACTGCGCTGTCGAGCCAGGTGCCATCAGCCAGCAGGTTGATGGTGATGCTGGTGGGACGCTTGCCATCCTGGTTGTTGGCGTCGTTCCAGGTCTTGGTACCAGCCACCTTAACCACTTCGGGCACGTGGATGTTCTCCACATTGTAGCCGGTAATGGCGGTCTTGTAACCGTTCACCGGATCCTCGGTGATGGTGTACTTGATCTCCTTGCCTTCCTTGTACTTGTCAAGGCCGGTCCAGCTCCATGTCCAGTCGTTCTCGGCGGTTACGTTCTTGCTGTCGATCCAGGTGCCATCAGCCAGCAGGTTGATGGTGATGTAGGCGGGACGGATACCATCCTGGTTATTGGCGTCGGTCCAGGTCTTGGTACCTTCCACATCCACCTTTTCGGTGATGTGGGTATTGACCACGGAGTAACCGCTGACCTGAGTGGTGTACTTGTCAACCGCATCCTCAGTGATGCTGTAGACGATCACTACGCCTTTCTCGCGCTTGGGCAGGTTGGTGAAGGACCACTTCCAGCCGTTGGTCTCTGTCACTTCCACGTGATCCACTTCAGTGGTGGCACCGTTCACCGTCTTGTGCAGGCGGATGACGATCTTTTCGGGACGGAAGCCGTCCTGGTTATCAGCGTCGGTCCAGGTCTTGCTGCCGGACACGGTGACCACTTCGGGGGTATGCGTGTTGGTGACGGTGTAGAAACCATCTTCGCTGACGGTGATCTCGGTGGTGTAATTCGCAACTGCATCTTCCGTGATGCTGTAACGGATCTCCTTACCATGATCGCGATACTTGGGCAGATCCTCGAACTTCCAGCCGGGCCAGTTGCCATCGTCGTCGGGCTCGATCAATGCGCTGTCGATCTCGGTACCGTCAGCGAAGAGTCGGATGGTGATGCTGGTGGGACGGAAGCCGTCCTGATTGTCAGCGTCGATCCAGGTCTTGCTGCCTTCGATATCCAGAGTTTCGGGCGTGTAGGTGTTGGTTACGTCGTAGTCACTCACGACGCTCTGGTAATCATCCACTTCAATCTCTTCGATGGCGTACACGATCTCGGTGCCGTGATCCTTATACTTGGGCAGGTTCGTGAAGCTCCAGCTCCAGTTGTTGGTGCCGGCGGTCACGATCTCGCTGTCGATCACCTCGCCATCAGCCAGCAGGTTGATGGTGATGCTGTCGGGACGGAGACCATCCTGATCGTTCGCGTCGTTCCAGATCTTGGAACCGTTGACGCTGACCACTTCGGGCGTATGGGTGTTGGTTACGTTGTAGCCGCTCACATTGGTGGTGTAGTTCGCGACTGCATCTTCCGTGATGGTGTAGACGATCTCGGTGCCCTGGTCGCGGAACTTGGGCAGGTTGGTGAACTCCCAATCCCAGCCGTCAGCAGCAGATACCGTCGCAACGATGGCGTTGCCGTCGGCATCCTTTGCGGGCTGACCATCAGCCAGCAGGCGGATGGTGATGCTGTCGGGACGGAGACCATCCTGATCGTTCGCGTCGTCCCAGGTCTTGCTGCCTTCCACCTTGGTGGTGGCGGGAGCATGGGTGTTGGTCACAACGGTGGTATCTTCGCTGTAGGTGGTGGTGTAGCCGCCCACAGCGTCTTCGGTGAAGGTATACTCGATTTCCTCGCCAGCCTCATACTTGGTCAGGCCGGTGAAGGACCACTTCCAGTCGCCGTTGGTGTCGGTGGTGACAGTGATGCTGTCAACCTCTTCGCCATTGGCCAGCAGGTTGATCTCGATCTGTTCGGGACGGATGCCGTCCTGATCGTCGTTATCGTCCCAGACCTTGCTGCCGGAGATGCTGGTCACATCGGGCGTATCGGTATTGGTGATGACATAGCTCACATTACCCTCAGCGCTTACCGTGCGGTTGGTGGAAGAGGTGTAATCCTTAGGCACGACCACTTCGGAAACGGTGTAGGTAACGGGGTTGCCCACGCCGCCAACCTGATTCTTGGGCAGGTTGGTCCACTGGTGGCTCCAGTTGTTGCCCTCGTTCAGGGTAACGGCAGCACCGCGGTTGTTGGTCACGGTTTCATCGCCCAGCTTGTAGCTTTCGATGAGCTGCACAGTGATGGACTCGGAACGCTTGCCATCCTGGTTGTTGTTGTCTTCCCAGACCTTTTCAACACTGACGGAGACCACATCGGGCTCGTTGGTGTTGGTCACGTTCATACCGCTGATGGCGGTGGTGTAGGTCGCTACAGCATCCTCAGTGATGGTGTAGACGATCTCAATGCCGTGGTCGCGGTACTTGGGCAGGTTGGTGAACTCCCAATCCCAGCCGTCAGCAGCAGATACCGTCGCAACGATGGCGTTGCCGTCGGCATCCTTTGCGGACTGACCATCAGCCAGCAGGCGGATGGTAATGGTGGCGGGGCGGGTATTATCCTGATTGTCGCCGTCGACCCAGGTCTTGGCGCCGCTCAGGGTAATGGTTTCGGGAGTGTAGTTATTGATCACATTGTTGCCGCTGTACTCGGTGGTGTAGCCAGCCTTAATCGCTTCGGCATCCATGGTTTCAACCACAGAGTAGGTGATCGCGTTACCGCTTTCGAACTGCGGCAGATCAGTGAAGTTCCAGCTCCAGCCGGTTTCCTCAGTCAGAATTCTGGTCTGACCGGTGGTCACGGGAGCATCGGTGCCGACCTTCTTCATCAGAGTGATGGTGATGCTATCGGGACGGCAGCCATCCTGATCGTTGTTGTCGTTCCAGACCTTGTTGCCGGAGACGTTGGTCTTGCCGGGCGTGAAGGAGTTCTTCACGTTCAGCGTGCCTTCGGGATAGGTGGTGGTGTAACCCTCCACGGTATCCTCGCTCACGGTGTAGATGATCTCAGAGCCGCCAGCGTACTTGGGCTGGTCTGCGAACGTCCAGCTGGGCCAAGTGCCGTCTTCATTGGGCTCGATGGTCTGGGAAGCAACTTCCGCGCCATTGGCCAGCAGGCGGACGGTGATGCTGGTGGGACGCTTGCCGTCCTGATTATCAGCATCGTCCCAGATCTTGGAACCGCTCAGGGTGATCTTTTCAGGAGTATGGGTATTGATGACATTGTAGCCATCGTAGGTGGTGGTGTACTCCGCCACCGCTTCCTCAGTGATGGCGTAGACGACCGGCACACCTTCCGCACCGGTGCGATACTTGGGCAGGTCTTCGAACTTCCAGCTCCAGTTGTCAGCAGCCGTTACGGTGATGGTTTTCTCGATCTCGCCATCAGCCAGCAGGTTGATGGTGATGCTGGTGGGACGCTTGCCATCCTGATCATCGTTATCGGTCCAGGTCTTGGAACCTTCGATGGTGATGGTCTCAGGCACGTGGGTGTTGGTGATGGTGAAGCCAGCCTCAGCGCTACCGGTAACGGTGGGCGTGTACAGGTCTTCCCAAGTAGTGGTGTCTTCCACATTGTTGCTGAGGTCTTCTTCCACAGTATAGAGGATCTCTTCGCCCTGGTCGCGGAACTTGGGCAGATCGGAGAAGCTCCAGGCCCAATTGCCAGCATCGGTAGCGGTGGTGGTCTTACCGGTCTCCTTGCTATCAGCCAGCAGCTTAATGGTCACGCTGGTGGGACGCTTGCCATCCACGTTGTTGCCATCGTCCCAATCCTTGATGCCTTCGATATCGATGGTCGCAGGCTCGTGGGTGTTGGTGACGGTGTAGCCCTCCGCGATGCTGCCGGTAATGTCAATCTCGTAATTGGCTACGGGCGCTTCCTCAATCTCGTAGACGATTTCTGCGCCATTCTCGAACTTGGGCAGGTCTTCGAACTTCCACTCCCAGCCATCAGCAGCGGTAGCAGTGGTGGTCTTGATGACCTCATCGCCAACCTTCAGGTTGATGGTCACGCTGGTGGGACGAATGCCGTCCTGATCGTCCTCGTCTTCCCATTCCTTGGTACCATTGATCTCGATGGTCACAGGATTATGGGTATTGGTGATGGTCGTGCCGTCAACAGTCTTGGTGTAGCCCTCAGGCACATTCACTTCATCCACGGTGTAGACGATCTCAGTACCATTGGCATACTTGGGCAGGTTGGTGAAGCTCCAGGCCCAGTTTTCAGAAGCCTTAGCCTCGGTGGTCTCCTTCACAGAACCGCCGGCGTACAGGGTCACGGTCACAGTGTCAGGACGGATACCATCCTGGTTGCCAGCGTCTTCCCAAGCCTTGGTACCATTGATTTCAATGGTCTCGGGCTGGTGCTTGTTGGTGATGGTGTAGGAACCATCTTCGTTGACAGTGATACCTTCCTTGGAGTAACCGGCAGGCACGTTCACTTCGTCCACGGTATAGATGATGGTCTCACCATTGGCCTTCAAGGGCAGGTTGGTGAACTCCCAGGCCCAGTTGTTGGCTGCGGTGGCCTCGGTGGTCGCCTTCAAAGAACCGTTGGCGTACAAGGTCACAGTCACGCTGGAAGGACGCTTGCCATCCTGGTTGCCAGCGTCATCCCAAGCCTTGATGCCTTCCACCTTGGTGGTAGCGGGCACATGGGTGTTGGTGATGGTGAAGGAACCATCTTCGTTGACGGTGAACGCCTTTTCGTAGCCAGCAGGCACCTCCACTTCGTCCACAGTGTAGACGATATTGGAGCCGTTGGCCTTCTTGTCCAGGCCGGTCCAGGTGTGGCTCCAGTGGTTGCTGCTGCTCAGGGTAACAGGATCACCGTTGGCGGTACCGTTGGCGTACAGCTGTACCTGAATGCTGGCGGGCTGCAGACCGTCCTGGTTGCTATTATCGTTCCAATCCTTATGGACGGTAACGAAGGTCTGCTCGGTATCGGTGCTGTTGGTGAAGTTGTAACCATTGGGAATGGTGGTGTAATCGGTCACCGGATCCTCGGTTACGGTGTAGGTCTGAGCCTCGCCAGCCACGAACTGCGGCAGGCCGGTCCAGCTCCACTTCCACTGATCCGCTTCGGTGACGATCTTCGGATTCACAAAGCCTTCCAGCTCGGGCAGAGCCACCTTCTCGCCATTGGCGTACAGCGTAATGGTGATGCTGGTGGGACGCTTGCCGTCCTGGTTGCCCTTGTCATCCCAGGTCTTCTGACCGGAAACATCAGTGGTGAGAGGCTCATGCTTATTGGTAACGGTGAAACCAGCAGCGGCGGAGCCGGTGATCGTGGGAGTGTAGAAATCGTTCACCTTTTCTTCGGTCACGGTGTAAACGATCTCAACGCCATGATCACGATGCTTGGGCATATCAGGGAAGCTCCACTTCCAATTACTATCAGCATTGGCTGTGGTGGTGGCAACCTTGGTGCCGTCAGCCAGCAGGTTGATGGTCACGCTGGTGGTGCGCTTGCCGTCCTGGTTATGGTTGTCATCCCAAACCTTCAAACCATTGATGGTGATGGTTTCGGGGGCATGGGTGTTCTTGACATTGAAGCCGGTAACAGCGGTCTCGTAGCCATCCACCGCATCTTCGGTGATGGTGTACTTGATCTCAACGCCCTTGGCCTTGTACTTGGGCCGGTTCTCGAACTTCCAGCTCCAGTTGCCGTCGTCATCGGGAGTGACCGTCTGCGTGCCGACAACAGTGCCGTCAGCCAGCAGGTTGATGGTGATGCTCTTGGGACGGATGCCGTCGCGGTCGCTGTCATCATCCCAGGTCTTGGAACCCTCGATATTGATGGTAGCGGGCTCATGGGTATTGGTGATGGTGGTACCGCTAATGGACTTGGTGTAGCCAGTGGGCACGGTCAGTTCATCCACGGTGTAGAGGATATCCTGACCGCCAGCCTTCTTGGCAAGTCCGGTCCAGGTATGGGTCCAGCTGTTGCTTTCGTTCAGTTCGACCGCAGCGCCGGTGGCAACGCCATTGGCGTACAGCTGAACGGATACGGGTTTGCGCAGACCGTCCTGATCGTCGTTGTCAACCCAGACCTTGTTCACCGTCACTTCGGTGGTTGCGGGGGTATGGGTATTCTTGATGTTGTAGCCGTCTACCTCGCTGGTATAGCCTTCAACCGTGATTTCCTCAATCGTGTAAACGATCTTCTTACCATCTGCGAACTCGTCCAGATCGGTGAAATCCCACATCCAGCCATTCTCGGCGGTAACGGTCTTGGTTGCAGCCAGCTTACCGTCAGCCAGCAGGTTGATGGTGATGCTCTCGGGACGGAGACCGTCCTGATTATTGTTGTCGTCCCAGTTCTTGGAACCGGATACGCTCACCTTGCCGGGCGTGTAGGAGTTGGTCACGTTCATACCGTTGTGCTGAGCGGTGTAGCCGGGCACATTGATGGGCGTTTCGGTGACAGTGTAAACGATAACCTGACCATTGGCCTTCTTGGGCAGGTTTTTGAATTCCCAAGCCCAGCCATCATCGGCGGTAACGGTCTTGACCAGTTCGTTGCCCTCTGCATCCTTGGCAACATTGCTGTCAGCCATCAGCGTGATGGTGATGCTCTCGGGACGGAAGCCGTCGTGGTCGTTGCTGTCGTTCCAAGTCTTGCTGCCGTTTACGGTAACCGTATCGGGTACGTGCTTGTTGGTAACCACATAGCCGTTTTCAGCGCTGCCGGTGATCTTCACTTCGTAGCCGGTATCAGCGCCGGTAACGGTGATGGGATCCTCGGAGACAGTGTAGTTGATCAGCTGACCACCCGCATACTTGTCAAGATCGGTCCAGGTATGCTTCCAGACATTGTCAGCATTCAGCTCAACACTGGCAACTTCCTTGCCGCCAGCCAGCAGGCGAACGGTGACAGAAGCAGGACGGATATCATCCTGATTATAATTGTCGTCCCAGACCTTCTCCACAGAGATCTCGGTCTTTTCGGGTGTCAGGCTGTTGGTGATGGTGTAACCATCGGCCATGTTGCCGGTCACCTCGGACTCGTAGCCATAATCCTTGGCGGTCTTGCCCAGTTCTTCCTCAACGGTGTACTGGATCGGGGTCTTCACGGCGCCCAACTTGTGCTTGGGCAGGTTGTTCCAGGTGTGGGACCAGCTGTTACCATCGCCGGACAGCGTAACAGACTTGCCTTCGAGCTTCACATTATCGGCATACAGGTGCAGGGTGATGGCGGTGGGACGCTTGCCGTCCTGATTATCAGCATCCTCCCAGACCTTGGTGGCGGTAATGGTGGTCTCTTCGGGCGCATGGGTGTTGGTAACGGTGAAACCTTCCACCTGGGTGGTATAGCCGGGCACCGCATCTTCGGTCACGGTGTAGGTGATCGGCTTGCCGTCTTCGAAAACGGGCAGATCTTCGAAGGTGTAAGTCCAGGGAGACTCAACCACAGCGGTACGGAAGGGTTCCTCTGCGGTCTCTTCTTCCTGCTCGCCCTCGGTCACAACCTTTTCGCCCTCGGTTTCATCGGATTCCACGGTCTTCCACAGCTTATAGGTGATGCTGGTGGGGCGTACGCCGTCCACGTTCGCAGCATCGTTCCAGTGCTTGGTGACGGGAATATCGATGGTTTCGGGAGCGTGAGTGTTCTTAACAGTGAAGGAATAGTTGCCGTCATTAACCTTGGTGAAGGTGACGTCGGACTCATAACCATCCACTTCGCTTTCCACCACGTTGTAAGTGATGGCAGCGCCGTTGGCGTTCTTCTTCAGGCCGGTCCAGGTGTAGGTCCAACGATTCTCCTCGTCCAGCGTTACGGCTTCGCCTTCATTACTGCTGTTCGCAGTCAGCTGCACAGTGACGCTTTCCGGACGGATGCCATCCTGATCGTCGTTGTCGTCCCAATCCTTGACAACGGTGATCTGGACCTCTTCAGGCTCATGGGTATTGGTGATCTTGAAGCCGTCGATCGTGGTGGTATAACCAGGCACTTCGGCTTCGGTCACAGTGTAGACAACTTCCGCACCTTCAACATACTTGGGCAGATGCTCAAACTTCCAAGCCCAGTTGTTTTCGGAGATAGCAGTAGTGGTCTCCTTTACCGTGCCGTTAGCAGACAGAGTGATGGTGATGCTGCCGGGACGGATGCCGTCACGGTTGGAATCGTCCTCCCAAACCTTGGAGCCGTTGATATCGAAGTACTCGGGCTCGTAGGTATTGGTAACGGTGAAGCCATCCGCAACATTGCCGGTGATGGCAGTGGTGTACATGTCTTCCCAAGTCAGCGTGGTTTCCACATTGTTGCGGATTTCCACAACGGTGTAGGTGATTTCCTGACCGTTGGCAAACTTGGGCAGCCGGCCGAAGGTAAAGGCCCAATGACCATTCGCATCGATATTCTTAGCAGAGATGGTCGCGGTAGCCTTGACCTCGTTGTTGGCCTTCAGCTGGATCGTGATGGTCTTAGGACGGAAGCCCGCAGCATCATTTGCGTCATCCCAGACCTTCACACCCTTCACTTCCACAAAGGTGTCGGTATGCGTGTTGGTAACGGTGAAACCTTCCTCAACATTGCCGGAGTAAGTGGTAGTGTAGTTGGCTACCTCATCCTCAACAACATTGTAGACGATCTCCTTGCCGTTCTCATACTTGGGCAGGTCATTCCAGGTATAGGTCCAGCTGTTGTTCTGGGGCAGTTCAACCTTGGCGCCGACATTCTCGGTCACCTCAGCGGTGGTCTCGGTGGCAGGTGCAGTTACCTTGACCAACTGGACATTGACGCTGGCGGGGCGGAAGCCCTCCGCGTTATTGTTGTCTTCCCATTTCTTGGTAACGGTAATGTCGATGTCTTCGACATCACGCTTGTTGGTGATGGTGGTGCCTTCCACAGTACGCACATCATACCACTTCACCCAATCCAGTTCCACATTGTTGCCATCCGTCAGCTTTTCAGCCACGGAGTATTCAACTTCCTTGTGGTTCTTGTACTTGGGCAGGTCTTTGAAGGTGAACTTCCAGTTATCGGTGGCGGAGATTTCCTTGCTGTCGTACAGCTCGGTCATCTCGCCAACCTTGGCGTACAGTTCGATGATCAGAGTCGCAGGACGGAAGCCTTCCACGTTGTTGCCGTCAGTCCAGACCTTCTCGCCGCTGATTTCGACCTTTTCATTGTTGTACGTATTGGTAATGGTATTGGTGGTGTCATTGTAGGAAACGGCGTAGTGCTCGACCGCATGCTCACGGGCAGTGTAGATGATCTCAGTGCCGTTTTCATACTTGGGCAGCTCGGTGAACTCCCAAGTCCACTCATTGCCAGTGCCGGTGACGGTCTGGGTCTGGCCGGTGGGAGTGTCGCCCTTGTACAGCTCAACCACAATGCTGCTGGGACGCATGCCCAGAGCGTTGCTGTTGTCATCCCAAACCTTCTTGCCGCTGAGCTTGGTATTTTCCTTCTCGCGGCTGTTGGTCACGGTGAAGGTATACTCAGTCCACTCCACTTCGGGAACATCGTAGTTGGCTACCTGCTCTTCCGTGACGCGGTACTGGATCAGCTCGCCGTCTTCATACTTGAGCAGATTGGTGAAGGTATAAGTCCAATTTTCGCCGGCTACCAGATTATGGGTGTAGTTCAGCTCCTCGAGTTCCTCGGAACCATCCTCATTGGTACCGGTCACCTTATTCAGGGTCACGGTCACATAAGAGGGACGGAAGCCTTCCGCGTTATTGTTGTCATCCCATTCCTTGGTGACAGGAATGTTAACATACTCAACTTCGCGGTCATTGGTGATGGTGGTGCCGCTCACATCGGGCTCGCCATACCACTGCACCCAAGACAGCCGACCAGCTTCATCCGCCAGCACTTCAGCCACGGAGTAAATAACTTCCACGCCGCTCTTGTACTTGGGCAGGTCTTTGAAGGTGAAGTTCCACTCATTGGTATCTCCGCTGAGTACCTGTTCGTCAACCTTCTTCCGTTCGCTGTCGCCGACCTTCTCGTACAGCTCAACGGTGATGGTGGCAGGACGGAAGCCTTCCACGTTGTTGCCGTCGTTCCAGACCTTCTTGCCGCTGACGGTGGTCTTTTCATCTTTGTACTTGTTGGTGATGATGGTGGTATCGTCACTGTAGGTGGTGGTGTAGTAAGGAACTGCATTCTCAACCACTTTATAGACGATCTCTTCGCCATCCTTATACTTTTGCAGACCGGTGAACTCCCAGGTCCACTCATTGCCGGGATAATCAGCAGTATTCAGAGTGACGGACTTATCGGTGGCCTCGTCGTCGGCATACAGCACGATGGTGATGCTTGCTGGACGCATATTCAGCGCGTTGTCATTGTCATCCCAAATCTTCTTGCCGGACAGGCTGGTGAACTCCTGATTGCGGCTGTTGGTGATGGTTACGTTGTAATTCGCATCCATTTCCACGCCGGGCACGTTGTACTTATCAACCTGATCCTCTACAACACGGTACTGAACCAGCTGACCGTTCTTGTACTTGAGCAGGTGAGTGAAGGTATACTTCCAGTTGCCATCGGCATCCGGAGTGATGTCTACTTCCTCAACCTTATCAAGCTTCTCAGAACCGTCTTCGTTCTTACCGACTTCGTAGAGATGCACGGTGATCTTTTCAGGACGGAAGCCTTCCTCGCCGTCGTTATCATCCCAGACCTTGGTAACAGGAATGTCGATGTACTCAACCGTACGGGTGTTGGTGATGGTGGTGCCGTTGACATTCTTGGTATAGCCAGCGGGCACCTTCACTTCGTCCACGGTGTAGACGATCTCGATTTCATTGCCCTCTTCATCATAAGCATACTTGGGCAGACCGGTGAATGCCCAGATCCAGGTATCGCCGGTACCTTTCACTTCCTTGGTTTCCACGAACTCGGAACCCGCATTGCCAATGGTCTTGTACAGGTTCACCTCAACAGTGGCGGGACGGAAGCCTTCCGCGTTGCTGTCGTCAACCCAGACCTTGGTGCCGCGCAGCTCGGTGGTCTTGAGAGTGTTGGTAACGGTGTTGCCAACAACAGTAGCAGTATAACCGTTCACCGGTTCTTCGGCGAAGGTGTAGTCGATCTCAGTGCCAGTATTGTCGTACTGGGGCAGACCAGTGAAGCTCCAGGTCCAATCCGGGCTGCTGGCAGTAGTGGTAGCAACCACCACATTGCCATGCATGGCCTTGATGGTGACCTGAGCAGGACGGGTTCCGTACTTGTTGGAATCGTCAGCCCAAACCTTGGTACCGTTCTTGTTAACGGTCTTCAGGGTGTTGATGATGGTGGTGCCATTCTGGCTCATGGTATAGCCGGCGGGCACATCTTCCACAACCGTGTAGGTGATCAGGTTCTTGCCTTCCGCATCGCTGTACTTGGGCAGGTCGTTGAAGGCCCACTCCCAGCTGCCCGCTTCGGTAACCGTTGCGGTGATCTCGTTGCCACTGGCATCCTTGGCAGCCACGGTGTCAGCCAGCAGGCGAACCGTGATGCTTTCGGGACGGCTGACCGCCACGTAAGCGCCATCGCCCTGCCAATCCTTGTTGCCATTCACATCAACCGTTTCATAGCTGTTGGCGAAGACAACCTCAGCAGTCTTGTTATCAACCAGCTCGGTAACCAGCTCGCCGGCCTTGTTGTCATCAACCTTGATGGTCACAGTCTTGACAGTCTGGTCATTGACGAAGCCAGCCACATGACCGGTTTCAACAACCGTGTACTCATAGGTACCTGCGGCAGTGAACTCAATGGGCGTGAAGGTTACGGTGTTACCAGCGCCATTGCTCTTGATGCTCTCAACAACGTTGCCTTCCTTATCCTTCAGCACGAAAGTGAACTGGTCGGCAATGTCAGGCACATTGGTGTTGCCGTTGGCGTTGACCGTCTTCTTCACAGGAATGGTCACGCTGACGGGCTCCACCTCGTAGGTGTTGGTGAACACAGCCTCGGTTACGGGATTATTCTCGAGAGAATAGGTCACAGCAGTGCTCAGCTGCTTGGTCGTCTCGTCCTGAGAAACAACGACCACAGCGCTGTAAACATTGGTATCGTAAGTGTAGCCGTTCTCACCGGCATTCACTTCAGAGATGGTGTACTTGTAGGTGCCAGCCTTATCGTAGGTGATGGCATCAAAGGTGACGGTACCATTAGCACCGTTGGTCTTTGTCTGCAGCACAGCGCCGTTCTCGGCATACAGCTTGAAGGTGAACTGACCCTCTGCAAGAGCATTGGACGCGGGGCCGGTCAATACCTTCTTGGCGGTCAGAACAACGGATTCGCCATCCACAAAGATGTTCTTGATTTGGTAGCCGGTGGTCTTGTCGCCGGTGATCACCTTCACGTAGCCAGCCGGTACTTCGACTTCATCCACAGTGTAAGCGATCTCGGCGTTAGCCTTATCGAGCTTGGGCAGGTTGTTCCAGGTGTAGCTCCAGGACTCGTCATTCAGCTCAACAGGTTCGCCGATGGGGGTTTCACCAGCCTTCAGCTGCACCTTGATGCTGTCAGGCTGATTGTCAGCATTGCTGTTGTTCTCCCAGACCTTCTTAACGGTAACGCTGGTGGTAACAGCAGTGTTGATGATGTTATCAGAACCATCAGAATTCTTGTCGTAGGTGGTGTTATAACCAATCACAGGAGATTCTTCGATGGTATAGGTGATCACGTTGCCATTGTCATCCTTCTCGGGCAGGCCTTCAATGGTCCAGGCCCAATTCTTGGATGCATCAGTGGTGGTGGATTTGCTGATGGAACCACTCTTGGCAGTAATGGTGATCGCATCGGGACGGGTGATATCCTTCAGGGTCTCGTTATCAACCCAGGTCTTGGTACCGCTCAGATTGGTAGTATCAAGCGTGTTGGTGAAGTTGTTGCCATCCTGGCTCATGATATAGCCGGCGGGCGCAACTTCCTCAACCGTGTAGGTGGCAAGCTTGCCATCCACATACTGGGGCAGATCGGTGAAGGAATAGCTCCATTTGTTGTGGTCGCCGTCAACACTCTTGCTGGTGATCTGAGCCACAGCGCCAACAACCGGCTGAGCCTCTCCGCCATTAACAGAACGGTACAGCTTCAGCTCCAGGTTCTCAGGACGGAGGCCGTAGTCGTTGTTCTCGTCAACCCAGGTCTTGAAGCCGTCCAGGCTGGTTTCATCGTAGGAGTTGATGAACTCAGGCTTTTCAACAGTTGCGCCATTCTTGGTATAGGAAACAGAGGCAGTCAACGTCTTGCCATCGGCACTCTTGTCAACGGTCACCGTAGCGGTGAATACGCTGTCGTCGTACAGATAGCCGTTCTGCTTGTTATCCTTATTTTCCTTGATGGTGTAGGTATGAATACCCACATGATCAGCGGTGTATTCGATAGCGCCGAAGGAGATGGAACCATCCGCTGCGTTGGTAGCAGTGCTGATGATCTTTCCATCGGCATCCTTGGGCATGGGTGCGTTGCCGGTGGGGCTCAGCTCGAAGGTGAACTGACCAGCAGCCAGCTTCTTGCCCAGCTGATCCACATCGTTCAGGGTCTTGGTGGCTTCCAGAACCTTTTCGGTGGGAGCAATGTAGTCGTTGACAAACGCGATGGCATCAACGGCTGCATCGTTCTTGGTAATGGACTCAATGCTGGCAGCCAGATGGCCCTCATTGTCCACGACCTTCACGTTCACGGTGTAGGAGCTGCCATCGTAGACGATGTCGCTTTCCTGACCGGTGGTTTCGGTCACGGTGTAGGTGTAGTTACCGGGGGCACTGTAGGAAATGGCTTCAAACGTGCCTTCTACAGCGGTCGCCACACCAGCGGGAACCTTGACCACAGCAGTCTGATTCACGCCAACACCGGTCAGGGTGAAGGTGAAGGTGCGCTCCTTCGCATTGAAACCGCCCTGATTCAGGGTCTTGGTGAACTCGATAACCAGTTCGGTATCAGCCGCATCGTAGGTGTTCTCGAACGCGGGAGCTGCATTCAGCACAGTGCCGTTGGCATCCTTGTAAACGGTGGTGGCAGACAGCGCATTGGTAGCGCTGTTGTAGCTGACCGTCACTTCTGCGGTGTAGATAGCAGAATCGTAGGTGTAGCCCTTATTGGCTTCGCCAGCGATTTCCTTGATGCTGTAGGTAAAGGTCTTGCTGTTGTTGACCTCACCGTACACATCATCCAGCGTGTAGGTGATATAGGGGAACTGAACCTTGTTCACATCGTCTCCAACGCCGTTGGTGGCAGTGATGGCAGAGGTCAGTCCATCGCCGGTCAGCTCGAAGGTGAACTGGTTGGCGTTCAGGGTCTTGTTGTTCAGGGTCTTGGTGGCTTCCAGAACCACATCAATGGGAGCAACGTAGTTGTTCACGAACGCGATATCGTTCACAATTTCGTTGTTCTTCTTGATTTCCTTGGTAGCAACCAGCTGACCGTTGAGATTGTCGGTAACAGTCACGGTGACCGTGTAGCTGGTGCCATCGTAAACGATGTCGCCATCCGAACCGCTGGTTTCGGTCACGGTGTAGGTGTAAACGCCTGCCTTGGTGTAATCGATCTTAGCGAACTGACCGGTCACAGCCGCATTAGAATTGGCAGGTACAGTCACCTGTGCCTCACGGGTGATGTCTGCGCCTTCCAACTTGAAGGAGAAGTTGCGGGGAACGGTGTTCTTCTCGTGGTTGCCGTTGTTCAGCGTCTTGGTGAAGGGCAGGACGATCTCGGTTTCAGCCGCTTCGTAAGTGTTGACGAATGCAGCAGCAGCCTTGCTCACCTGCTCATTACCATTCAGCTGATAGTAGGAAGGTTCACTGATCTGCAGGGTGCCGTCATCCAGCAGAGTCACGGTGATATCCGCATAGAAAACGGACTCATCGTAGTCCACGCCGGGCAGGGAACCGGCAGTTTCAGTGATCTTGTAGGTGAAGGTCTGCGGAGAAACAACCTGCAGGTTGGCATTCATCAGATGAGACAGCTTGAAGGTCATCTCGCCAAAGACGATGCTGCCATCAGCGGCGTTTGTCGCAGTAGCATTGGCGGGCATGGGCGCGCCAGCGGTAACCGCCTCCACAGTAAACGCGAACTCACCGGCAGCCAGATCGCGACCATTCAGGGTCTTGGTGGCTTCCAGGTTCTCGGCGGCGGGTGCAACATAGGTATTGATGATTTCGGGGATATCGGTAGCGTCATTATAGGTGATGGAACCAATGGACAGCTCCTTGGTCTCGCTGTTATAGTTCACAGTCACCTTCACGGGGATGACCATGGTATCGTAGATGATATCCTGATCAGTGCCTTCGGCCTCGTAGATTTCGTACTCAAAGACCTTGCTGGCGCTGATATTGCCATTGGCATCCTTCAGGTCGGACAGCTTATAGCTGATGGCGGGGAAGATAACCTTCTGCTCCCAGCCTTCCGTCTGCTCGCCTTCATTGGAGACGTTCTGACCATTGGTCACGTCGATGGCATAAGCGACGATGGTATCGGGCTCATCCTTCTTGGTGATGTGATAGTCATCCGCAGGCATGGGGATCTTGGGTTCATTGTAATCGTAATCACTGCGCAGCGTGAAGGTGAAATCACCGGCAGCCAGATCCTTGCCAACCAGAGTCTTGGTGGCCTCAAGCTGTGCGCTAACCGCATCAACATAGGTGTTGATGACCTTGGCGGTGCCGTTCTCGTCGGTATTGTATACGTAGGATACATCATACTCAGCGGGAACGTCGAGTTCTTCCACGGTGTAGACGATCTCAGCGCCTTCATCCGTGGTCTTGGGCAGTTCGGTGAAGGTATGGTTCCAGATCTTTTCGTTGTTGTCGCCGGTCTTGGGCAGCTCAACAGTCTGGTCTTCCACAGGTTCGCCATCAGCCAGCAGCTGCAGCGTCACGCTGGGACGATTGGCCTGCTCGGTCTCGTCGCCGCCGACCCACTCCTTGATTACGGGGAGTTCGACGGTCTGGTCGCCGCGCTGGTTGGTGATGATGGTTTCGTAGTTGCCGTTCTGTTCGGTAATGACTTCATACAGAGGCAGGAAATCGTTCTTTTGATCACCCTGCTCGGTATAAGCCTCGACCTCTCTGAAATAGTAGTAATACGCATTTCCAGCATCATCATGGCTCGGGAACGGATTACCATGAAGATAGTTGAATTCATACTCGAAACTACCATTTTCCAAAACGCTTGTAGCTGCATTGCCATCGATATGCCAGGCATCATTATACCAACGGAATTCCACTCCGCTAATAAACGGAGACTCAGGAATAACATCTTCCTCGGTAGAACGATAAAGATTGAATTTCAGAACCGTCGGACGATGATCGGCAAAACCAGCATCATCCCAAATCTTGGTAAGTTTGAGTGTTACATACTGCTTCTTCGTATTGGTAATGGTAACCGATGCACGATTACTGTCGCCAAACACTACCTTGAACTGTTTGTTGCCGATATCCGAACCATCTCCGGAATAGGTAACAATATAATCATTGCCAACGTAGATGTCTTCTTGGACATAATAGTATTCAACTTGCTGGCCATTCTTATCGACCATGGGCAAATTGGTCAACGTTACCGTCCAATCATTCGAATTAGACAACTGAACATTCTGATAGTTTTGAGTTCCACCATTCTGGAGCTTATAGCCAACAGTAACCCAGATGTTATCAGTGGGAGGATTGTCAGTACCTTCCCATACCTTCGTCACAGTAATACCAAGCGAATTATCCGCATTGGTAACAGTAGTCACGTTGTTCTCCGTAACCGCAGTAGAGAGGTACTCATCCGTGACATCCACGCCATCACGCGTGATGGAAACTTCTTCGAAGGCATAGGTATAGGGATTTCCGTTTGCATCAGCGGAAGGCAGGGGTTTACCGAGCGAATCCTTATCGACCGTAACGGTAAAGTCAGCGCTCGCCGTAAACGGATTGCTCTGCTGAAGCGTGGCATTCCTGGGGCTAATGAGCTCCCATCCCTGATGATAGTAGTTATACTTCAGTTCTACATCAAAGAGATAGGTCTTTGAGCCATCAGCTTCATGACGGTTAAACTTAAAGGTTACAACATTGTTGTTGACACTGACAGGATTAATGCCTTCCCACACCTTCTTAAGCTGAGCGCCAGTGGGCTTAACGTAGGTGTTGGTCATGACAATGTGTTCTTTTACATTCAAGCCAGCGTTATCTTCGTAGATGCAGCTGACCGTATAGTTGTCCAGAGGAATTTCTTCTACATAGTAGTAGTATTGCTTGCCCTCGTCATTATACTTGGGCAGGCCTTCCCAACGCATGGTCCAACCATTTTCCGCCGTGACGGTGTACTTTTCGCTGTAGGTGGGATCCGTGGTTCCCCACACGCCGCCGATCCAACGCTTCAGAACGATTTCAATGGACGCAGGACGCATGGATTCAGTATCGTTCTTCCAGCGCTTCAAGAAGTCAACGTTGCACTTCTCAATCTCTTTGCCATTGTAGGTATTCTTAACGGTATATTTATAGGAAGTGTTGCCATCGCTATCGGTGGTCTTTTCAGTCTGGATCACTTCAACGGTGTACTTATCGATCGGATCTTCAACGATCTCATACACGATCTCCTTGCCGTTTGCCATCTTGGGCAGATCGGTAAAGGTGTGAGTCCACTGATTGTCGCTGTTCAGCTGGACCGTCTGCAGAGGATTGGCTTCGCGGAGGCCGGAATTATCCTGCTTGTACAGCTTGATGGTTACTTCGGTGGGATGGCTGATGCCATCGGGAAGCGTGCCAGCCCATTCCTTGGTGGCAGAGATCTGCACCTTGGCAGGCTGATGGGTATTGGTAATGGTGAACTGATTGCCGTTCTGGGTGATCACCGTCTCATACTTGGCAACGGGGATTTCCTTAACGGTATAATTGTATTCTACATGATTGGAGTCGTACTTATCCAAGCCGGAGAATCCCCACTCCCAGTTGGTTTGCGCGCTGGCAAACGCCATCACCTTGCCGGTGCTGGTGGTAACTTCACTGCCATTACGCAGCAGAACGATGTCAACCTGAGCCGGACGAGTGCCGTCAGAGTTGTTGTTGTCGTTCCATTCCTTCTTACCATAGATGGACGTCTTATCATTGCCGACAGTCGTGGTACGGTTATTAAACCGGAAGGACTCGGGGCCGTCCAGCTTCTGGGAATAGTTAGCGTCAGCGTAGTATCTGTACTCGGGCCAGTAGCGGGTATCGCTGCCGGACTGAGAACGGGTCACGTTAACGCAGACATAGTAGGCTTCCGTATCACAAGTATAGCCATCCGGCGTAATTTCGCTGATTCTGTACTTGTGTTCGCCTTCTTCTTCGTACTTGATCTTGCTGAACTTAACGTTTTTGCCGTTGTTGGTGGTTTCCTCGACTACCTTCCAGTTACCGTCCACCAGCTCTTCCAGCACAAAGGTGAACGCCATGTTGGGGGTCTGACCGTCAACCAGCTTAGTGGCAGAGAAGTCAGCCAGAGCGGCAGACACCTTGCCCTTGAAGTCGGTACGGTGAGATTCGCGGGTAACCTCGATGTTGTGGCCCACAACGGTACCGTTCACGTTACCAGCCACATCGATGGTAGCCTGAGGAGCGATGATCATACCGGTCATGGCGCCGGAGGTGGTGATCTTCGTGCTTCCTTCATTATAGAAGTTCCAGATGACGCGGCCGTTGGTAAACTCGGTCACTTCGCCGGTGCCCTGAGCAACGCCGTCCACAAAGATGCGGGCTTCGGAGGGCATCTTCACTTCGCCGACGCCGGAGCAGTCCACGTTGATGACCATGGTGCCCATGTGACCGCCCTTGAAGCCTTCCAGCTGCACGGGCAGATTGCTCATGGAGTTCAGCTCGGCGGCGGTCAGGTTCAGGTAGCCGGTGCCGTCGGGAGTATTGAGGATAAACTTGTTGTGCTGCTGGCTGGGATTGGCAGCAACCACGCTGACGCCGCCCTCACGGCCTACCAGAGCAGCGGATTTGTTTTCGATCTCGTTCTCAACGTAGTTCAGATCGATGAAAGGAGCCGTATCGGTATTCAGATCGATCATCAGGTTCTGGGGAGTATCGATCTTGCTGCCGTTTACCTCGTTGGTAACATACAGCTTGCCGTTCTTTTCGGTCAGGGCGAAATCATTGTAGCTGCCCAGAACCAGCAGATGGTTATTGGAGCTGGCGCTGGTGGAATGCACGCCCGTGTACTTCTGCACATAGGTAACTTCGAAGGGATAACCGTTGGTACCGAAGTTGGAGCCCGCAACCAGCTCGTGAGCCAGGATGTTACCGTTACAGTGGGTCTTCAACTCGGCCTTGCCGAAAGCAACAATATGGAAGTTGCCGGCAATGCCCAGATACTGGTCCTCATCGAAATAGTCGATGCCGGTGCCCAGCTGCTGATTCACAAACTCGTTGTAAACCGTGTTGATGTACAGATTGCCCTTGAAGGCTTCAGCAAGGCCTTCCAGACCGATCTCTTCGTTGTTGGACAGCTTGATGTTCAGCTTGTTGCCGGATTCGGTCATCTCGTCAATGCTGAAGAAGTCCTTGGGCCAGACCTTGTCATAGCCGTCGTTATCCACATCCAGATAGAGGATGTCGCCAAGCTTATGAACCTTGTAGTTGGTGCCGTTATAGTTGACGTAGTTCTGCTTGTCTTCCTCGGTATCGGTATCAGCCGCAGCGGGCACCAGCAGGCAGGGCTCGGTGCCGTTCTGCGCATCATACATCAGGCCGGACTTGAACTCGGTATTGGAGTACTTCTGGAGCTTGACCGGAACAGTGGCCAGGTTGCCGTTGGCATCCACAGCGCAGGCATAAAGGGTCAGCTTGTCGCCTTCAGCCTTCACTTCGGAGTTGGTGTTCACCGTTACCTCAAGGGTCTTGACGGTGTCGGTCACCTTGGCGGTAACGTTGGCGAGGGTCTGCTCCTCATTATAGCCATCACTTGCAGACAGACTGGCGGTATTCTTGATATCGGACGTATTCTGCTCAAAATAGGTATTGTTATGGGCAGCGTTCGTCTTTTCTACATCAGAGTAGTAAGTAATGACGATATCCTGACCGTTGCAGGCTTCTTCCTGCTTGAGCTTAACAGTAAAGCCGTTTTCAGTTGCAGAAACACCAGCGTTGTTCAGTTCATTCGAATCTTTCGCGAACTGCGCATTGGCAGTTTCACCGGTGATCTTCAGAACATGCTGAGCATCCACCTTCAGCTTGCTGCCGGTGATGGTATCAGAAATGGTCATTTCAACGCCGGGGGTAACGTTGCCGACCTTCAGCGTCCACTCAATGAACTTCTCGCCATTGATCACGACAGCCTTGCCGCTCTTGTAGAGGCGGGCAGCACCAGCGGAAGAAGTGGCGATATCCCATTCAACGCCGACCTGCTCGGGCAGCAGGGACACGGAGCAGATGGTGGGAGTGGTTCCTTCCTTGGAGGAATAGAAGACAGCTTCAAAATCGGTATTGAAGCAGTTGGCATCGCCCGATTTGTGAGCATTATAGTCAGTTACATGCTCAAAATACAGGGTCTGAGCATCCAGCTTACGTTCATGCCCTTGGATCGTTGCACCACATGCTTTCGTAGAGAGCTTCACACCGTAAGGAGCCGTGTCATAATCCAGAATGGTGCCATTGTTTACCTGTGCGGTAAAGCTGGTATTGCTCATCTGGATGCCTTCACACTGATAGGTGAGGGTCCACTTGTGGTAGGCACCTTGCTCAGCCCGCACCAAAGACACCTGAGGATTGAGCTTGATCTGCTCAGTATCAGTGCCTTCGCTGTCGGTCAGCTTGGAGTTGACAACACCGCCGTTGAGCAGGCTGGCAACCGCAGAATCTTTCAGCGGAACGCTAACAAGAACCTGGCACGTGGTACCCGCCAGATTCTCACCACTCAGAACGATGCTGCTGTCGGCTGCAGACCAATCAACAGTGACATTGCTTCCGGATTGCAGCTTTACGGTAGGCGCTCCGGCGGCATCAAAGCCGTGGTTGAGCGCGACCTTTGCCTCTTGCATAATACCGGTGATACTAATATCAACCAGGTAATGTGCGTAATACGGATCACTGGCATTGGGGCTATCCGACAGATTTGTTCCGTAATTCGCAGCTCTGATGCCCTGATAACCCATCGTGGCCCGCACGATGGACTGCTCTTCAGAAGCAACAAGAACAGAAGCGTCGTTGGATTCAACCGCGAACGCTCCGCCCATGTTGCCCGTCAGCATGCAGATACACATCAGCATGGACAGGGCTCTCCGGAAGAAGTTCTCCATTTTCTTCATACGACAATACTCCTTTGCGCCCCATATTTCAGGGGCAGTATTGGTACATTCTTCAACTAGTGTATACAATGCCAATCATTGTATATTAGCATTTTAAGGCGATACAAGACTTGTGTCAAATTTGTAACCTTCTTGTAACCATCGCAAAGCCTTATAAATCAACGGTTTTAGCCGAACACAACATCTTGTGCTTGGCTTGGCTAAAATTTCATGAAAAATAGCCAAAAATTACATCTGTATTTTGTGCAGTTTTTTGTTGATCCTATCGATCTGCGTTTTGATTGCTAACAATATAACTTCTCCACGTCCATAAAAAACTCCTGCTATAGATCGGTGAAAAATTTTTTCGATTTTTTTCATTTACCCCCTTGTCAAATCATCAAAGTTATGCTAATATATCAATGTTGCGTTAAGCAATGCTGATGTAGCTCAGCAGGTAGAGCGCATCCTTGGTAAGGATGAGGTCACCGGTTCAAATCCGGTCATCAGCTCCAGCAAACGTCTTTGCGAAAGCAAAGGCGTTTTTCTTTTCTTTGTCAGTATGCAAAGCAACAGCCCCTCCCACTTGGAAGGGGCTCAGACTGTCAAACAACCCATGGAGGTATTGGAGGGCTGCAGCCCTCCAATTGCCAAACCGAAACCAGCGACATGTGTTGCGGCCCAAACCCAACCTTCGGTTTGTTTTGGGCTTCGGCACTGCGGGAGCGCTTCGCGCTGTCCTCGCGCCTCGATTCGCTTCGCTCACCCTTCCGGTGGTTTCGGAACCCTTGCGCAGCAAGGGGCTCCTATCGCCGTTTGCCGCCCGGGGAGCCGTAGGCTCCTAGGCAAACGGTGCAAGACTCGCCAAAAAAGTTGCCGATGGCAATTTTTTGACGACCTAAGCCGCCCATCCCGGATCGGAATGGGCGGCCTGACTTTAGGTATTATGCCGGAAGTTCATAAAGGCGATTACTTGGTATAGGTAACGGTATAGGTGGGTCTGCCATCACTGGCGGTGCCTTCGGTGATGGTATATCCAGCAGGAATATCGAGCTTATCATCGTACACCTGCTGCCCCTCCAGGAATGTGCCCTGGTAGTAAGACCACGGCCGGAGATAATCCGGTGTGATGGGCAGCGCACAGCCTTCATCACCATAGGCGGGGTTAGCGCCAACAAAAGTACCGCCATATACGATCATCGTGTTGGAAGAGGTATTCAGCAGTTTTGCCACATTGTACTTTACAGCCATTCTGTAAGCGTTCTTATCGGCGGGTTTGCCCCGATTGGCTTTATCCGCTTCCGTCTCTGTAAAGGGCTTGTCCGCGTTGCTGTCATAGAAACCGCCGTCGAAGTAGCCGTCTTCAATGATCACTGTGCCACCGTTCTTGGTACCGACAATGAAAGCGCCGTATTTATCTTCAGTTCCGCCAGCGTTATTCTTCAGATAAGTACCATTCTTGATGGTCAAATCACCACAAGGAACAATGAAAGACATCAGCTTGTAATCACCCAGATCAACTGTACCATCGCCGGTGATGACCAGAGAAGAACCGGGATCTGTCCAAATCATGGGATCCACAGAGGCATCCGCGGCAGTCAGGGTTTTTCCGTTCATATCCAGATTCACACTGACACCCTCCGGCAGATTCACGACACCCTTCAATTCGATGTCGTTCTTCAGCTTTACAGCGCCGCCCTGTGCAAAAGCTGCAACCAGTTCCTCAAAGGTAGAGACTTCCGTGGGGAACAACGGCGGATCGTTGGTATCGTTTTCGTCGCCAGGAGAGCTGACGGGAATATCGGTACCAATGGACTCAAACCAAGCTTTGGCGGTTTCAGCCGTCACATCGCCAAAAGCTTCTTTAAGGGCAACAAATGCATCAGTAAAGCCAGCAGTCTGTACAGCCTGAGAGAGAACCAAAACCTTTATTTCAGGCTTGCTCCAAACAGTGACAATCTCGCCCGCTTCATTTTTAGCGGTATATTCCGTTCCATTGAAATCCACATCATTGTCCAGATACAAACCAACAAGGTTGGGGCCGGTAGTCTGCTTAGGCTTGATCGGATTCACATTGGTCGCTACAGAAATGTCATACAGGGCGCCGTTGATCTCAACGTTCTTGAGCGTATAGGTCTGAGGCCACTCGCCGTCTTCCATGCTCTTGCCCCAATACCAACCGCTTGGAGGCGTAGTATCGGTATCACTGAGTACATTGGTATGCAGCCATACATCAGATACACCATTGCTGTCATCAAGGTCGTTGACGCCGGCGGGTTTTGCAATGATGGTACGTACGTAAGCATCAGAGTTACCTCTGTTGGTCACGGTTACAATCTTGTCCATGTAATTGGGGAAGGTACGAACGCCGCTGCTCAGGGTGATGGCATAATCGCCCACAACCAGATCCTTCATGCGCTCGGGCTCGCCAATGGTTCCATCATACACGGCAGGGAGGAGCATTTGATTATTGGAGTATTGCTTCAGATCAGTGGTGTAGTTGCCCTCTGCATCCTTCACACGCTCCTGCTCATTCTGAAGGATATCAACATTACCAAGTGTCATGACGTTAACGTCCGCATCGGTATCTGTCAAGTAGGCCAGCGTTCCGGTCAGGCTGATTGCCAGCGCCAGAATGGTGCTAACACACAGAATCAGCTTTCGATTCTTCATGCTTTATCATCCTTTCTTTGTGCATTCTTCTGCACTATACACTGATAGTATTACAATCTGCAGATGAAATCAACACCATAATTGGTAAATTCTATGAATTATTTTTTGTTGTTATGTAACATATATCATTTTATTGAATCATTACTGTGATAGACGAGCAAGCAAAAACCAACCTTGCCGTTTTGGAGTAACAAAACAGACTGCGGGCAATTTGCCCGCAGTCCGGTTGGATGGTCATCTATTTGCATTATTGTTTCAGGGCTAATCACACTCACGCCATCTCCGCCCGCATCTTTCCACGGAACACCGCAGCCGCCAGCAGGGTCATCACCAGCGCGCACGCCGCCGTGATCCCCAGCGCAGCCCAGTAGGCTTCCCCGGTCAGGTTCAGCTGAACAGCCGCCCGCAGGCTCTTAGTGCAGTAATGGAAAGGCAGGCACCGGCTGATCTTCAGAAGCACGCCGCCCGTTGCCTCCGCATCAAACCAAATGGAACCCAGAAAGGATCCCAGGGAAATGACGATGGAGCACAAGCCCGGTGCTGCTTTGTCATTGCAAAGGGTGCCAAAGAGCAGCCCCAGCCCGATGAAAAACACCGCCGAAGGGATGGCCGTCACCACCGCCAGCAGCACGCCGCTGATGGATAACGCATTCCCTACCAGCAGGGATACCACCATGGAGCAGATACCGATCAACAGCGCCTGCAAAAGCGCGATGCACAGCATGGGCAGCAGATACCCCAACACAAAATCCATGGCGGTCATGGGGCTGGCGTACATGCGCAGAAGGAACGCGCCGCTGCGGTCCTTGGCAACGGTAATGGCGGTGAAAAGCATCACAAAGGTGAGGCCGAACACCATAATGCCGCCGGAAAGGTTTTCGATGTGGAAGATGGTCATGCCCACCTGCGCCGGAATGCTTCGGTCCACCAGCGTCATGATCACCAGCATCACCATCGGGAAGCCCAGACAGAAAATGTAGCTCAGGGGATCCCGCAGGATCTCCTTCCAGTTGCGCAGCGCAAACGCACGAATCTTATGCATTCTCCATCCCTCCTTCCGCTATGGTGACGAAGCACTCTTCCAGACCGGTTTTGCCGGTGAGCTGCTCCAGCTCCGTCAATGTGCCCATGGCAGCGATACGGCCCCCGATCATCACTGCGATCCGGTCTGCCAGCTGCTCCGCTTCCTCCATGTAATGGGTGGTCAGCAGCACAGTCACCTTGCCCTTCAGGCTTTCGATCACCCGCCACAATTCCCGCCGGGCCAGCACATCAAGGCCCAGGGTGGGCTCGTCCAGAAACAATACACGGGGCTGGCTGATCAGCGCCATGGCGATGGACAGCTTGCGCTTCCAGCCGCCGGACAGGGTCTTGGCTCTGCTGCTCAGTACTTCCTCCATTCGGAATTGACGGATCATCTCCTGGACACGCTGCTGCTTGCTATCGCCCTTCAAGCCGTGCACCTGCGCCATAAAATGCAGATTCTCCAGCACCGTCAGGTTTTCTGCCACCGCCGTATCCTGAGGCGACAGCCCGATCATGCCTTTCACCTGTGCTTTCTCAGCGACGCAATCTTTCCCGCAAACGCTGCATTGCCCTTCCGTGGGTGCGCTCAGCCCGCTGAGCATGCGGATGGTGGTGGTTTTGCCCGCGCCGTTCACGCCCAGCAGGGCGAACAACTCACCCTCCCCCACCGTCAGGTCGATATGATCCACTGCTGTCTTTTGACCAAACCGCTTGGTCAGTCCCTTGGTTTCAATCGCGTTCATGTTTACTCCTCAGCTTTCGTGGGGGCTCCGCCGCCCATAGGCATATCGCCTTCCATTGCGCCCATATTCACCAGCGCGATGCCCCGTTCCGTATCCGCCAGCACCAGCACCATGCAGCCCGGTTTCAGTCCGAAAGTCTCCCGAACCTGCACCGGCAGGGTGATCTGGCCCTTATCATTCATTTTCACGCAGCCGAACATCTTCTGCCCCTCTGCGCTCTGGTCCTCTTCCTTTAAACCACGCACCAGCATATCCAGCGGCACGCCGTACAGATCTGCCAGTTTCACGCAGCTTTCCACATCGGGCAGGGTATCGCCCTTTTCCCATTTGGCAACCGCCTGACGGGAGACCCCCACTTGTTCCGCCACTTCCTCCTGCGTCATTCCCTTGCGGGACCGCATCAGTTTGAGTTGATTCACCATCCGGATCATGTTTCTCACCTCTCCTATAGTATGCAACATGGAAAATGGAAGGTCAACCAACCAAAAGCAACATTCATGTTATGGATGGTTGCATTTTCGGAATATGCTACTGTTGCCGCACTGGGAACCCTTCTTCGAAAAGAAAAACGCTTGCTATTTAGCTGTTATCGTTTGCAGACAGAAACCATCATATCCGCAACGCCATTCACCAGTCATACAGCGTTGTATATTTTCGCTTTTTCGCAAAGGAACGTGTATACTCCAAACGAGTTTCTTCATTATATAGTATTGCTGTGAAGCTTCCCAAACGACTATTGCAGCGTCTGTTATTTTCTGTCAGGTGATTCCTTATCGAAATGGTTTTCGATAAGGGTGCGCTTTGTACAAAAAATGCTTTTTGCACGGAAACCATCCCTTCCTGCGCGCTCTTCTCTTGCACTTTATCCCGGCAACGTGCTAAAATGCAAAGGCGGAGTAAGCGCAGCCGCAAGGATGGCATCCCTGCCGACTACCCTTTCCGCAGATCCTCAGGAAGGGAGGGGGAACCATGCAACAGCCCACAACCGCTCAGCGTCAGGTACTGACGCTTTTGCGGGACGTGCTCTCCCAGCGCAGCGACCTGACCCCCTGCATCGAGCTGGAACGCTACCAGTTCGCCCTGCGCAGCCTGATTTACGCCTGCCCGCGTACGCAGGAGGGCTACTGCACTGCCAATGCCTACTATGTGCTGGTGGAAGCCATGCACCTGATCTATCACCGCAAGGACAGCGCCCCCGCTACATGGCTTTCTCAGGTGGAAGAAGCCACCTACGACGCTTTCCTCCGGCTGCAAAAGCTATAATAAGCAAAAAGCGCAGGCACCGCTTCCAGAGGAAGCAGTCCTGCGCTTTTCATCTTCATAACGAGTGGGGTGCAGGGGCCTCAGGCGCCTGCCGGGTGAATGTTTGTCAAGGTAAATTAAGACTTTGTTGCGAATACTAAGAATAATCTGCTAAACTGACAATACACCACATGCGCATCATCAAAAAAGAAAACCTAATAAACCTATGATACATAAAAAGCCCTCTAAACCCATCAGGTTAAAGGGATTTTTATGTGTCTGATAATCGAATCTTTCTGCATCGGAAGAACGAGCTGCTTATTCAATAACTACTACTAACCAAGCAACTTGATTAGTTCATACACTGCTTTTTCGCATCCCAATGTAGCCGCACGTAGTAAATGAACTCTTTTGTTTTGAGATTTATCAAGAAAATACAATTGATAATGTGCTTTCGCAAATCCTTGTGCAGCCGCCTGCTCCATATGTGCTTTTGCCTTTTTTTCATCTTGTTTTACAAAAAGATAATAGCATCCCATTGCATAAGATGACTCGGCAGTTCCAAACACCATCTCGTTTTCGTTTTCATGCAATTGGCTTTCGATCAATTTGATGTCATTTGTATGCCGCCCTTTTTGCACTCTACTTTCACCTGTTTTATTTCGAAAGACGATTTTGGTATGAAAGGGAAAAACATCTTTCATGCTCACATTCTTAAACTTTTCAGGAAGCTCTACAATTTCAAGCGAATCACAATCAGTAAAAGCTCTTTTCGAAATTGATACCACACTATCGGGGATCTCTATACATTTCAAGGAAACACAGCCACGAAAAGCAGCTTCGTCTATACTCAGCAATCCTTCTTTTAGTGTAACCCAACAAAGATTTTCACAATCCGCAAATGCATATCGCCCTATGCTAATTAGACTTTCAGGAAGATAAAGATACTCTAGTGCAGTGCTGGAAAATGCATTTTCTCCAATGTATTTCAGTTGATTACCAAATGTAACATAACGCATAGAAACACAATGATGGAATGCTCTATCAGCTATGAATATGACATTATCAGGAAATTGAAAAAACAGGAGTGACAAACTGCCTTGAAATGCTGCATTTCCAATATAGACCAGGCTTTCGGTAGGATTAAGTCTATACGCAGCAATCGAATTGAATACATCACGTTCCAGACGCTTGATATGTTTTGAAAAATCGATAATGCACAAACGATCGCACCAACAAAATGTTTGTACTCCCAACGTTTTCACTGATTCTGGCATAGCAAGATATGAGATACAGGAATCGTCGAAAAGATAGGATTCAATAGCATGTATACCATCAGGAATCACGATGACATTTTCATGATCAGGATAACCAACAAGAGTATTATCCTTTATTTGATATGTTTCACTCATCGTTCATACTCCTTATTATGTATACTGAATATTGGCGGAATGATCAAAAACCCTGTGGAAACCTTCATAATATTGATCTTTGAAATCATTTTCTGGTCTACCAACCATATGTTCATCTTCTAAGAGAATCCTCAAATATTCAGGAGCTTTTACATGAAAATTCTGAATATCAGCGAAGCTTTTATATCCGCACTCCTGTAAACTCTGTGGCAGTACAACACTGATCAAGTTCTTGCATTCTCTGAAGGCGTGATCACCAATTCTTAACAACGGCTCTTTAAGCTGAAGTTTATTCAATGATGTACACTTCACAAAAGCAGCATCATCAATCACAATTGTATCTTCAAGCACAGCTTCCTCCAAAGATACACAATTTGCAAATGCTTTTCTCCCGATCAATCTGCATTTTAATTGCAGATTGATCAAACCACTCTCAGCAAAGGCGTTTTCATCTATCATATCCATTACTTGATTTGTTTTCCACTGTGTGATTTTTTTGCAGCCTGCAAATGCAAAACGACCTATATAGGTTAAGGAGTCTATGCCATTCACTTTGTATAGGTTTTCACAGCCCAAAAAGGTTTGATCCTCTATTCGTGTGATTCCTTCTGGCAATGTGATTTCTTTGAACTTGCTACTTTCAAAAGCACCAGGTCTAAGCGCCACATGCCTTGGAACACAGATGTATTCTGCATCAGCATTTTCAAACGCTTTTCGGGCGATGGTATGAATCTCGACGGGTAATATCAACTGACTTGCTGAGGCATAACAATTATAGAGCACACCTGATTGTATATCCCATAATTGATGCTGATTAGGATGATTGATTCTATTCTTATTTTTCACGAATGCATCCTCCCCAATATTCCACTCGGTCAAACTTAAGTCATACGACATACCCTCTAACGTATGGGAGGTAAGAGTCAACTTATTGCCATTCAGCGCTGCATTCACTACCTTCCCATCAAAAAAGCCGATTATATATACCTGTCCTCACGCTCAAATTCAAGTCGTACGACATACCTATCTGGCGTGTGTGAGGTAAGAGTCAGCTTATTGCCATTCAGCGTTGCGTCCACTATCTCTCCATCGAGAATAAGCTGATTATTCTGCCAAGAGTAAGTACCTGTCATCGTTTCGGTTTCTGTACCAACAATCAGCATCATTACTGCCATATCTAATTGGTATGTCCCATTTTGAAAAAATGTCAACTCTACAGAAATATCTACTGCATCGCCCAAAGTACCAAACACATCTAGTCCTGACAAGCCATCGGCGAAATCAAACATTACACCTGCCAATTGATTCATATCGTTGCATTTCCATTTTCCAACAAGACCAGCTGGTTCATGGCGCAGATCATAACCTGGCTTAACCGGAGTACAGGATGTCAAGCAGAAGAGAAGAATACTTATCAGGATTATCGTCAGAAACTTTTTCATCAAATATCCTCCTAGTAATGGCCATACACAAATTACAATCGAGTCTTTTATGGCTATGAATAGGCAAACAAAAATCGTCATTGTTTGCCTATGCCACATACTCAACGGAAAGACATATCAAACAGATATATCACACCTATATCAGACCAATAGTTATAATAGTATCTGTTGATTCTTTCATTATTCCATCCTTTCCAACCATTGATGAAGGACTGAACGGAAGAAACAAAAGCATCGACATCGGAGGGTTTATCAAAATATGCAATCGCATATTCCCCACCGTTTTGAGCTATATTGGAAATCTGTGAAGACAAATTATTGCGTGCGTCCTCGGTGTTTCTAACAGACAAACCATTCATCCTATAGTATGATAACGTTTCTGTGTTGGCCTTTGGCAAATCCCATGTATTGCTTTCCATATCAACCGTTCTTCTATGAAGCATCCGTGCATCAGAAGTATTCATATATGGCAAGAAATACACATGCTTGCTCTGAGAGGTTTGAAGAACAAATGGGAAGTTGCCATTACGATCATTCCAAGTTGTATCGAGATGATACCAATTACCGCCGAGCTGAACCATGTTCCATTGATGTGCATTATCAGCTCGTTTTCCATCTTGTTCATATGTCCAACCAGTAATATTCAGGCAAGGGATTCCATAATAACGAAGCGCTAACATCGTCGCATTAGAGTATCCATCACATTTGGCATAGCCATCCAAATACGCTCGATCTGCTCTTCGGGCGTCTTCCTGAAGTACATATGTAACATTCTCAATCAGATAGCGCTGTATATAGATCTCATGATCCACATCTGTAGAACCAAAACTGGCCGCAGAAGACATTCCCTTAATCTTTCCTATTACTATTTCCAGACGCTGTTTGTACTCAGAATTGCTCATGTAATATTGGGGTTCAACACGAGAAACAAATTCGTCAACTGAATTTGCAGATACATAGCATTTCATGGGCCATTTGATATTGAATAGCTCTGGACAATCGAAGTTAATCGCTCGGTAAACACGAATATAATCCGAATAAGGATAAGTTCCCTTTATCTGGATGGATGCCTGATTCTCAACAATCCCATCGTAGAGCTCAGAGAATAATTCCTTTTGTTTTTGCGTTAATTGCTGATAGGCATAACGTGTTCCGACAGAACCACAAAGTTCAAAAATGTACGTTGACGGTTCTGTTTTATTGGGCACAGGCGTAGGTGTAGATGGTTTTTCTGGTGGGGGTGTCGTTTCATAGACCGGCGGAGGTGTATCTGTCGGTTTGTCAATGACAATAGGCTCAGGCATCTCAACGAACAGGAATGGGTCATGCTTTCTTTCTTCACGTTCCGCTCTGAGCGCATTTGCTTCATCCACATCAACAAACATCAGACTCCCCTGTGGAAGTGGAGTTGATGTAACCGGAGCGTATGGATTGGAGAACATACCAGTATATGGTTCTTGCGTTTGATTCCTTAATCCTAAAAGGTTGTCATCCACTATACCTGTTGGCTGAGCCATTGTGCAAGAAGTCAGCAAGGAAATCAGTAGCAGGGCTATCAGCAACTTCAGTATTGCTCGTTTCATAATAACTCCTTAACAAAATGGCTGGTATGGCAGTTAACAACATACCAAACCAGCCATCGTATTATTGATTGATACTGCCAGGACTGACAAGTCGCCAAAAGTCCCCATCTTTGTTTAATACTGCACAATTCATACTGGAAATGCCACCACTAGCGGTTTCATAACCATTGAAGAATTCTCCAGCACAAATAGCCAATGCATTCAAGTAGGCTTTGTTTGGCAATAATAGTAAACGACCATCGGTAGCCACACCAAAGAATGGTGCTTTATCATCGTCAACCAATTCAACAACTCCCCGATACAGGTTACCTGATGGATCACGCCGACGATAGTAACCGATATTCAGGTGATATTCATTTGCCAAATATGCTTCAACCTTCGCTCCCCAGCCTTCGCTTTGACTTGCTGCAACCTGTATCAGCATTTGAGATAACGCTGTATGAAGCGGAGGCTTGGGAGGCTGGGGAATAGTCGGTGGCGGGTCATCGGTTTTTTCTGAAATGGGGTTGGGCCGCTCTTGCAGCATCAATTTTACTTCATGTATTGCTCTTGATGTAGAGACAGTCTGGTCGCCAACAGCACAGAGCTTATTCCAAATCGCATTCTGTGCTTTCTCCTGCTGTTCCTGACAACTGGCATACCAACGATTCACTTCATCCAGTCGGTCGATTGTTTCCCGCATCTTGCGGATCTTGCTGTTCTGAATGGCAGTTATGATAACCTGAATGATGGCAAACAGCAAAACAGCACCCAACAGGCCAACATTGACCTTATTGAACAGGTGTTGTTTCTCCAGCTGCTGATTTTGCAGCTCCAGACCCTGCATCACTTGCGTATGGGCTGTCTGAATAGCGTTTTGTTGATCTAAAAACTCTGTTTCAATCAATGAACCCTGTTGTGCAAGCTTGATCTGGACTTCCTGAAAGGCATCCCAAACTTCTCCATTTGCGATCATCTGCTCGGGCAGAAGAACCATTGGCACATCATAATGCAAATCCACCACGGTTTCACCTCCAATATGTGCAGACCCGGAAATAACCGGGTCTGCATTGTGAATGGTAAGGGCTTATCGTCAATCTTGGAAATGTCTGCTTCCAATCGTGGTCAGCAGTGTGCGGAAGATCGCAGCCGCAGCTTGAGGAAGAGAGCCTTCATGGATGACAGCTTGTGCCTTGTTGAAGAAATTCTCATCAAGCTGATAACCAAAGTTCGTCATCATGAAATTTCTGCCGTTTTCTCTCACTTTGTTCAATCCGTCCAGGTAATGAAGGAAAAACTCTTTTGCCTTCGGCCGGATTATTGCCGCTTCTTCGACATTCAGCCAAGCAGGAGTTGCGCTTGTTGCAACTGGTTCATCGCTGAATGAAGTAAGCGAAAATGCTTTCCCAACCGGGAGTGCCTTTACCGGCGGCTGCACAAATTTCGAGGCACCATAAGCTACCTCATGCTTGTGCATAATAGAGGGAACAACAGCCACCTCTACTCCTGCAAGTGTTCCTTCATAACCCGCATATCTCATACCATGTGCAAACATTTGGATGTTGGCCTTGTCAAACAGCTCGGAATCCGCTGAATTACTGCCGCACAGATCATACATTCTGGAGCCATTACCACCCATCATGATGGCAAATGTACCAGGTACCAACTTCAAACGTCCATCTTGCAGGGCCTGTCCATATACATACCCATTCAAGAAGAACATAAAGTGGAAGTACATCTCCAGCGTCTTACGATACTTGCCGCGCATAGGTGCCTTACTATCGTAAGCCCGATTTTCCATTCCCTGCCGTACGGTATCAATGTGAGCCGTCCACTGCTGGCGGAAAGCATTCAAATGAACGGCATCGCCCTTGGCAAATTGATAGAATGCAACAGCGTCACTGATGTTCTTGCTGTTTTCAAGTTGATCCTTGGAATAACCCATTATTTCTGCCAGCAGATTCAATTGTGGCCTATTGGCACCGGCGGGGTATACCTGTTCCAATTGAATTCGGTTACCAGCAAAAGCGCTAAGTGATAGTTCTGTACACAGGGCTACATTATGCTTTGATCCCTGCCAAAGGGAAACATCGACAGAACCGCCACCAATGTCCATAAGCAGGTAGCCAACTTCGCTATCAACCCAAGACAATCCTTTACTGGCGTATTTCCCCAGCACGCTATTATCTTCAAGGAAATTGATGACAACAGAAGCCTCAGTAGCATAATCTACCGAATAACCGCCAGCAGCATAACGCGCAGGCATGCGCTGCAGTACGCTGTTTGTCAGATTCTGAATAAACCCAACATCCATAGCGCCCGGATAAGTATATACATACCGATTAGGCAACACATTATACTTCTTTCTGACTTCCCACAGCCAAAGAAGCATTACATACTCCAAAAATGCAACGGAATTGGTCGGATTAGTTGCAGCAGCCATGTCATCCGGCCACTTTAGATCGTCATCCAGACTCAAGAGCTCCCGCATATTCTCGTTTAAGTCCACACGATACTGCAACGGCGCAATAGCATTCAAGAAAGCCTTAGCTTGCGGAGCGGGGAAAACCTGTACGGCGGTTTTAAATGGGATATTGCTTCCAGTATGCGTATCAGGGGCAAACAAGAAGGAGAGCAACGTGTTGCTATCGCTGACTTTCGAGCGATCTTGCAGAAGCACTTTACGGCTGTCACTTATTGCAACAACTTCGGGATCAACTTTATCAGAGTGGAAATAAGCAATCGTGTTTGTTGTACCAAAGTCCACGCCCAATTGGCCTTTTGCGCCATCGGGAACGGGAGGTAATGCAGACACAGTGGGTACCAACATACCAAGTTCTTCATTCCTCCTCTTCAAGCTGATAGCAGAAGGAAAAACATTCGTCTCAATGACATAGTCAAAAACGAAGTTTTGTGTAATGTTGTTTTCTTCTCGCTGCATTCTGCGGAAACCTGTCGTTTGAGTATGCCAGATCGTTCCGTCATAGACTTCCATCGAAAACGGATCCAAGTCCATTTCAGGACGTCCAAGACAGTTGTTGCTCAAATAAGAGAAATAGCGGTCCCATTCCGAACAGGTCTTATTTGGCCACAGCATAACGCTGCCCAGCGGGTTTTCATCGCCAATGCAAGAAATCTGCTTGTCCGGAGTGTAGCGACGCTGATTGAACGAATTATTATATGTAAAGCTGACAATGAGGTCGTCGCCCATTACATTGACCGATGCGGAATTACAAACCTCATTGATATTGCCACCTTCGCCTATACAAAGACTCTTGATAGGCAGTACACATTTGAAGTCTTTGTCCGGCACGGACAAAACGCCTTCACCGGTTTGATCACAGCTTACGCAAAGAATAGAATCTGTGAACCAATGAATATAGCTGATTGGAGGCTTCCCTTTGACAGAGTCTTTGATACGCAGCGGAAAGAAAGCTGCCTTTGTACCATCTGCTGGCGCAAGCTGACTACGGATTTCATCACAGATGATACGGTATTCTTCCTCGAATACCTCATAGGAGTGTGTGCCATTACCAATATTCGTATATGTCAGATAGTCATCAATTCTTGCACGACAAGCAGCGTTTTGAGGTCTTTTCAAGTATTCAATCGGATCGTCGCAGCTTAACCAGCCCTGCGGATCGTTCTGAACGCCGCTGAAGTCGTCTGGATTCAGTTCCACCACTGGACACACACCGATTCTCAGCCCTGAATAGGTAAAGGCAACAGGCTTAAAGTCATCGGGGCCGGGACCCGTACGCTGCTTGAAAAGTTTGAATGTGGGATTACTGTTGCCAGTTTCAATCAGCGTCTTTGCAAGCACACGAATAATCATTGGATAAGCCGAATCATGCAACACATTTTTCAGATTCAACTCATGGCATTGCATGTGATCATCATCATTGAAAAGCACAGCGCAAAGCACACGCAACCATTCTTTGACACGTTCATCCTGCAGAGCGCTCTGGGCTTCTGCCTGATCGTTACAGCGCATGCGGCTTTCCAAGCGATATGCAGGCATCAACATATTGGGAATAATTGCTTCGTTGGTGATCTTGCCGGGCAGAGTTTTGCGCAAGGTATCCAACGTATGGGTATTTCCCAAATGATTGAACGTATTGTTCGTGACGTTTGCAGGCCAGGTGATAAAACCATTCGTCTCGGGAAGCATAGATTTTGTTATATACTGAGACTGTGTATCTTTTTTCTTAGCCATCTGATTTCACTCCTTGTTCATAGGTCAAAGCGCTTTGGCAACGAACTGAAGCAGCTGACCAAGACCACCTGCCGTTTGGTTTTCCGTAGTAGCCGCCTTTTCCAGATCACGAGGCACGGTATTTCGCTGCACTCGATCTATTGGAATATCAAACCCATGCTTTAATGCGTTATAGGCATTTCGAACATCACGATCACTCATACGCTCAACAGTCCCAAGATGCTCCAGAATGCTGCTGATTTTTACCAGACAATCGGAATTCACAAACTCATTTACGGGCTGTGCACCGTCGTTCAATCTTAAACCAAGGAGATTTTCAATGCTGGTATAGTATGTTTTGACAAATGTAAACATCTGATCAATCGCTGGATTGTCTGCTGCCATGATAATATAGTTACGATACCAATTGGTGGGTGCCTTTTTTCTTGCATTACCCAGCTTAATATTTGGATACAGGTAAAGCGCATAGAATGCTGCAAATTCATTCCAACGATTGAAAGCATCACCAAATGAAGGGCTCATAAAACTACTGTTGCGAAGCACATAGTTGTTTTCACCATCCACATCCAAGGAAGCACAGCAAAGCTCACTGTGGACGGGCATGGCAGCACTCACATCATGCGTCATAATAAAGTCGCGGATAGCCATAGCCGCTACCCATTCAACCAGCGAGGACGGATTCTTTTGCTTTTCACCACCATACTCAGCTTTACCAGGCTGGACGTAGCTCGTTGGAAGGCCGATAGGGTAGATCGTCTCAAAAAGATTTGGGTGTTTGCGGAAATAGTGATCCATCGCAATCTTTGTGCTGGAATCAAACACACCACCATCAACCAATTCTTCACCATCTTCTTTGGGCGGAATAGTAAAATAAGGGAGCAACATAACTGCACTCATATGGAAAATTTGATCAAATTGCAGCATACCCTTTTGTGCGCAATAGTCCTGAATGGATGTACGCAAATCCTGTGCAATTGTCGGCATACAAGCGGCTCCTGTTCCGCCGAATAAAGAACCAACAAACACTACGTAAACTCTGTCACCAGCATTCAGTTGCTGAATAATTAATTGCTTTGTTCTTTTATATTCTGTGGTGATGTTTTGATTCGATGCCACATCCTGCTCATATAAAATGGCTGCCTGAACAATGGCATTACCCACATTGGGGTGGGCAAAGAAACCCAAGTTTTTGATGTCCCGAGTTCTTTCTTTTTCAGTAAAAAGCGCACTGGCTACAACGCCGGCATCGCCAGCGCTGCCCAACTGATCCAGCGTATACTGTGCCTGACCAGCATATGTGCCCTTACGACCATCCAAAGCCCATTGGCCAACAGTGAGAGGTGTGCCAAAGAAATCCCCCGCTCCTGCAGGAGTATGACCATCTCGATACATCTCATTACGCACAGTTGCATAATTCTTAATTGTGCCAAAGGCGGTAGCCTCATTACCATTCTGATGATCTGCATCACAAAGACAAATGTGGGTGGGAATATCATGTCTCATCAAACCCATTGCTGCGCAGAAGGCATATGTTTCCGCAACGCGTGCGCCACTGCCACCACAGAAAAAAGCAAACAAATGTGCCATGTTGTTAACCCCCTACAAATTCAATCAATTCTTGCTGTATTTCAAACCAATGTGCTGACGCAACTTATTAAACATAGCAAATTTTGGTGCGATGATTTCCGGGCTAAACAACGTCAGGCTGAGGAAATAAGGAATGATTAACAAAGAGGGCAACAGATGCAGGAACAGGAAGTCGCCGCCATATGCGATGGCCCACTCTTTCAACAGACGGAAGAACAGCCAGAAGGGAGCACGATTGGCAACAAGAATCGGGAGTACCGTCAGCAGAAGCATACCAAGGCTGGCAACAATATGCAGCAGGAGCCAGAGAATCAGAAGCACATAAACACTTGCACCTTTATAGCGGCCGCCCAAAAGGGGCATGCTGTAGAGGATGTTCCAGAGAAGCAGCAACCCCAAGGAGCACAGCAATGTATTCATGAACGTAATATTCAAATTGGTCTGCCAAGCATCAGTGCTGTAACCGGGAGGCGTGATGTAGATAGCCTCAAACCACAGTCCCATTACAGCAAAAATGATACCTCCAAGAATTGCGTAGATTGCAGCAATCCATACCCAACGAATAACAGATGCCTTATTCATGTTGTTTCCTCCTGCATTAGTCGTTTACTCTCAGCTTAAACGTGAATTCGCCCAGGGCTGTGAATTGTTTAGAAATGACAGCCTTCTGGCAAGCAGATATATGACTGAAAAGAGCATTGAGTCCTACTGTTTTACTGCCGTCAAAGCTATCGGGGCTGTTGAAATCCGTATGATAATCCGATACCCACAATGGTTCGCCAACATCTCCGGGGGGATTCAGCATCATGGAAATCGTTACATCATAATTACCACGATCAAACTTCTGGAACGGGAAATCGACACGAATACTCACTTTTACATCCGTTCCCATCAGCTCCGTACCGACTACAGTGCATTTCAACTGGTCTTCTGTGGGAGTACCCATAGGCGTAACAATGTTGCCTTTATCATACTTGACCATCGCAGCCTGTACGTTGAAATCGCTGGGGCTAAAACCAAAACTCGTGCGGGGATCTGTGAGTTTAGCTGGATAAGTCACTTCATAGATAGCGTAGCGAGGATTTGCGTTTTCATCGTATTCACCACGCATACGCTGAAGCGTAACAGTTGTCAATCGGTCTCCCTCATCCACCAAATTCATGCCCTCTTGGGTGTTGGATGCCAACGAGACGGAGTCTGCGATATTCACGTTCTTGGTGCCGAAATCCACATCGAAAGCCCGCAAATTCAATTGAGTTGCTTCATCGGTAAAGCGGATATTCATCTGGCTGTTCAGTGTATTTACAAAGCGATTAACTGCATCTGATTCGCCCACACAGATAACATAAAGCGGGCGCTGCGCTGTTTGGCGAAGCTCAGGATCAATGGAGATGCCAAGCTCATAATGCGTATAATCGAGCATCTTCCAAAGTGTACCCGTTGGTTCAGACCCCCAGACAAACCAGCCATTGCTCATGGGTACCAAACCTGCAAAGTTGCTTTGCATAGCCAAAATACCGATTGTCTTTCCCTGTCCAAATACTTGCGTCTGAATCGCTGTGGTAAGTTTGGAGGAATCAAACTGAAGTTCCGACAAATCGCTGAAAATAATGGCGATATTATCGAGAGATGGATCCATCTGATTGATTGCCCACGCGACAGGATTCTGCGTTTGAATGTCAGTTGCCGGTTCCGCTTTACCATACGCATGGTAATAACTCAAATGGAATTCATTAAAACGTTCAGAAGAACGGTGCGAGTCAGAAGGAGCGGAATATACCTTTGCTGGATAATGTGTCAAATCCGAGGAGAGATAGAAGCTGGGAGAAGATGCTTCCTGCAACGAGAGTCCATTGACAAGACCCGCGTTTTCTATTGGTTGGTCAATGTCGATGCGATAAGCATATTCTCGCCCATTTGGAAAACATTGTGCAGCTGCAGTACGACAGGATTCCATAAGCGTGATATAATCGGAACGCTCCTCCATATCAACAAAACCCATCATCGGCATCGTTGCGTCAACAAACACCTGTACCTGATGAATGCCTGTGAATGGCACCAAAGGAGCCGGAGTGACGCTATCAACCAACGCAGATGAATCAGAGTTTTCTTCCGCTTCATCCGTAAGAATGTCAGTAGGGGGTGGTGTTTCCAAGCCTCCGATGTTACCACTCGGATTCTGATCTGGTGGTACAGCCGTACAAGAGCACATCAACATGATTAAGCAAACCAGCATTACGCTGAACCATGCTCTTTTTTTCATCATCAGTCCCTCTTTTCGGTATATATTAGTTGATCTTGTTTATTTCGAATAGGCAATCATATCTGCCAAAATCTGTACATCCTCATTAGCAACGACTCTGCCATAAACAATGACATTATCATCTTTCAGGAAAGTAGAACTTCTGGTCGGATGAACAAATTCTACGACGAAGGTTTCATCCTCACAGCTTACTGTATATCGCACCTTCGTTCCAGAAAGCAGTTTCACATCTGCTACTGTTCCTTTCCAGCAGACCATCTCAGCCGGTTTGGCTTGAACAAGTTCTTTCAAGGAATATACTTTCTCATTCTTGGTATAGTAGAGACGATGGTTGATCGGAGCAACAATGACGGGTTGAGCAACCCCGTCTGCCATAATCACTGCCCGAAGGAATGGTGTCGTTTTTTGCCCATCAAAACAATCACCAAGTCCCATCTGTTGAGCAAATATGGAGACTGCTGTTACATAATCGTCAGAATAGTACCGGTTTCTGTTATAGTCTGACAAACAATATCCAAGTGCCTGCAGTCTTTCGTGACACCCCTTATAGATACTGATTCGATGATCTTCACCTTTCACATTATCGCTCTCAATGATTGTTTGTGTCGGTGATTTCATTGTTTTCATATATTGTTCTACCGCAGGCAACGATTCATAGTAACTGACATTCTCATCGTACACATACGCGAATGCACTCATTGGCAACAGCAGCATAACTAAGAGAAGCGACAAAAGCCGATAAGCAAGCACCGATGATCTCATAGGAATACCCCTTTCAAACATCAATAACAATGTCTGGTATTACAGATGCTAAGCGTCCCAAATGAAAATGGTGCCGATTGTAGGAAACCACCACCGCTTTTCATTTCGGAAAAAAGCATCTGAAAACGTCCAATATTGTCATATTTTGCATCAATTTAATAATACCACACGACGTTGGCGATTGTCCACAATTTTTCCCAAAATAGTTTCTGTGTTTAGAAGACTAGGCAGCACTATTTTGTTTTTACCCACTTCAGAAATGTCTTATGCGAAACATGAAGTTGTCGGGCAGCTTCCCTTGCTGAAACTTTACCGTCTTGCCACAGAATGTGATACTGTTGAAATTGCGAAGGTGGGGTCATTGGCTTTGGACCAAAGTGAACTCCACGGGCTTTTGCTGCGGCAATCCCTTCAGCTTGTCTTTGCCTAATTAACTCTCTTTCTGTTTGAGCAACATATGATAACAACTGCAAAACAATATTGGTGATAAATCTCCATTGCTCAAGAATCTCGTCATAGTTTCTGCCAAGACGATCAATGCTTTTCACAACCAACACATCGTTTGTTTTCAGGCAATGTAAAAGGGCTTTATAGACTGGTCTGTTGAAATCCTTACCTGACTGTTTTTCAAGAAAGACATTTTTCCTATCGACCCCAAACTCGTCCATTGCAAGTAATTGCCTTGTTTCATTCTGCTCCTTGCTGGATACACGAACATATCCATACATTGTGTGTGTCATCGCTTTGCCTCCTGTGAATAATCATTTCCGCTATATTCTACAGAAAGCGCCCAGATCGTCATATGATACACCAACAAATGTTACTTCATCGAATCGTCCCCTTTTGTTACCGTTCATATGATTCACCCATTATATACCATATGGTATGTATATTACAACCCTTATGACTTCTTTTGTGCTACTCAAATGTTCCGTAAAATATGACTATCGAAACGTGTGGAGGCATTGGAATGGATACAAAGAAGCGTATCAAAGAACTGATGGATGAACGTGGTTGGACGGTTTATGAGCTTGCCAAGCGTTCCGGACTTGCCCAAACCACCATATCGAATATGTGGCGTCGAAATACAGAACCTACGATTCCTTCCTTGCGCGCTCTTTGCAATGGCTTCGGAATAACGCTATCCCAATTCTTTGCTGAGGGGAATATGGTTGAGTTGACGCCCGAACAGCAGCAGTTCTTTATCCATTGGGCTGCCTTGGAACCCAAACAAAAGGAAATGCTGATGGAACTTGTTAGCTCAATGAAATAAATGTTCCTATTGGTTTTAAGCGAGGTTCATGTAATAATTACATCAGATCATCCATACTGGATTGTCAAAAAACGGATTACAATAAAAGCATGGAGAGCTGAGCGATGAATAACCCATATTTTGAAATGTCCCTGCTTCAATACCTGTACTCGCATTATAAGTTAGAAGGATTTGAAGAAGTGTTACATAGCAAAAGGATCAAACCACTTCTGAAAACGCAAGTGTATTGTTCGACAATCTCCAAATACTTTCGATTGATGAATCACATTGATTATACTCAACTATCCTTGTCCGATAGAGAATACATCTCGATATATTTTACTAACGAGACGGATGCCGAGCAAAATCGGAACAAGGATCAGTCGATTAAGATATACCAAAAAATCATCCAGAACATTCATTCAAGACCAAAAGGCTATACAGAGTATGGATATGATGGTCATGCAACTGAAAATGTGGAGCCTCGCTTCCTTTCGTCAAATTGTGCGCCAAACAACTACATAACATTCGGACTGTATTACACTCAATTTGACGAAAATACCGAAATGGATGAGTTCAGAAATCATAATATTATTGTCAAAATTGTTAATCAGCTTCAAGATAATGATGTTGCTGTCCTTATGTTTTCGGAAGTGGATTTGTACCGAATGGCTTCCGTAAACATTTGAGCTTGTCAATCAAGCCCGATCTGTCTGGAGCTGACGGTTGTATCACTCGTTTGTATTTCATGTTTTCAGCAGGAAGCATTCTGTTTTTTGATTATCATAACCATTTCAATTGCAGATTGTTTGATTGAAACGAGAAAAAAACGCCATCCGCGATGTGAATAAACTAGCGGATGGCGGTGCTGTTTGATAGGGGGGATAAGGAGTTTTTTGATATTTCATATTAAGCCCTAGATGTTTTTTCCGATGTTATGTATACAGTAATCTCATGTTCCATGATATAGTCTGCCACATACACAACAAGCCCATCCATTTTTTTCACGTAGTTCGATAGATCAAAAAGCGAGAAACAATTTATAGCAGCAAGCAATGCATGTGTGGCCACACATGAGAAAAACCGACAGAGAGAGCCAGCTGCTTCTCTGTCGGTTTTTCTTGTTGGGGAAAAATCCCCAATCCCCATTTGAGCATGATGAATCATACGGCTACACATTCAAAGAATGCTGAGTATGAGATGAATACTATGATATCATCTCCTTTTATTCATCACATCAGCACTGTCTGATGGGTAGCCGATGGAATCGGCGCAGGGAGGGCTTGCCTCCCTGGTGCTGGCAAAGGGGGAAATCCCCTCTGCCAGCGAGCTGCATGTAATGCCTCTCAGGGAGCGCAATGCACGGGCACCGTGCGTATAATTGCGCCCTCACAAAGTGAGGGGTCAGATAGTCTGAACATCGGTACTCCGGATAGGTGGATTATCCATCTGCCTGATTCATGGCTGATAAAAACGTTTTCCCTTCCTGACCAGCCTGCTCCAAAGCCAAGAGTTTTTTCTGCCTTTCCCGTTCCTTCCGCCTGGCATACGTTCGTTTGTTGATCTCTCTGCGCCGTGCCAGGCGCTCCAGTTCTTCAAGTTCTTCTGCTGTTGGCTCTGGCGAAGGAATTTGCACACAGCCGACAAAGTTCAGATACACATCCACCTGTTGCATTCGCCCGTATTTCGGATCTTTTACCGGTGCGTGTACGAGAATCTTGTCAACGAATTCATTGAGCATGGGGGTGGTCAGTTCGGAAAGATCAGTATACTTTTTTGCCAGTTCCATAAACTGATCAATCCGGGTGGTATCCTCAAGAAAGATTTCCAACCTGTGCTGATCTTCTGCCAGCGAAATCTCTAACGCCGCCTGCTCCTGTTCATACTCAGCAGACAATGCTTCGTATCGCTTCTCCGGCAGCTTACCCAAGGCATAGGATTCGTACAATCGTTTCAACAGCACATCCAGTTCATCCCGGCGACGTTGATCTTTTCGGATTTTCTTGCGTAGGTCTTTGGCGGCAGCTTCATACTGAATCTCCGCTTCCTTGCGGATTTGCTGAACGAACGCTTCTTCATTTTCCAAAGCGTATTTGCTGACTTGGCGAATTGCTTCCAGCACCAATTCGCGAACCGCTTTGGTTGAAATATTGTGCGTGCAGCATTTATCTTCTTTGTAGCGACCGGTCAGCTTGTGCGTTGAACATTCATAGCAGTCGCGGGATCTATGTCCCTTTTCAGGATTGGCCCGTGAACGACGATTGTACATCTTCGCTCCGCAATCTGCACAGAATAAAAGGCCGGTCAATGGGTTTGCATGTTCAAAAGAATCGTGCCGTCTTGGCGTCTGACGCAGTTTCTGAGCAAGTTCCCATGTTTCTTTATCGACGATTGCCTCATGGGTGTTTTCAAAAATCAACCATTCGTCCCTTGGATGGATTACCTTGGTATGATCCTTTCGTAGTTTGTGAAAAATCGGTTATGGCTAAAATGCTACCCCTTTCTTCATAACCGCTTTCATTCACCACAAATGAGCCGCAGTCAGGATGTATTGGGGAGCGTCATAAACTCCCCTTTACATACTACAGCCCGGGTGTGAACAGAGCCCACAAACTCGCGGATGCTCTCCCTGGCCCCAGCCCAATCCCGTTGGGGATTGTTCACTACCAGACTGCGCACCGGCAGCCTGCTCAGGATATCCAGCTCCCTGCGCTGGCGTTCCTCAAGGCACTGGATATATCCATCAAAACCTTGCGCACCAATGCTTTTGCCATACGCGCCATTCACATGATAATCGATCACGCCCTCCAGCCAGCCCGGACGCTCTGCCGAGGCTTTCTCCACCGAGGCGGCGATATCCTCATTCCGCAGGTAGATCACCACCGGCTCCATGGGTTCTGTGATCCGGGCGATCTCACCGATATAGCCTTCCGAAACCTCCGGGGCAAAGCCAAAGCGCATCATGGTTTCGCACATAGGGTTCTGCAAAAGCACACAGTTGAACACATACCGGGTGTCTGCCTGCGCAGATGCCACAAACTGCCGCCATCTGTCCAGCATCAGGGGCTTTTCCACATCCCACGGCAGAAAATCGTAGATCTTGTATTGCAAAAGACGGTCGAACATCTCTCCGCTGTAGCTGCTCAGGGGCACGATGCGGCTTTCCTCCCCCACCATCCCGGCAGGAGCCAGCGCATGGAACTCGTAATCCGCAGGATGGTCACCGGTGCCCTCATCCACAAAACAGACTGGTTCTTTCCATAAAGAGGCCACATACGCCGATGTGGTGCTCTTGCCCGAGCAGGGCAGCCCTTCCACCAGATACAGGCGATGCATGCGCATCCCTCCCTTCGCGTCATACAGGGCCAGTATAGCACCCGCAGCAGCAATGCACAAGCAGATCAAAGCCATCAAGCTGTAGAGGCGCATCAAAAAATAACTGTCATTACCTTTCTTCTCCCTTCTGCGCCCGCTTGAATTTCCAACGTTTTCGTGATACCATGTTGCCAACAATCAACAACGCCCAAGGAGGCTGTATCATGGAATCCTACAAGCATTTCAAGCTGGCGGCATACGTCTATGCCTACTACATCCACACCGCCACCGACGCGGACATTCAGAAAGCCATCGACTACTACAAGCACTATGTGCATCTGGACAAGGTCTATATCGAAAACCACCGGGGTCTGGTGGATATTTCCGTGGAGCGTCTGCGTCAGGTAAAGGAACTGTTTGAACGCAACGGCATCGAAACTTCCGGCGGCATCACCTCCACCGTGCTGGTCAACGGTGAGCGCAAGCCCTCCTACTACGACACCTTCTGCTACACCGATCCCGCCCACCGGGAGCGCTACGTGCAGATCGTGCGGGATATCGCCTCCGTGTTTGACGAGATCATTCTGGACGACTTCTTCTTCACCAGCTGCACCTGTGAGATGTGCATCCAGGCCAAGGGCAAGCACAGCTGGAAGGACTACCGGCTCCATATGATGGAGGACTTTGCCCATGTGATCGTGGACGAAGCCAAGCGTGTCAACCCCAAGGTGAATTTCATCATCAAATACCCCAACTGGTACGAAAGCTATCAGGAATGCGGCTACAACCCCGGCAAGCAGAAGGATATCTTCGATATGGTCTACACCGGCACCGAGACCCGCGATCCTCAGTACTCGGCCCAGCACCTGCAGCGGTACCTGTCCTATTCCATCATCCGCCTGATGGAAAACACCGCCCCCGGACGCAATGGCGGCGGCTGGATCGACCCCTTCGGCTCCACTGCCAACATGAATTTCTATCTCCAGCAAGCGGATATGACCATGCTGGCCAAGGCCAAAGAACTGATGCTCTTCAACTTCTCCGTGATGGAGAACACCGCCCTGCTGCCCGCTCTGGGCCACGAGCTGATCCGCATGGATCAGGTGCTGGGCAAGCTGGGCAACCCCATTGGCGTGGCGGCCTGGGAACCCTTTGACGGCGACGGCGAGGATCAGCTGTACAACTATCTGGGCATGGGCGGCATCGCCGTGGAACCTTCCCCCTACTTTGACGAAACCGCTCCCGTGGTGCTCTTTACCGAAAGCACTGCCTGCGACCCCACCGCCATGAACAAGCTGGAAGCCTACCTGCGCCGGGGCGGCAACGCGGTGGTCACCACCGGTTTCTTCCGCCAGAACTACGATAACGGCATGAAGGATCTCACCTCCGTGCGCCTGACCCACCGTCATGTGCTCTGCGACGAATACATGATCTCCCACTACAACTACCGGGAGAACGCCTTCTGCAAGGGTCATGAGAAGCTGCTCTTCGAGATCCTCTCCTACAAGACCAACGCCACCTGCCCCGATGTGGGCCTCATCGCCGGGGAGCATACCTTCCCCCTGATGACCGAGGACAGCTACGGCAAGGGCCGCCTGTTCATCCTCAATGTGCCCGAAAATTTTGCCGATCTCTACAAACTGCCCCGGGAGGTCTGGCAGGGCATTGCCAAGCACATCAGCATGGGCCAGCGGGTCTATATGGCAGGCGAAGGCCGTCACTCCTTCCTGGCCTACGATAACAACACCTACGCCATCCAGTCCTACAACCCCATGCAGGATACGGTCAACATCATCGTCCGCGGCGAATGCAAGGGTCTGCGTAATCTGGAGACCGGCGCAGAGTACACGGAGCGCATCGCCCTGTCCCTGCCCTCCCATATGGCGGACGCCACCACCGTGATCCCCGAGCCGCCGGAGTTTTCCTTCCCCGTGCCCATGGCGGGCGGCAGCCTGATGTTCTTCGAGGTCATCGGCGCGGATGCCTCCGGAGCGATCGAGGACAGCTATCTGCATACCAATCCGTATGAGGGATAATGGGTCTGGGGGCAAATCCCTGCCCGCAGCCATATGATCCTTACAGAAAAGAACCTCCGAATGGGCAGTGCGTCAAGCACGCCTCTTCGGAGGTTCTTTTGTTGCCCTTACCGCGCGAAAAACGCCACAGCGATCGCACCGGGACCCGCATGGGTACCGATCACGCTGCCGATGATGGTTGCGTTGAGGGCCGTTTTGCTGTGGGCCCAGAGGGCTTCACTGTCATGGATGTACTTTTGCAGAAGCGTATCGGACAGGCCCGTATACCCCAGCAGTACCGGCATATCAAAGTTGACGCCGCCGGCCTTGTCGATCTCGCTTACCAGCAGGTTGTTGCCCTGCTTCGATCCCCGGGCTTTGCCCAGCACTTTGATCTCGCCGCCCTCTACCGCCAGCACCGGCTTCAGGTTCAGCAAGCCGCCGGCAAAAGCAGCCGCGCTGGAAATGCGACCGCCCTTTTTCAGGTATTCCAGCGTGTCCAGCAATGCCACAACACAGATCTTGCCCTTGGCTTCCTCCAGCCGGAGGGCAATGGTACGGGCATCCAGATCCTGATCCGCCAGCTGTAGGGCATACTCTGCCAGAATACCGCCGCCGATCGCCACGGAACCGGTATCCACCACGATCACATGGTCATAATCCTGTGCGGCGATCATGGCGCTCTGATAAGTACCGCTGAGCTTTTCGGATACCGTCAGCACAACGGCCTGCTGCCCGGCTGCTTTGGCGGCTTCGTAAGCCTTGGCAAAGGCGGCGGGGCTGGCCTGACTGGTGCGGGGCAGCACATCGGTTTCCACCAGCTTTTCATAAAACTGCTGGTGGGAGATGGTCACGCCATCGATATACTCTTCCTCGCCAAAATGGACCGTCAGCGGCACAACCGTGGTACGGGCCTTCACTTCAGGCATCAGGTCAACAGTGGAATCAATAATAATACGGGTCTGCATGATCGATCTCTCCTTTTGGGGATGCGGCGGCGCATCGGTTGATAATGGAGTTGGACAGGCATGGGAAAACGCAGGGAAGGCAGTATCTTTCGCCAAAGCGTTTTCACAAAGCAAATTTCGCGTCAGGGGCGCAGCGCAGGCGACAGCTACCGGCAAGGCTGCTGTTCCGGGAACACCTTCGGTCATTCCTGAGGGATGCCCTCTTTGCTCAGTCTGCGCAGATTGGCAGTGATGGAGTCCAGCGCGCGGTAAAAAAGATCCCGTTCTTCGGGACGAAGGTCTCTGCCCGCAGCCTCCACGGCAGCCCCTGCCCGGCGGCAGACATGGGCGGCTGCCTGCTGGCCCTGAGCCGTCAGCAGAAGCAAGCCCCTGTACCGGCTGCCACCGGTGGCCTGCTTAGTGATCAGCCCCTTTTCTTCCAAAATGGCCAGCATGCGGGACGCATCGGATTTGTCTTTGCCGCACTCTTCGCACAGCTCTGGCACAGCGATCCCCTCCGGATGGCGGGCCATGGCGGTCAGGTAGGTGGCATGGGCGGATTTCAGGCCGTAGGGGGCCAGTTCTTCGGCAGCCAGCTTATGCCAGTGCCGGTTGATCTCCGATATGGCAAGGGAAAACCGTTCAAAACGATCCAGCATGGGGTTCTCCTTTCACAGTGGTGCGGGTTTCACAGGGAAAAAAGGCCCGCACGACGAAAGTTGATAATTCAACTTTGCCATCATAGCACAGAGAAGTTGCATTGTCAACTTTTTATGTTCGGAGGCAGACATAGTCTGACCATTGCTGCTGACACAGCAGGCAACGGCAGCCTTTGAGGCTTCCCGCTTTTCAAACAGGCAAAACAAAAACCGGCTTCCGCACGAAACAGAAGCCGGTCAAATTGGTTTGTCGTCATTCCTTGCCAATACACACCGCGGGGCGTTGCCCACGCTGCCGGCTGCGCCCTTGCCTATCGTGGGAACACCCATGCAGAAACGCTGGCAGCGCACCGGTCTCAGCCGCAGAACAGCAGCTTACGCATCCTTTGCCGCTTTCCTCCCCGGCAGCACAATGGCTGCCAGCGAGGTGATCAGCAAAAGCAAGGGATAGTACAGCTTGGGGATCAGATCGAATGCGGAAACAAGGCAGCTCATCTCAGCCGCAGTGGATACCGCCACAAGGATCTGGGCGCCGTAGGGGATCACGCCCTGCGTGATGCAGCTGAAGGTATCCAGCAGACTGGCCGCCCGCTTGGGGGTGATGCCATAGTCCCGGCTCATTTCCTTGGCGATGGGGTTTGCCATTACGATGGCTACAGTGTTGTTGGCAGTCGCCACATCCATGGCAGCCACCATCAGGCCCATACCCAGCTGACCGCCCCGCTTGCCCCGGAATACCCGCTTGATGAAGGACAGCAGCGCATCAAAGCCGCCGTTTTCGCGGATCAGGGCGCACAGCGCCGCCACCAGCACCGCCACCATACAAGTTTCAAACATGCCCGCCATATTGCCGCCCATATTGCTGAGCAGCTGGCTGAACATGGTCTGGCCCTGCTGCGGCACCACGCTGCCGGTAGCCAGCACAATCACCGTGCCGGATACCACGCCGGTCAGCAGTACCACAAACACATTCAGACCGGCTACGCCGCCAATCAGCACCAGAAGATAGGGAAGCATCAGCAGCAGGTCATATTCATGGTGAATGGGCGCAGGATCCATCCCGGCGGTTGCCGCCAGCACCACCACCAGCGTCAGCAGGGCCGCAGGCAGCGCGATCAGGAAATTTCCCCGGAATTTGTCCTTCATGGCGCAACCCTGACCGTTGCAGGCCGCGATGGTGGTATCGGAGATCACGGACAGGTTATCGCCGAACATCGCCCCGCCAATCACCGTACTGATGCACAAGGCCGCATTGCACCCGGATGCAGTGGCTACCTCCACCGCAATGGGCGTCAGCAGGGAAATGGTGCCCACAGAGGTACCCATGGCAGTGGAAATAAAGCAGCTGACCACAAACAGCACCGCCACCGCGAACCGGGCGGGAATAAGGTTCAGCATGAAATAGGCCACGCTTTGGGCGCTGGACCGGCCCACCACGCCCACGAACGCGCCTGCCAGCAGAAAGATCAGCAGCATGGTGATGATGTTTTTATCTCCCACGCCCCGGCCCATGATCTCCAGTTTATCCTCAAAGCAGAGGCGACGGTTTTGCAGGCAGGCCACCAGAATCGCCACCAGAAACGCCGCAACGATGGGCACATTGTAAAAGCCCATGGGGATCTTCATTCCATACTCAAACAACAAGCCCAATCCCAGATACAACAGCAAAAACACGCCGATGGGCAGCAGCGCAGCCGGATTTCCTTTTTTCATGGGGAGACCTCCTGATATCATGAGCGAATCAACGGGGATTCGGCGGGCAAAGCAGCCGTCTGAAGCCCGGCAGGGCTTAGGTTTCCCACTACAGGGCGGCTGTTCCGCGTTGCCGCATGTGATACAGCCATGCCCACACCCCGCGCCCTTCCTTCTCCAAAGCCATCACCCCTGACGGATGGCTCCCAGAATCCGGCTGTCGCTGAGATTGCACTTAACCGGGGGCAGAAGGGTATAACCGAAAGGCTTGGACTGATAGTCGATCAGGCGAAGCTGCTGGAAGGCATGCAGGGCTGTTTCCGCCTGCACGGCAGTTATGCCGGTATAAGCAGCAGCTTCCGCAGCAGAGTGGAACACCATGCCCCGCAGGGCTTTATACAGGCGGCGGCACAGATCGTCGCCGGCATCCAGCGAGGTACGCAGAGCCGTCAGACCGGCTGAGCAGGGCAACACATGAACCACCGCGTCCGGCAGTTGCCGGCGCAGCAGAGCGGCCTGCCCCGGAAAGGCTTCGCCATCCGCCAGATACACCTGCCGCCAGTGGCCTTGCAGCGTCTCCCAGCGGGGCTGATGCATCAGGGTGGCAAAGCAGCGGGGATCCGGCAGTCCCCGGTCACACAGGGTCAGATCCGGATTCAGCTGCAACAGGGCATGGGCCGTGCTGTTGCTATGGGTCAGGATCAACAGGCCCCGGGAGCCTTCCTGAGCGGCGGCAGTCAGCATTGCCATGGTGGCATCCGCAACGGCTGGCTCGCATTCAACACACAGAGCAAAACCGCCGGTCAGGTGGTCCAGCAGGGCTTCCTGCTGACGGATGCCGTCAGGCTGGGCCAACTGCTCCATGAGACTTTCCCGGACAGGGCGCAGGGCTTTCACCTGTGCCTGCAGGCTGGTCTCACCCCGAAATTCGTTGATATCCAGCGCAAACACCGCATCCACCCGGTCGGGCATGCGGGCGGCAAGCGCGCCCATGGAAAAGGCGATACCCGGCAGGATGCGCTCGTTTTGCCGCAGGGACAGCTTCAGGTGCGAGCCCTCGGAACCAACAGCCCGGTGCTCGATGGGCCAGACATCCTCTGTCAGCAAAAGAGGCGAAGGATTCTCACAGCCAAAGGGCGCCAGCATGCACAGCTGTTGGTACAGCTCCCGGGTGCATTCCTGCAGGGAGACGGTCTCATCGTAAAGCTGAGCAGGCAGGAACAGCGCTTCGTCATACCGGGCGACAGCCGCCTGCAAACGCTGCCGGAAGGCCTCTTCATTCTCCGCAGGCAGGGTTACGCCTGCGGCCTGTTCATGACCGCCGTAGCGGGTCAGCAGATCATCGCATTCCTTGAGGCAGTTGTGGATATGTACCCCCGGCACGCTGCGCAGGCTGCCATGGAGCACGCCATCCTCTCTGGACAGGACGCACACCGGGCAGCTGTACTGGGTGCAGAGCCGTCCGGCAGCCAGACCGATGATGCCCGCATGCCAGCCGTCCCCGGTAATGATCAGGGCTTTTTCAGCAGCGAAGTCGTGGCCCTCTGCGGCCTGTTTGGCGGCATTGACCAGACGGGTCTCTTCATTCTTGCGCTGGGTGTTCCAGTCATCCAGCTGCTGAGCCAGAGACTGGGCCTTGGCGGGATCGGTGGTGATAAGCAGCTCCACCGCCAGATTGGCGTCCCCCAGACGGCCCGCGGCATTGATGCGGGGCCCCAGCTGATACCCCAGCGTATCGGAGGTAACCGGGCTGGGATTGCCGCTGACCTCCAACAGTGCCCGGATACCCGGCCGTTTGGCTGCCTGAATCACCGGCAGGCCGCAGGATACGATCACCCGGTTTTCATCCCGCAGAGGCACGATATCCGCCACAGTGGCAAGGGCAGCCAAATCCAGATACTCATGGCAGTTCTCCACACCCAGCAGCGCCGTTGCCAGCTTGAAGGCCACACCCGCGCCGCACAGCCGGGGAAAGGGATAATCCCCCAGCAGGGGATTCATCGCCACATCGGCAGGGCTCATTTCCAGCCCCAGCCCGTGGTGGTCAGTTACAATGACCGTCATGCCAAGGCTCTGGGCCAGCCGCACTTCCTCGTGGTTGGTGATGCCCAGGTCAACAGTGACCATCAGCCGGTAGGTTTTCGCCATCTCCCGCACAGCATCGCAGTTGAGGCCGTAGCCCTCTGCCCTCAGCGGCACATGGGGCGTGACCTCAAGGCCATAGCGGCGCAGCGCATGGGTCAGGATGGAGGTGGCGCAGATGCCGTCCACATCGTAGTCACCATACACTACAGTTGGCGTTTGACGCTCTCTGGCCTCCGCAAGGATCTTCAGCGCCTCCGCCATGCCCTGCATCAGCAGGGGATCATGCAGCATGGAAAGCTCCGGATGAAGAAAAGCGTCCGCCTGCTGGGCAGTGCGTACGCCCCGGGCATGCAGCAGCCGGGCCACTACGCCGTCATAGGGGCGCAGAGCCTCCAGCGCAGCGGCATCAGCAGAAACCTGACGGGGGATGAAACGCATGGATGGTTCACCTCTGTGGTATGAAAAATGGCAGGCTTCATTATAGCATCTGCGGACCCGAATGACCAGCCTTTGCGCAGCATCCCCGGGCTGAAGCCTGCCGCAGGGATCAACGTACATCATTTGCGGTGTGTGTGGATCCCTGCGGCTTTGGGGAAGGCATCCCGCCTACCCCCGTCTGGAAACCGCCAGCATGTGACCGGATAGCCCGATGATCTCCTCATGGGTATCCAGCATCCGGACGGTTTTCATCAAAACGGCCTTGGTGTCCTCATGGGCAAGCAGTTCGTCCAGATGGGGCGCGAGCCATGCACCGCCCATTACCCCATGAACCGATACCGTATCAAAGCCGCCCCGCGCCAGTTCTTCCCGCAGCGCTTTTGCCGTGTGCAGATGGGAGGAGCCCAGCCCGGTGGCGATCCTCTTTTCCGGGTTGATATAGCAGCCGTCAGTCAAGGCACGCTCAATGATGGATAGAATAGCGGGGTCATCCAGTTCCCGCCGTTTCTTGATGCTTTCCCCGTGATACACTGCCAGCCGGGACACCAGCACGCTGTAGGGCGTCAGCGCAGCGGAAAACAGGATCCCGTTCCTTTTCAGCAGACGACGGCTCTCCCTGATGGCCAGGATCCGTTCATCATATTCTGTGATGGAATAAAGCGGCCCCATCAGCAGGACGGCATCTGCGCTTTCTCCGGGACGGGGAATGGCGCGGGCATCGCACACCATGGCATCCGCCAGCTCCACACCCGGGTATTCCGCTGCCATTTCAGCGCTCATGCGGATATTGGTCTCCGACAGGTCAAACAGATGCACCTCATAGCCAAGGGAAGCCAGCCACCAGGCATATTCGCCATAAGCGCCCCCGATATCATAGATCACCGCCGGAGGGTCAGGCAGTTTTTCCAAAAGGATCTCTTTGGTTCTTTCAAACTCGATCAGTCCGATGCCGCTTCTGAGGCGGTCTTTTTCGATGCCGGCATTGTAGCCAGCCAGAACAGCATTGTCGATGGTTTTCATAGTGTTCTCCTTTCCCGTTCAGTATGGTTTGCTGGTGGATTTCCGCGTCTTCCCGGGGGTGAACGGACTGTTCCGGCATATGACCCGCCTCCTTTCAAAAACAAAAAAAGCGGTGCAAATCGAAAACCTTTCGACCTGCACCGTCCTGATCCTCCGGATGTTACACTACGAATGAATGACCCGGAAAATAGATACGACAATACAAGCCCGGCGAAATCTGTGCGATCTCGGCGCGCTTTTGTACGGTGATGCTGCTCATCATAGCGCGGATGCTTGTCATAGCCGTACCTCCTTCCCGAATTTGGCTTATTGTACACCGGTGCTGGCTGCCTGTCAACCGAAGAAACGCAGCCGGCGGGTTCATGGGCGCAGTACCGCGCCTATGACCGGAAGAAATGACAGGAATTCGTTTTATCGTCTACTCGACAAATTGGAATTTACTCAGTTAGTAATCTTTTAGTTTCTTCCATATCTTTTTCAAGCAGCGGACGCATACTGTCTTTGTACTTCGATAAATCAGCACCATGAAAGCAGGATAGTATCCTTGGAATGTATTGTGGTTTTGCCATACCTACTTGTACAAGAGC
>SVGQ01000079.1 GCA_015056245.1 Clostridiales bacterium | reverse complement strand
AGGATGTAAAGCGCGTTCAGGAGCCTTACAAGAACGCCAACCGCAAGTTCCACGAGGACGATACCGTGATCAACGTGGGCAATACCTCCATCGGCGGCGGTATTTTCAGCGTGATTGCGGGCCCCTGCTCTATCGAGAGTGAAGAGCAGATCTGTCAGGTGGCACAGGCGGTCAAGGCTGCTGGCGCGACCATGCTCCGTGGCGGCGCGTTCAAGCCCCGCACCTCTCCCTATGCTTTCCAGGGCTTGCGGGGTCAGGGTCTCAATCTGCTGCTGGAAGCCAAGAAGATCACCGGCCTGCCCGTGGTAACGGAGATCATGGACCTGAGCCAGCTGAATCTGTTTGACGAAGTAGACGTGATTCAGGTGGGTGCCCGCAATATGCAGAATTTCGAGCTGCTCAAGGAACTGGGCCACACCGGCAAGCCCATCTTGCTCAAGCGCGGCCTTGCCAATACCCTGCAGGAGCTGCTCATGAGCGCCGAATACATCATGGCGGGCGGCAATGACAACGTGATCCTGTGTGAGCGCGGTATCCGCACCTTTGAAACCTCCACCCGCAACACGCTGGATCTGTCCGCGGTGCCCATGCTGAAAAAGCTGAGCCATCTGCCCGTGGTCATCGACCCCAGCCACGCCACCGGTATTTCCTGGATGGTCAAACCCATGGCGCTGGCTGCCGCCGCTGTTGGTGCGGATGGTCTGATGATCGAGGTGCACAACGATCCCAAGCACGCTCTGTGCGATGGTGCCCAGAGCCTTACCCCCGAAGCCTTCGCGGATGTGATGCAGTCCGTCAACGCCATCCTGCCTCATGCCTACAAGGCTGGCAAGGGGGTCTGATTCATGAATATCGCGATCATCGGTCTGGGTCTCATCGGCGGTTCCATCGCCAAAACCCTGAAGAAATACATGCCCCAGCACACCATTCTGGGCTATGACACCAACGAGCAGACCATGTACAAAGCCCGCCTGCTGGATGCCATTGACGGCGATCTCAACGACGAGCGCCTCAGCATCTGCGATATGGTCATCGTAGCCACATGGCCCAAGGCTACTGTTGATTTTGTAACCAGCCATGCAAGCCTCATCCGCAAGGGCGCGCTGGTGATGGATGTGTGCGGCGTGAAGGCAGCGGTCTGCGAGCCGCTGTGGCAGATCGCTCAGGAGAATGGCTTCCTGTTTGTGGGCGGTCACCCCATGGCAGGTATGGAGTATTCCGGTTTTGACCACGCCACCGCCAGCCTGTTCCAGAATGCCTCCATGATCCTGACCCCGCCCCGGGGCACGGATATCCAGACGCTGGAAAGCCTGAAGCATTTTTGGCGGGAACTGGGCTTTGCCCGGGTGGTCATCACAACGCCGGAGAACCACGACAAGGTGATCGCGTATACCTCCCAGTTGGCCCATGTCACCTCCAGCGCATACATCCGCAGTCCTTTTGCCATGGAACACCACGGCTTTTCTGCGGGCAGTTTCCGGGATATGACCCGCGTGGCCCGGCTGGATGAAAACATGTGGACGGAACTGTTTCAGCTGAACAAAGAACCCTTGCTGGCGGAACTGAACCAGCTGATCGACCATCTTTGCCAGTACCGGGACGCGCTGGCAGCGGACGAAACCGAAACCCTGCGCGCTTTGCTCCGGGAGGGCAAGGAACGCAAGGAAATCGCCGATCATAAGGGGGATGCGCCGTGAGAATCGTGGAAGTGAAAACGGGAACTCCCTATCAGGTACGCATTCGGCGGGGATTGATCGACCATGTGGGCGAGGAATTGCTGGCTTTGCTTGGAAAGACCTGCAAGGCGGCGATCCTCACCGACGAAACCGTGAACGCCCTTTATGGCGAGCGGGTGGAAGCCTCCCTGCAGAACAGCGGTTTTGCGGTGGTCCGCTATGCCATCACCCCCGGTGAGGAACACAAAACCCTCGCTGATTGGCAGGGCATGCTGGAGTTCATGGCCGAGCAGCAATTGACCCGCTCTGACTGCATCGTGGCCTTGGGCGGCGGCATTCCCGGTGACATGGCGGGCTTTGCGGCAGCCTGTTACCTGCGGGGTGTCAAGTTTATTCAGGTGCCCACCACCTTGCTTGCCATGGTGGACAGCAGCGTGGGCGGCAAGACCGGCGTGAATCTGGCTTCCGGCAAGAACCAACTGGGCGCGTTTTATCAACCCCGCATGGTACTGTGCGACCCGGATGTGCTGGCAACATTGCCCCCGGAAACCCTTGCCGACGGTGTCAGCGAAAGCATCAAGTACGGTGTGCTGGGTGAAGATGCGGTGTTCGGCTGGTTTGAACACGGAGACTGGACGGCCCATACCGAGGAATTGATCCAGCGATGCATCACTGCCAAAGCAGCCGTTGTGGAAGCTGACGAGCGGGATACAGGCTGCCGTCAGCTGCTTAACCTGGGCCATACTTTGGGCCATGCCATTGAAAAGAACAGCGATTATCAGATTACCCACGGTCACGCAGTCGCCATCGGCATGGTGCTGGCAGCCAAGCTGGCCCATCAGTTGGGGCTGTGCGACGAACAAACCGTCACCCGGCTGACCGCTGCGCTTGAGCGCAACAACTTGCCCACCAGCACCATTTACACCGCTGAGCAGCTTACTGCCGCGGCTCTGTCCGATAAAAAACGCACCGGCGGCACCCTGACACTGGTACTGCCCACCAAGATAGGCCATTGTCGTCTGCATCCTGTGGAGGTTGCACAGCTGAACCAGCTGATCGCCCTCGCTATTGAAAAAGAAAGCAAATGAAGCGATAAAGGAGAGAGACCCATGACCATTGAAGAACTCCGCCAGCAGATCAACGATATCGACAGCCGACTGGTCAAAGATTTTGACGACCGTATGAAGGTGGCGCTGGAGATTGCCAAGTACAAGAAAGAGAACAACATGCCCGTGCTGGATCCTGCCCGCGAAAGAGAAGTGATCAACCGCCAGATTTCCTGCGTGGATGAAAGCATGGCGATGTATGTGAAGCTGCTCTACAACACCATTTTCGATATCAGCCGCAGCTATCAGCAGCGTTATCTGACCGAGCGCACCCAGTTGAGCAACCACATCGCTCAGGCTGCTGAGAACACCCCCAAGGTATTCCCCAAGCAGGCTGTGGTGGCCTGTCAGGGCGTGGAGGGCGCTTACAGCCAGCAGGCTTGCGATAAGCTGTTCGCTATGCCCAACATTATGTATTTCAAGCGCTTTGAAGGCGTTCTGCAAGCGGTGGATTCCGGTTTCTGCCAGTACGGTATCCTGCCCATTGAGAACAGCTCCTACGGTTCCGTTACCGAAGTGTACGACCTGATGCGCAAGTACCGTTTCTCCATCGTGCGCAGCGTGCGGTTGAAGATCGACCACCGCCTGCTGGCAAAGTCTGGCGTGAAAATGGAGGATATCCGTGAGGTGGTCAGCCATGAGCAGGCCATCGGTCAGTGCAGCGAGTTCCTCAAGACGCTGCCCAATGTGAAGGTGACCGTGTGCGAGAACACCGCCGCTGCCGCCCAGCTGGTGGCTGCTTCCGATCGTACCGATATCGCCGCCATTTCTTCGCCTGCCTGCGCCGCTCTCTATGGCCTTGGCGTGCTCAAAGCGGAAGTCAGCAACAGCGACAGCAACTTCACCCGTTTCATTTGTGTTGCCAAGAATCTGGAGATCTATCCCGGCGCAAACAAGATGAGCCTGATGCTCAACGTGCAGCATAAGCCCGGTGCCCTGTACAGCATGATCGCCAAGTTCTCCGCCCTGGGCCTGAACCTGACCAAGCTGGAAAGCCGTCCCATTGCCGGTACCGACTTTGAGTTCATGTTCTATTTCGATCTGGATGCCTCTGTCTACGATGAAGCCGCTTTGCAGCTGCTCAGCGAACTGGACGCAGGCCCCGAAGTGTTCACCTATCTGGGCAGCTACAGCGAGATTTGAGGTGGGATGATGGAATACGGCCTTATCGGCGAAAAACTGGGCCACAGCTATTCCGCCATCCTCCATGCGCTGCTGGCTGATTATGACTATCAGCTCCATCCCATGCCGCCGGAAGCGGTGGATGCCTTCATGCAGCGGCGGGAATTTCAGGGCATCAATGTGACCATTCCCTATAAAAAGACAGTGATTCCATATCTGGCGCGGATGGGGGAGACCGCCCAGCGCATCGGCAGCGTCAATACTGTTGTGAAACAGCCCGATGGTACCCTGTTTGGTGATAACACCGATGCGTATGGCTTTGCCCAAATGGCAGCCAGCATCGGCGCGGATTTCTCTGGAAAGAAAGTGCTGGTGCTGGGCAGCGGCGGTACTTCCCTGACGGCCTGCGATGTGGTGCGCCAGGCAGGCGGCACGCCGGTGGTGATCTCCCGCAGCGGCGAGATCACCTATGCAGATCTGCCCAAGCATACCGATGCGGAGTACCTGATCAATACCACCCCGGTGGGCATGTATCCCAATGTACATGCGGCCCCGGTGGATCTGACCCGGCTGCCGAACCTGAAGGGCGTGCTGGATGTGATTTATAATCCCCTGCGCACCCAATTGCTACAGCAGGCGCAGAAACTGGGCATTCCCGCTACCAGTGGCCTCAAGATGCTGGTGTATCAGGCAGTGCGGGCTTGCGAACTGTTTACGGGCAAACCCGTTGAACCGCAGCGGGCGCAGGCTGCGGAAAAGCAGCTGCGGGCCCAGTCCATGAATCTGGTACTCATCGGTATGCCGGGCTGCGGCAAGAGCACCATTGGTCAGGAACTGGCCCGCATCAGCGGTCGTGAGGCTGTGGATACGGATGCACTCATCGCCGCAGAGGCAGGCATGAGCATCCCGGATATCTTTGCCAAAGAAGGAGAAGCTGGGTTCCGAGCCAGAGAAAAGGCCGTTATCCAGCGGGAAGCTCTTATTGGCGGCAGGATTCTCATCACCGGCGGAGGCGCTATCAAGGACGCGGAAAACCGAGCGGCTTTGCGCATGAACGGTTATGTGGCGCAGATCACCCGCCCCGTCAGCCTGCTGGCAACCGGCGGCAGACCGCTGTCCGCTGGCGGCATCGAGGCGGTGGAAAAACTGCATCACGAGCGCGCACCCCTGTATGCGGATTGCGCAGATGCTGCCTACCCCAACGAAACCACCCCGGCGCAATGCGCCAATGCCATCTGGGAGGGATTTGATGAAGCTCTTCGTGCTTAACGGCCCCAATCTGAATATGCTGGGCATTCGGGAACCCGCCATCTATGGCGCGCAGACCTATGCGGATCTGGAAGCCTATGTGCGTCAGGTATGCCAGCGGGAAGAGATCGAGGTGGAAGTGTTCCAGTCCAACCACGAAGGCGTGCTGGTGGATATCATCCAGAGCGCCTATGGTAAAGCGGACGGTATCGTTATCAATCCGGCGGCCTATACCCATACCAGCGTTGCCATTCTGGATGCTCTCAAAGCCGTTGCGTTGCCTGCGGTAGAGGTGCATCTGAGCGATGTGAGTCAGCGGGAAAGCTTCCGGCATGTAAGCTACCCTGCCATGGCCTGCCTTGAGCAGATCAAGGGTCTGGGTTTTCAGGGCTATGAAAAGGCGATTCTGCTTTTGAAAGACCATCTGAGCAAATAATCAAAAGGACCCATCCAACAGGCGGCACCGGATAAGCTATCGGCGCCGCCTTCGCTTATGTTTGTGCGCCTGCGGGGACAAAACATTACACAATCTTAAATCTTCTGTTACCCGCCGCCCATTTCCTTGACAATCCAGCGTTTGAAACATATACTATATCTGTTTTCGATGGTAAGGTGCAAAAACCGCGCGTTTTTCGTCCTGCCCGAAGCTCCACTCATAGGGCCTAAGCCCTATGGAACAATCAAAAGGAGAGATACACCAATGAAGAATTCTTCCATCAAGACGGTTGTCGCCATCGGTATCGGCGCTGCTCTGTTCTTCGTTCTGGGCCGCTTCGTGGCGATCCCCAGCCCCATCCCCAACACCAACTTCTGCCTGCAGTACGCCATCCTGGGCCTGCTGGCTGCTATGTTCGGCCCCATCGCCGGCGGTCTGATCGGCCTGATCGGTCACACCCTGATCGACCTGAGCTGGGGCGGCGCTCCCTGGTGGAGCTGGGTCATCGCTTCTGCCTTCGTGGGCGTTGTGGTTGGCCTGATCGCCAAGAAGTGCAAGATCGCTGAAGGCAACTTCGGCAAGAAGGAAATCGTTACCTTCATCATCGCCAACATCGTTGCCAATGTGCTGGCCTGGCTGGTTGTGGCTCCCGTGCTGGATATCCTCATCTACGCCGAGCCTGCCAACAAGGTGTTCGCTCAGGGCGGCATGGCTGCTCTGTCCAACTCCGTGACCTCCGTGGTCGTCGGCACGCTGCTGGCTCTGGCTTACACCAAGACCATCGCCAAGCAGGGCTCTCTGGACGCTGAATAATTCAGATCTGTTCACAACAGAGGGGCGGGGATTGAGTCCCTGCCCCTTTTTTCGTGCATACGCTTTGATAAGGGGTGCTCACATGGCGGAACCCATCATTTCCTTCAAGGATTTCACTTTCCAGTACCGGGCGCAGAAACGGCCCACCCTGTATGATATCAATCTGGATATCTATCCCGGCGAGCGGGTGCTGATCGTTGGCCCGTCCGGCAGCGGAAAGAGTACGCTTGCCTGCTGCATCAACGGTTTGATTCCTCATAGCTATGCGGGTCAGCATCAGGGCACGCTGATCGTGGATGGCGTGGATGCCCCCAATTCCGGCATTTTTGAACTGTCCCAGCATGTGGGCACGGTGCTGCAGGATCCGGATGGTCAGTTTGTTGGCCTGACGGTAGGGGAGGATATCGCTTTTTCACTGGAAAACAACTGCGTTCCCCAGCAGGAAATGATTGACCTGACTGCGCAGGTGGCTGCGATGGTGGGCGTTCAGGATCATCTGGAGTATGCGCCCCATGAACTGTCCGGCGGTCAGAAACAGCGGGTTTCGCTGGCGGGCGTGATGGTGAATCAGGTGAAGATCCTGCTGTTTGACGAGCCTTTGGCGAATCTGGATCCTTCCACCGGCAAGCAGGCTATCGAATTGATCGACGAAATCCAGAAGAAGAGTGATACCACGGTGCTGATCATTGAGCACCGTCTGGAGGATGTGCTCTGGCGCAGCGTGGATCGTATCGTTCTGGTGAATCAGGGTCGCATTCAGGCAGACCTGCGCCCGGATGAGCTGCTCTGCGGTAGCCAGCTGGCGGAGCATGGCATCCGTGAACCCTTGTATGTAACGGCGCTGCGCTACGCGGGCGTTGCGCTCACCCCGGAGAAGAAGCCTGCTCATGTGGACACGCTGGTTTTGGACGATGGGGATCAGTCGCTGGTACGCAGTTGGTACCACAATGTGCCTGCTCCCGCAGAAAAAGCGGAGCAGCCTGTCCTGCTGGAAGTGAAGGATCTGTCTTTCGGCTACACCAAGGAAAAGCACACCCTGGAACATGTGAGCTTCACCATCCGCAAAGGCGAGATGATCAGCATCGTGGGCCGCAACGGCGCGGGCAAGTCCACCCTGTCCAAGCTGATCTGCGGCTTTGAAACGCCGGATAGTGGCAGTCTGTATCTGGAAGGCCGCGATATGGGCGGCGACAGCATCCGGGAACGTGCCAGCCGTATCGGTTATGTGATGCAGAACCCCAACCAGATGATCTCCAAAACCATGATTTTCGACGAGGTGGCACTGGGTCTGAAAAACAGCGGCCTCACTGCGGACGAGATCCGCGCCCGGGTGGAGGACACGCTGAAGATCTGCGGCCTGTATCCCTTCCGCAACTGGCCCATTTCGGCCCTGTCCTTCGGGCAGAAAAAGCGCGTGACCATCGCCAGTGTGCTGGTGATGGGGCCGGAACTGATCATCCTTGATGAACCCACCGCCGGTCAGGATTTCCGGCACTATACGGAGATTATGGAGTTCCTGCGCGGGCTCAACGAAAAGGGCGTTACTGTGTGCATGATCACCCACGATATGCACCTGATGCTGGAATACACTACCCGTGCGTTGGTGTTCAATACCGGCGCTCTGATCGCCGACAGCACCCCCGCGCAGGTGCTTTGCAACCCGGATCTGATCGAGCAGGCTGCCCTGAAGGAAACCAGCCTGTTCACTCTTGCGGAAAAATGCGGCATCACGCCGCCGGAAAGCTTTGTAGACCGGTTTATTCTTCATGACAGGGAGGTGCGCAGCCATGGCAGCACAGACGGTTCTGAACTATCTGCCCAGGAAAAGTGTGGTGCATGAACTGACCGGCACCACCAAGCTGGCGTTCTTCCTGCTGTTCACCTTTGCGGGCATGATCACCTATGATACATGGGTGTTGCTGGGCTTGATGCTGGTCAGCTTTGCCGCCTTCAAAATGAGTAACATCAAGATCAAGGAAGTCAGTTTTATTCTGATTTTTATGGTGGTTTTCCTGCTGCTGAACAACTTCTTCATTTTCCTGTTCAATCCTGATCAGGGTACGGAGATCTACGGCACCCGCCATGTGCTGTTCCATCTGTTCTGGCGCTACGACGTGACCGCTGAGCAGCTGTTTTACATGCTGAATATCTCCATGAAGTACTTCGTGGCCCTGCCGGTGGCGATTCTGTTTATCGCCGCCACCAACCCCAGCGAGTTTGCCGCCAGTCTGCACTCCATCGGAGTCAGCTACAAAATCGGCTATTCTGTGTCCATCGCCCTGCGCTACATCCCTGATATCCAGCGGGATTTCCACAATATCAGTCAGGCGCAGCAGGCCCGCGGCGTGGAACTGGGCAAGAAGGAAAAGTTGATCAGCCGTTTGAAGAATTCGGTGAACATTCTTCTGCCCCTGATCCTTTCCAGCCTGCAGCGAATCGATATCATCGCCAATGCCATGTCCCTGCGCTGCTTTGGCAAGGATCCCAAAAAGCGTACTTGGTATACCAAGCGTCCTTTTGGACGCAATGATTATGTCGCGCTGGGCATCGGCGTAGCGCTGCTGGTTGCCAGCATTGTCATCACCTTCTGGGATGGCAACCGGTATTACAATCCCTTTGTGTAAAGTGTCAATCTGCATAGAATGAGAAAAGGAGGAAACCATGGAGCTGAGGACCATATTCGATACCATTCCTGACCAGTTTGACCAGTACCGCCCCCGCTACAGCCCGGAACTTTTTGCGGACCTGATCGCCTACGCGGGCATCGGCCCTGGCAAATCCGTGTTGGAGTTGGGTCCGGGCACCGGTCAGGCCACGGAACCCATCCTGAATACCGGCTGCGATTATCATGCCATCGAGCTGGGGGAGAACCTGTGCCGGATGATGCAGCAGAAATATGGTCATTTGCCGAATTTCAAAATCGTCAATGACGATTTCATCACTCATTCCTTTGATGATCAGCGTTTCGACTTGATCTATTCTGCCGCCACCATTCAGTGGATCCCTGAGGAAGTGGCCTATGGCAAAACCTACGACCTGCTGAAACCCGGCGGCACATTGGCGATGATGCTCACCCGCAGCGAGTACCGTTCTACCAACGAGGCGCTGTACCAGCGGATACAGCAGGTATACGACCGGTTTTTCAAGCCGGAAGCCAGCTATCAGCAGAAGGGGTTCCGCTATACCGGCGCGCCGGAATACGGCTATACGCCTGTTGAAATGCGGGAATACGCCGGACAGCGCGTCTTCACCGCCGAGGACTATGCAGGTTACTGCGGCACTCATTGCGACCACATTGCTCTGCAGGAACCGTACCGCAGCCAGTTTTTTGGCGGTTTGCGGGATGCGGTTCAGGCGGCGGGCGACCGACTTGTTATGCACGATACCTATGTGCTCTATTTAACAAAAAAACCAATGTGAATTGAATAAGCAACAACCGGCAGGAAGCGGAAAGCCTCCTGCCGGTTGTTGCTTATGTGTTTTTGTGGATGGTTTCCTGCCTGCTTTATTCCACCACACGGATGCCCCAGACCGCCGCGCCTGTGTTGTCCAATCCGGTAAAACAGGTAGTCCAGCTTGACTGATCTTTATCATAAGCCGTGTGCATCACACCATGGTAGGTTACACCATCCAGCGTCAGGGTCATGTTGTGACCATCCTCGCAGGTCCATGTGCCGGTGTATGTGCCGGTGATGGTACCGTCCGGCAGTAATGAAGTTTCCTTGGAGGAATGCTCCCGCTTGTTGATATCCCGCTCATGCAGCAATACCTTGTACAGGCCGGCTTGCTGTTCGGCAGCAACGGGCGCGGGCACCTCGCCTGCGTAACGCAGCGGGGAAACCACAGGCCAGCCCTCAGCGTTCATGTAAAAGGTATGCACACGCACATTGTGGGCTTCGCCGGAGTTAGCGTAGCGGGTATGGAAGATCAGGAAATGACGGCCTGTTTCCTCGTCGTAGTAGGCGGAGTTGTGTCCGGGGGAACGGTAGCCGGTCACCCGTTTGTTTTCTGCATTCTCGCTGGCACGGAATTTGTAGCTGCCCATCAGTTTGACGCCGTAACCCTCATAATCCGGGTCGTTGAAGAAGGTACCGGGCTGTCCGCCGCAGTCGATCATGTCCTGTCCCAGCGCGTCCACATAGGGACCGTCCGGGTTTTTGGAGCGGCAGACGCGGATGTTGTATCCGTCGTTGGCATTGAGACCGCCGAAAGAGAGGAACAGATAGTAGTAATCGGTCTCGGGGCTGTAGAGGATGTAGGGCCCTTCGATGCGGCTGTGATTCTTGCCCAGCAGTTTTTTGCCATACCCCTGTCCCTCCAGCGGGAAACCGGTTTCCGGGTTCATCTCCAGAATAAAGATGCCACCGGAATAGCTGCCGTAAACCATCCACAGTTTGCCCTCTTTATCGAAAAACGTGTGAGGATCGATCACATTGGGCAGCTGGGTGGCGTCGTAGCCAGACATGCCGGACTTCAGAAAGATGCCCAGATTCTTGTAGGGGCCTTCCGGCTTGTCGCTGACGGCTAAGCCCAGCGAAGACAGGGGAGAAGAACCTTCGCAGGTGCAGTAGTAATAGTAGTAGCGGCCATCGGCCAGCTGCTGTACATCAGGCGCCCAGAAGGTATCAGTTCGCGCCCAGCGCAGGGCTTCTTTCATTTCCTCCTGCACATTTTCCACCAGCGTACAACCTTCCTGTGCGTCAAAGGAAATCTGTTCCCATGCGATCAGATCCAAACTGCGGGCAGCTGCCATATGGCTGCCAAAGATATAGTAGTAGCCATCATCCGCTTTGATGATCGATGGGTCGTGAACCGATACTTCCTTGAATTTGGGAACGGTTTCTTCGGCTGTGGCAGTCAGGCAGCACAGCAACAGTGCGAGACAGAGCAACAGGCATATCCGCTTCATGTGGGTGGCCTCCTTGGTATTTGCATTGGATAGGGTTGAATGATAAAAAGCAGTATCAAACTGATTTCAAGATATAGAATTATTGTCCTTTTGTCAAGATGGAATTGTCCTGTGCTGATGGCGGTTTTCTGGATTTTTGCTGTCATTTGGGAAGAAAACGCATCGATGAAACGTATCTTTTACTGGAAACGTTTGAGAAACGAACGCTACCAACTGTTTTGCGGAGGAAAAAAATTATGAAACGATTGTTGCTGATCACGCTGTGTTTGTGTCTGCTGGCGGGTTCGGTGCTTGTGGGGTGCAATCTGTGGATGGTACTTTCCACAAGACTGTTGATCCACACACAGGATACCGCTCATGCGCTGAACGGCGACTGCATTCTGGTACTGGGCTGCGGTCTACGTCGGGATGGTTTTCCCAGTCAGATGCTCCGGGATCGTCTGGACACCGCCATCGAGGCCTATCGGATGGGTCTTGCGCCCAAATTGCTCATGAGCGGCGACCATGGACAGGTGGATTATGACGAAGTGAACGCCATGAAGGATTATGCCATGGCGCAGGGAATCCCTTCGGAGGACATTTTTATGGATCATGCGGGATTCTCCACCTATGAAAGCATGTACCGCGCCAAGGCCATTTTTCATTGCGAAAAGGTGATTGTGGTTACCCAGAATTATCATCTGTACCGCGCCCTTGCCAATGCCCGCGCCATGGGGATGGAAGCCACCGGTATTTCTGCCAATCGCCGTGCATTTTCCGGGCAGTGGTATTTCAGCCTGCGGGAGGCCATCGCCCGGGTGAAGGATACTTTCTGGGGTATCATCAAACCAAGGCCTACTTATCTGGGTGAAAGCATCCCGATTTTCGGTAATGGCAACCTGACCAACGACCGATAGTCAGATCAAGTCCTGTGCAAGCAGTACCGAAACCGTTTGTTTACAAGGGTTTGAACGATGTTCAAAAAACTTTCAAAAAAATCGAAATTTGTGGTTGACAAAAAGCAGCACCCGTAATATAATATCAAATGTTCCGCTAAGGAACGCAAGCAAATAACTGGGTGTAGCGCAGTTTGGTAGCGTGCTTGAATGGGGTTCAAGAGGCCGGAGGTTCGAATCCTCTCACCCAGACCAAGGTTAAAGTCCTGAAATCACAATGGTTTCAGGACTTTTTCTTATTCCTTCACTTGACCCGAAATATAGTCATACTAAACATAAGGGTAAACTTTTGGAGGAAAGCAGGGTAAACACGCCTTGATTGTCGTAAAAAGAGAGGGACAAAAAGTGGCGACAATCACAGAGAAATTAAAGGGAAGTAAGGTTGTTTCATTCAAGTTTCATTGCTGTGTTGGTAGGGACGAACAGGGTAAACAGCACTTCCGCACAACGACATGGAAACCGCCAGAGGGATTGAGTTATGTCAAAGCCCGCAAAATGGCAGAGGCGGAAGCATACAGGTGGGAACAGACCATCAAGGGAAAAACCGAGGGACAAGGCGAATACACCACGCCCCTTTCTACGCCTTGTAAAGCGCTTCGGGCGGTGGAGGACGTCCCAGAAGAAGAAACCTTCCGATACTTTGCAGAACAGGTCTGGATGCCTTTGAAGGTTATTGCTGGCGGTTCGCGTCCCTCCACTATTGCGACGTATGGTTTTATGATGCGCGTCTCCCTGCCGAAGCTGGGAGGCAAAAGGCTGAAAGACATAACCGCTGTTGACATCATGCAGTATCTCCAATATCTGCGGGAGGAATACCGCGCACCTGATCATCTGCGGAACCGTCCAATCGCTGAGCGATGCAGAAAAAGCCATATGCGCTTGATCGGCTTCAACATATCCGCATTTGAGAAGAAACGGCTTGATTCGCGTAAGCATCTCTTCATCGCCGGTGATAGAACCGTCTCGCTCCACTGTGATTTCACCGATTCTGTATGCACAGGTCGGTACGCGCATGTAAACCGCCGGCGTTTGCAGATGGCTTGA
>SVGQ01000078.1 GCA_015056245.1 Clostridiales bacterium | reverse complement strand
TCGAGTACGAATTTCACTCAAAATTCTTGACTGTCGTTCTTGCGTTTCTTTACTCTGTATCGTTTTCAAGGTTCGGTGCTCTCGAGCGAGCTTGTTTATAATATCACCAGCCCGCCAGAATGTCAACACCTTTTTTCGTTTTTTTTCAAATTTTTTTGAATGTTTTTTGAAACCCTTATATTTCAATGGTTTCACAACCCACAAATTTCAAAAAAAGATCCCCGGCAGACACTCCGCCGGGGGAAAAATGCATCAATCCTTCAAATGCTTGCGGTAAACCTTCACCTCAGCCTCATTCACCCAAGTGCTCACAACACTGTAATAGGCCTCATACTGCTTATTGGAAAGTGTCTCCGCCTCCAAAGCTTCACGTACCGTATCATATTCAGCAGGCCCTTGAGGTACATCACTTTCATATCGGATCAGATGAATACCAAACTCCGTACGAACAGGTTCTGATACATCCCCCACCTGAGCCAATGCCATTGCAGCCTCCCGGAAAGCATCCGCATAGCTGCTGCTGGACTGACTTACCGCATAACCACGAGTCTTGGCAGGCTCCACTGTCATACCCGGGTCACTACCATACTCCGTGATCAAATCGTCAAAACTCTGCCCCTCAGCGATCTTGGCCTGAATCTCCTGCACTTTGGGCTCAAGCGCTGCATAGGCCTCCTCTTCCATGGTGATATAGTCCGTCTCCAACGCTGCCAGTTCATCTTCCAACTGCTGATGCTGCGCACTCATTTCTTCATAAACAGAGTCATCCGCAATATCCATCGCAGATTGCAAGGATGACAATTCCTGCTGCTTTTCCTCCAACTGAGCCATCACTTCATCCAGCTCAGCCTGATCCTCCTGGGCAAAAGGAATCAGAATATGCTTCACATAACGATAGCCCGCAGGATAATAATAAATCGTTGCTCCATCGCTCATATCAGAATCAAAATATGCAGGCTCATATTCATAATCGGACTGAGCTGCGCTGACCCGCTCATCATATGCAGCGCGCACCTCTTCTTCCGTAACCGTTACATCAGCAACGATCTCCTGATATAGCTTTTCATCAGCCGCATTGAGCTTTTCTGATTCCAGCAATTCCTCCCGGGAAGGATATTCGCCGGAAGCTGCCAGCCACTCCTCAGCAGCCAAGCGTTTTTCTTCCTCAGACAATTCCGAATCCGCAAATTGGAACTCCACCACTTCATCCACATACGACTGATAGGCTTCCTCAACGGATTGCTCAACCTGAGCCATTTCCTCATCCGACAGAACGGTATAGCCGCCCTCTGCCAGCTTTTGCTCCACCACAGCCTGCTGGGTCAGGCTCTCCAGCACCAGATCCTGAACCTGCGCAACAATTTCCTGGTCCTTTACATCCAGCGCCATACCATACTGATTGCTATAAAGGAATTCCTGATACGCCAGTTCCTCTTCCACCATGGGCATCACTTCTCCCTTGGTAAAAGACTTGCCGTTCACTTCCAGCACCACGGTTTGCTTATCCACCTCGGGATCCTTTACAATCAGGGAACAGCTGCTGGCAAGAGCCATCACCAAAACCAGCACAAACGCAAGTATCATCTGTTTCTTCACAGAATCTCACTCCTATCCATACACACCCGAAGGCACGAATCATCACAGCGTATGACTCATCAGCACGTCTCCGGTATTCAGATTCTTCACGGCAAAAACGCCATCTTCATAAATCATATAGGAAGGCTCCTGACCCTCTTTGGGCAGCGCCGCAGAACCGGGATTGATGTAGACATAGTCCTCCTGAGGAATGGCGCAATGCACATGGGTGTGACCATGCACCAGCACATCGCCGGGCTTGTGAGGCGGCGGATTGTCGATATTGAAAAGATGCCCATGGGTCACAAAGGCCGTTTTGCCGCCATCCAGAGGCAGAAGGGCGTAATCCGCCATAATGGGAAAATCCAGCACCATCTGATCCACTTCCGCATCGCAATTGCCGCGGACGCACAGAGGGGTGACGGGATAGTTGTTCAGCATGGCGAACACTTCCTTGGGCGCATAGCGATCCGGCAGATCGTTCCGGGGGCCGTGGTACAGCAGGTCACCCAGCAGAACAAAGCGATCCGCTTTTTCCTCTTCATATTTTCGAAGGATCTTTTCCATTGCAGATGCAGAACCATGGATATCCGACGCGAACAAAATCTTCATGTGTTTATGCCTCCAAACCTTCCAATTCCAGAATAACCGGGCAGTGATCGCTGCCCAGGATCTGATCATCAATATCCGCCACTTTCACACAGTCAGCAATGCGCGCGCTGACCAGAAAATAGTCAATGCGCCACCCGATGTTCCGCTCGCGGCTCTTCATCATATAACTCCACCAGCTGTAGCGGTCGGTTTCATCCGGATGCAGCAGCCGGAAGGTGTCCACAAAGCCGCTGTCCAGAAGAACCGTCATTTTTTCACGTTCCTCAGGAGTAAAGCCTGCATTCTTCACATTGGTTTTGGGATTTTTCAGGTCGATCTCCCTGTGAGCCACATTCATGTCGCCACACACGATCACAGGCTTCTTTTCATCCAGCTGATGCAGATATTCCCTGAACGCCTCCTCCCAGGTCATCCGGTAGGAAAGGCGGGTCAGCTCCCGCTGACTGTTGGGGGTGTACACCGTCACCAGATAAAAATCCTTGTATTCCAGTGTGATCACACGGCCTTCATGGTCATGCTCCTCCACGCCGATGCCGTAGGCAACGCTGATGGGCTGGGCCTTTGCCATAATGGCAGTGCCGGAATAGCCTTTCTTTTCGGCGCTGTTCCAGTGCTGCAGATAGCCTTCCGGTTCAAATTCAGCCTGTCCCTGTTGCATCTTGGTTTCCTGCAGGCAGAAAAAGTCAGCATCCACCCGATTGAAATAATCCATAAAGCCCTTGCCCAGACAGGCGCGCAGGCCATTCACATTCCAGGAGATAAACTTCATACTGTTTGGTACGCATCCTTTCCCGGGGTAACCCCCTTATTCACCGCTGAAATTGTACCATACCCAAACCCACACCGCAAGTTGACACGAAAACACTGCTCTGATATACTTCGGTAGACATTTGTACTTTTTTCCAACCGTCATTTCAAGGAGTGAAGGATATGTTTGAATCCCGTTGCGGCCTCAAATGCAGCGAATGTCAGTATAAGGACATTATGAAGTGCACCGGCTGCACCACCATCAAAAAGCCATACTGGGCCAAGAGCTGCCCCATCAAGAACTGCGTGGAGGGCAAAAAGATCGACCATTGTGGCAAATGCGACCGCTTCCCCTGCAAGCAGCTGCACGAATTTGCCTACGACCCCGCCACCGACAGCGAGGGTACCCGCATCGAAACCCTGACCGACTGGGCCAACAGCTAATTTCATTTACACACAAGTACACACAAGACCGGCAACGGAAATCGCTCCGTTGCCGGTCTTTCATTTCTTAAAGTGTGGGGTGCAGGGGGATCTTGTTCCGCAACCTCAGTCGGCGTTCTGGGCACTGACCGTCGTCCTGCCGCAGCGCAAACCCGCAAGTGCAGCTCAATAATCCCTTCTGGGCAATTCGATGCCCAAAGCCTGGGCTGCTTCTTCCAGCGTATCCAACGCCCGGACAATCTGCTCCGGCTGATGTTCACTGATGACACAGAAACGCAGTCTTGCCTTGTTCTTGGGCACAGCAGGGTACACAGCCGGGGGCACGAACACACCGCGGCGGCGCATCTCGTTGCTCAGGGCGAAGGCATCCTCATCCCGACCGATGAGTACGGGAATAATCGCCGTTTCACCAGCCAGACAGATGTCCATACGATGGCGGCGGGCTTCATCAGCAAAGCACTTGATATTGCGGCGCATGTCTTCCATGATCTGGGGTTCCTTACGCAGCAGACGAACCGCTGCCAAGGTACCGGCTGCCAGCGCCGGGGACAAGCCCACGCTGAACACAAAGCCCGGCAGGTTGTAGCGCAGATATTCGATCAGGCACTTGCGACCCGCCAGATAGCCGCCGCAGGTACCCAAACCCTTGGACAGGGTACCCATCTTGATGTCGATATCATCATGGGCGAGGCCGAAATATTCATCCACGCCGCCGCCGGTTTCACCGATGACACAGGCGCTGTGGGCTTCATCCACCATCAGGAAGCAGCCGTATTCTTTCTTGACACGCACGAAAGCAGGCACGTCAGCGATATCGCCGTCCATGCTGTAAGCGCCCTCGATGATGATGAGCACCTTCTCATAGAACTTGCGCTGGCTGCGCAGGATGCCCTCCAGAGCAGCCACGTCATTGTGCGGGAACGGTTTCACAGTAGCAGGGGACAGACGGCAGCCCTGCTCGATGGAGTTATGGGCCAGCGCGTCATAGACGATCAGGTCGTTGGGGCCGCAGAAGTTTCCCACCACCGTCACGTTGGTGGAGTGACCGCCCACGCAAACCAGCGCCGCTTCCGCATGCTTCCAGTCCGCGATTTCCCGTTCCAGTTCGCCATGCAGGCTCTTTTCACCCGCCAGCAGACGGCTGCCGCTGGCGCTGGTGCCGTAGGCATCGATGGCTGCCTTGGCGGCTTCGTTGACTTCCTTGCGTCCGCTCATACCCACATAGTTGTAGCTGCCAAAGTTAAGCACTTCCTGCCCCGCCATCACGCTCTTATCCAGCAAGGGAGAATCATGGCAGACAAAATAGGGGTTCTCATCGCTGGAGGCCATCAAAGCCTGCTGACGGGCATGGAACGCCTGAAATTCCGGAGAATCCTCAAACTTGGTGATAGCCTGACGCTCTACCCGCTCCTGCCTCTGTTCCTGCACCGCATCGCCGCCCAGTTTACGGCTGATGAGCCAGGTAAGGCTGTCCACAGTGGCGCACTCGCCGTATTCCTCGGTTTCGATGCTGACGCCGAACAGTTCTTCTGCCTTCAGGGTGATGGACAGTACCTGCAGGCTGTCGCCGCCCAAATCATCAATGAAATGGGCATCGTCCGCGAAGGTGCCAACATCCTGCTCCAGAGCTTCCGCAAAGCAGACTCGCACCTTTTCCTTAATCTCCGTGCGCTGCTTCGCCGCCTGACGGGCTGCATCCGCAGCGGCTTTTTCAGCTGCCTGCGCCTCCAGTTCCTCGCTGGTGGGCGCGGCTTTGGTCAGCTTGGCGGCAGCGGAGGACAGATCCAGTTCCTTCAGGGGTATGCCGCCTTCCACAATGCGCTTTTTCAACTCCAGACGCTTCACCTTGATGCCGTTGACCAGCGGCAGCTTATCATCGGTCAGGTAGCAGCGGCTCAGGCGCTTCATGGAGGGCAGCGCACCGTTACGGTTGCGGATCTCCGCAGCCAGCTTGGCAAGGGCAGCGTCATCCAGCCCGGCCACATCCATGCTCAACACCAGCGTGATGTCCTCATACATGCCGCCTTCCGGCTTGGGCACGCCCAGCACCGCCAGCTGATCCACCCCGGGCAGGGCAGAGAATACATCTTCCAATTCATCCGGGTACACATTCTCGCCGGATTCGTTGATGATCACATCCTTGCAGCGGCCCTGAATAAACACCCGGCCCTTGCGCAGACGGACGATATCGCCCGTGGGGTACCAGCCGCCCTCCGTATCCGGCGGCAGCAGCTTACCGCCAGCCATGCGGCCCGAATGGATGCTGGCGCCACGAATGCGCATCTCACCCTCCCTGCCGTCGGCACCGTCCACCACATACTCCACATTGGTCAGAGGCTTGCCCACGCTGCCGGTGAGACGCTTTTTCAGAGACATGGAAGTTTCCACACTGGTGACGGCAGTCTCGGTCATGCCAAAACCGCACACGGTGTAATAGCCCAGTGCGTTCAGCATGCGCAGATGCTCCACCGGCGTATGACTGCCGCCCAGAATGACGCACTGCACTTCCGTGCCCAGCGCCTGATTCAGCAAGCCCTTAAAGAGCATTTTCTGGGCAAAGTGCAGACCAGCCGTGGGGGCAAAACGCTGGGTATTCAAACTGAGCCCTGTCATGGCGGAGAACGCTGCCCGGGTCATGAAGGGCTTTTTCGCCAATTTCTTTTTGATGGTGGTGCACAGGTTGTTCGCCAGCAGCGGTACCGCCACGATCAGATGGGGTTTCAGCCGCTGAGCAGTGGTCATGATGGTTTTGGGGGCGCGGTCCTTCAGGTAGATGTTGGCATAGCCAAGGAAGCCGCACCACATCAGGTTGACCACGAAGCCCAGCACATGGTGGAAGGGCAAAAAGGCCAGTGCGCGCCGGTTTTCATTGGCGACGATGCGCTTGTTGGCATTGTAGAGCAGCAGGGAACTGAGCACCTGCTCCGCCATGGCTTCGCCATTGTACACAAAGATGCGGCTGGTGCCAGTGGTGCCGCTGGTGCACAGAGCCACCGCATTGCCGCAGGCCACCTGGGGACGTTCCGCATCCGGGCAGGCGAACAGATCCTCCGTCAGCACCTGCGCGATCTCCTGCGGAAACTCGCGCTGTCTGGGCGTGACCATGGCCTTGCAGCCCGCCTCGCCCATCAGATGCAAGGCAAGGTCATCACTCATGGCGGCATCCAGCAGCAGCACATCATGCCCGCTGAGCATCAGGCCCCAGAAGGTGGGAAACCATTCCTTGCAGGTATCCATGGAGATGGCAACAAAACCGCCCTGCGGCAAATTTTCTTGCAGCCACGCCGCATAGGAACAGGCTTTTTTTCTGACATCGGCGAAGGTCCAGCGCATCTCGCGCTCATCCTCCAGCCACATCGCCGCAACGGCCTCTCCATGGGCACAGGTCAATTCAAACAGGTTTTCAAAGGATTTGTTCTTGGAAAGCAGCGCGCTGTCGCGTGCAATATCGTGCATAGTTTCCTTCCTTTCCAGCAACAGGAAACAAGCCCTTGCATTCATCATCGAATACAAAAGCATTCAGCAAACAGGGGCCCTGCCGTCGGCTTGCCTCTTTGTTTCCCATACTGTTGTTTTCTGTTGTGTTGCAGTAACAGGGAAATCCATCGCCTTTCGTCTATACGAAAAGCCGCTCCTTTTGGCCTGATCCTCTCCTTTCATGTCAATCACGGTCATTCTCAGGAGCGATGCACGATTTCTCGGATGAAATAATAGCGAAAAAAGAAATATAGAGATTCTGTGCCTCGCGCCCATGACAGTATACCGAAAGCCGCCCTGTTGCGCAAGTGCGCACCGGCATGTAAAAAAGTTGTGACAGGGGTTTATTCATACGCCTTTCTGTTGTATAATACAAAGTGGATTGTCAGCTTTTCATCTATATTATCGCCAAAGGAGGGAGACGACCGTGCAAACCTTTCTGTCCCAAGCAGAGTCGATCCTTTGGAGCATTTTCAACCGTCCCACCATCGCGGACGCGGTGGATATCCTGATTGTTGCATTTTTATTGTACAAACTGCTGATGCTCACCAAAGAAACCCGCGCCAGCGCCGTTTTGAAAGGTCTTCTGGTGTTGTTTCTGGCCACGTGGATCAGTGATCTGTTCGGCCTGACCGCCATGAGCTGGATCCTGACCAACGTGCTCAGCAATGGTGCGCTGGTGCTGGTGATCCTTTTCCAACCCGAGATCCGCAAAGCGCTGGAACAGCTGGGCAAAGGGACCATCCGGGACAGCATTCTCAAAGGCGGAGAGGATGCCTCCCAGCAGACCATCAACGAGATCGCCAACTGCATGATGAACCTGAGCCGCCGCCGGGTCGGCGCGTTAATCGTGATCGAGCAGAAGATCGGCCTCAAGGATGTAATCGAAACCGGCACAGCGCTGGACAGCAAGATCTCTGCCGCCTTGCTGGAAAACATCTTCGAGCCCAACACGCCCCTTCATGACGGTGCAGTCCTCATTCGCGGCGACCGGATCATGGCGGCAGGCTGCATCCTGTCCCTGAGCGAAGGAAAGGGCATCAGCCATGAACTTGGCACCCGCCACCGGGCTGCGCTGGGCATTTCCGAAACCACCGATGCCATCTCCCTGATCGTAAGCGAAGAAACCGGCATCATTTCCTTTGCCCGGGAAGGCCGCCTGACCCGTCATCTGGACCGCAGCGGGCTGGAAGAAGTTCTCGCCACCGTTTACACCCAGAAGGAGATCGGCCTCTTGGCGACCCTTTTGGAAAAACACAAGCAACGTAAGGAGGGTTAAGATGAATACAGAACCCAAGAAAACGCCTCCTGTACTTGATAAAGAACTGACGGATGTGCTCAAGTCCACTCCGCAGCGCATCTGGAAAAAGCTGTACCACAATTGGGGCTGGAAGCTTCTGAGCCTCCTGCTTGCCGTCTGTCTCTGGGCCGGGCTGATCTCGCAGGATCCCAACCTGACGCGCGAACGCCGCTTTACCGATGTGCCCATTTCCCTGACCGGTCAGGACACCCTGCGCCGCAATGGCATGATCGTGCTCTCCGGTCTGGAGCAGGATACCCTCAAGCTGGAAGCTTTCCGGACGCAGGTCCCCCAGCGTTCCTACGACACCGTAACCGCTGCCAACTACAATCCCCGCATTGACCTGAGCCGCATCACTGAAACCGGCGAGCAGGAAGCGAAAGTGGTTTTCACCACCTCCTCTTCCTACGGCACAGTGGAAGCCGCCTCCCCGGATACTTTCCATATTGTTGTGGACGAGTATGTTACCAACTACCGCGTACCCGTTATGCTGAACGTATCCGGTGAATACCCTGCCGGTTTCTACGCTGCCAATCCCATCGTGGAACCCAGCATGATCGCTGTCAGCGGCCCCAAGACTCTGGTGGATCAGGTGGTGGGCGTTCGGGCCAATATCGACCTGAATTCACTCAGTTCCCGCGCGGGCGTTACCCGGCTTGCCCTGCCCCTGTACTTTGTGGATGCCAACGGCGATATGATCGAAAGCAATCTGCTGGAAGCCTCCAGCGCCAATACCATCCTTCGCACAATCACCGTGGAGCAGCGGCTTTACACCAGCAAGACCCTCGATATTTCCCATAATGCTCTACTGACCGGCACCCCCGCCAAGGGCTATGAGGTCAAATCGGTTTCCTCCATTCCATCCGCTGTAACTGCGGCTGGCGAGGCCGCCGCGCTGGATACGATCGACTCCCTCTTTTTTGATAACGCCATCAGCGTCGAAGGTGCCTCGGAATCCTTCACCACCGAGATCCGGCTGCGCAAACCATCGGAGTTGAACTATCTGAGCACCAATTCTGCCACTGTTTTTGTGGAGATCGAACCCATTATCAGCAGCCGTGACTTTACCGATGTAAAAGTCAAGCTTCGGAATGCTCCCAGCGGGCTCAAATCCACAATCGGACAAAAGACCGTTACCGTAACCGTAGAGGGCCCCATGCTTGATGTTCAGGCGCTTTACAACAGCGATATCCTTGTAGTGATCGACGCCTATGGATTAACTGCTGGCGAATACACGCTGCCTGTGGAAGTGTACCTGAAGAATCAGGATATGGATAACTTCCAGTTTACCGTAGCCCCTGCAAGCATTCCCCTGACCCTGAAATAACCCCCCCTGAAAGGAGCGCCACATGAACGGACTGTCAAACGCCATCCTGACGATGCTGCTCAGTTGGCTTCGCAGCATCGTCAACCGCGTATGGTCCATCATCAACAGCGAAACCGGCAACCATTTCTTCTCTTTCCTGACAGAAAACTGGCTGACGATCCTGCTGGTGCTTGGCGCAGGCGGGTTTTTGCTGGACAAGGTAATCTATCTGATCCGCTGGCGGCCTTTTTCCGTCCGTCGCCGCAGGCGGGAACAACTGGCGCAGATGGAGGAGGAAGTCTCTCCATGGCCTGAACAACCGGCATACAATCCCTATGCAAAGCCGCAGCCAGCAGCAGGCAGCGCCGCTTATGCCTATGCCGAGCCCGCCGGGGAACCCGCCTCAAGCTATGAGGTTGAAACGCCCATTCAGCAATACTGGGACGATACCGGATACGATGCCATCGCCAATGAATCCGTCCCAGCTCAGACCGCCGTTTTCAGCATGCCCGCACCCGATCACAGCGCCTACCGTCCTCCGCTGGAGGATATCGATCCTGTTTTCGATGAACAGGCACTCTGGGCTGGCGGTGATGCGCTGGTCAACGAACCCGCTTATGCTCCCGGTGCCTATGCGCCTGTATCCGACCAATATCAACAGGATGTGAACGCAGGCTTTGCCCGGCCTATCCCGCCGGAGCAGCTCTATGCGCAACCCCAGCAAGCCTATGCGCCTGCTCAACCGCCTGCAGCGGAAACACAGCCCGTTCATCCGGGCCTGGATGCGGAGATTTTCCGCCGCACCATCGGCGCTGGCTCCAGCGAGGAAAGCGCTCCCTATGCCGAAGAACCCCTGTCCATTCAGTTTACTCCCTTTACCCAACAGGCTGAAGCGGAGCAGTCTTCCAAGAAAAAACGCAATCCCTTCCTGAATCTGATGCAGCTGGTGGGAGACGAAGCTGCCAAACCCAGCATCCGGGATCTGCAAAGCAGTGTGGATGTACGGGATGCTTTCCGGGAACCGGTTTATCCCCAACCCCTGTACCGAAACGAGGATGATCCTTCATGATTTTGCCTAACACCCCCTATACCATTCTGGTGGGCAATTACGGCAGCGGCAAGACGGAATTGAGCCTTGCCCTTGCCTTGGAAATGCGCCGCCGGGAACCGGACAGCCGCATCGCGCTGGTGGATCTGGATATTGTGAACCCCTACTTTCGCAGCGCGGAACAGAGCGATCTGCTCCAGCAGCACAACATCGAAGTTTTCATGCCCTCCTTTGCCATGAGCACCGTGGATATTCCCGCGCTGCCCGCCAACATTATGGCGGTTTTTGAGCAGCCCTTTGACCGGGTGATCATCGATGTGGGCGGCGACGACACCGGCGCAACCGCCTTGGGCCGGTACGCGCCCCAGCTCACCGCCCGCCGGGAGGAGATCACCATGCTGTATGTGGTCAATCCTTTCCGCCCCCTCAGCGGTACCGAGGAAGATATCGCCGAGCTGTTCGGTCTCATCGGGCAAAAAGCCCGTATCACACCGGATGCGCTGGTGAACAACGCCAATCTGCAGGAACACACCACCGCTCAGGACGTGATGGAGGGTCAAGCCCTGCTGGAGAAAGTCTCCCAGCGGCTGAACCTGCCCATTGCCTTTACGGCGGGTCTGCCCCAGTTGAAAGAACAATTGCCCGACAGCTTGCAGGAAAACTACTTTGCCTTTACCCCCATCATGAAACCCGATTGGCTGGTGGATATCGATGAATGAACAATATCCGCTTCCCATCGCCTTTGTCCGCCGCATGCAGGAGCAGCTTGGCCCTGATGCGGCGGCCTATTTTGCTGCCATGGAACAGCCGTGGAACCGGGGCTTGCGGCTGAATCCCATGAAGCCCCTGCCCACGGATCATCCGTTGCATGGGGACCTGTTGGAGCAGGTCCCATGGCATGAGGGCGGCTGGTATCTGCACAACGACAGTACTCTTGGCGCTCATCCCCTCCATGAGGCGGGAGCCTACTATATTCAGGAACCCAGCGCCATGACCGCCGTCAGCGTGCTGAACCCGCAACCCGGGGAACGGGTGCTGGATCTGTGCGCTGCTCCCGGCGGCAAAAGCACGCAAATCGCCGGAATGCTGGCGGGCGAGGGTTTGCTGGTCTGCAACGAGCCTGTCCCCAGCCGGGCCAAGATTCTCAGCCGGAACATTGAACGTATGGGCATCAGCAACGCCTTGGTGGTCTCTGCCGATCCGGATCAGCTTTGCTCCAAGTGGCAAAACTGCTTCGATGCCATTCTGGTGGATGCCCCCTGCAGCGGCGAGGGCATGTTCCGCCGTCATCCAGAGACCCGTCTGGAATGGGACGAACAGTCTCCCGCCGGATGTGCCGCACGGCAGACCCGCATCCTGAATGCGGCTGTCCAGATGCTCAAACCCGGCGGGCGGCTGGTGTACAGCACCTGCACCCTGAATCTGGTGGAGAATGAGCAGGTGGTTTCGCAGTTGTTGGATGAGCATGCTGAATTGATCTGTGTACCGTTTTCGTTGCCAGTGGGTCAAGGAGAAAACGCAACGGTCATGAATGCCCCCGAGGGCATGCTGCACCTGTACCCGCATCAATTCAAGGGCGAAGGTCATTTTGTGGCGCAGGTGCGAAAAGCGGCTGAGGATGCGTCAGGGGGCGATGCCGTCGCTGCCGATATGACTGACTTCCTGCCTGCAGAACAACAGCTGTCCAAGCCCGATAAAGCCATACTGACTGCCTACGCTGCCTTCCGTAAAGCCTTTGGCAGCGATTTGCCCGAGGCCAATGCCCAATTCGGTGATATGCTGATTGCCACGCCGGATCTGCCGCTGCTGAAAGGCCTCAAAGTGCTCCGGGCAGGTTTGCAGCTGGGCACTATAAAGGGCAAGGTGTTCATGCCTGACCATGCGCTGGCGATGGGATTGCCTGCTGGTGGCGATTATCCTGCCGTGGCGGTGGACGAAGCGCAAGCCGCTGCCTATCAGCGGGGCGAGACCCTGCCTGTGCCGGAGAGCACCAGCGGATATTGTCTGGTCACCTTGGATGGACTGGCTTTGGGTTTTGGCAAGGCCAGCGACGGACAGGTGAAGAATCATTATCCAAAGGGGCTCAGGAGAGGGTAAATTGCAAAACCGCTGCATGATGAAAAATCATACAGCGGTTTTTTTGATTGATTGTGCTTATTGGTTTTCTGATTCTTCCAGCTTGATTTCGCCAAACTCCTTTTCGTACTGTGCAATGAATTTCTGCATCAGACGAATGAGCTGTGCTGTTGCAGATCTTCCTTCATAGTCGCATACATAACGAAACTTTGCCAGAAGTTTGGCATCCACACGAAACCCAATGTGGCGTTCGTTCTGCTTACGCATACCAAGCCTCCTAACAAGTCCATTTTGAGTCTAAAATAAGTTCATTTTCCTCTTTATTTTAGATTCAAGTCCTGTTAGAATATGCATTATGAACTTGTTTTAAGTTCATAATAATTTCGGGGGTATACCATATGAATCCAACAACAACCTGCTGCTTCACCGGTCATCGTAAACTTCAACCTTCCGAGATCGAAACCATTCAAACCGCATTGAACCAGCAAATATCCGCTGCCATCCACGACGGCTACCGACACTTCCTCTGCGGCATGGCAAACGGCGCAGACCTGCTTTTTGCCCAAGTGGTGGCAGAGCTGAAACAGCAATATCCCATCACGCTGGAAGCTGCCATCCCCTATCAGGCGCGCCTGCAATCCAACAATCCAGTCTTTCGGCAGTTGCTTCCAGCCTGCGATATCATCAAAGTCCATTCCCCCGTCTATCACGGCGGCTGCTATCAGAAGCGCAACCGCTATATGGTATTATGTGAAGTTTTGCATAATACCATTTATGAAAAGCAAACGGTAATGTAAAGTAACTGCGAAAAAGGCAGTAATTGCAGCATATTTTGCTTCTG
>SVGQ01000077.1 GCA_015056245.1 Clostridiales bacterium | reverse complement strand
AAGAAGGCGGTTCGTCTCTCTCAGGGTCCACCGGCGGCAGGTGTCGCCCGTCTCACCCGGCAGACGGATCCCCTCAATGGCAGCATAGCCCCGCACATCTGCCCAGCCCAGAGCAGCATAGTTGCGGTCGGCCTCTGCCATCAGCTTTGCGGCGTTGGAAAGGTAGGGTTCACAGTTGCAGGTGAGGGCCAGCTCCACTGCTGCCCAGAGCCGTTCGTCGGCATCGTTGCGGTCGCCGTAGCCGCCGGTATGGATGCCCTCCGGATTCTGGAACAGGATCGGCTCACTGGCGGCCAGAAAATCCCACGCCCGGATGGCAGCTTCCTTTGTGCGCTGGGCAAAGGCGGGATCCATCGCCTGATAGAACCGGCTGGCCATGGCCATGACAGCGGCAAAATCGCCGGTGGCAGTGGTGGAGACAGGGGATAGGATCAGCTCTTCCTTCTCTTCATGGGGCATGATCATACCGCAGAAGGAAGCGCAGGACACTTTATGGTATACCGCACCGTCTGCCCGCTGCAGCTTCAGCATCCATTCCAGCTCCCACCGCGCTTCTTCCGGCAGGCGGGTCAGGCCGGGGATGAAGGCCTCCGCATTCCATTGCCATGCCAGCAGGAGATCAGCCACGGTCTTGGCAGCCGGGACGATGTAGCGTCCATAATCGCCTGCGTCGTGCCAGCCGCCGGTGGTATCCACCCACTCATCGGTGCCGTAGACCCGGGCCATATCGGTATGGCAGGCCGGGTGCGCAAAGCAGCCGGCTTCGGGCTTTAGGTCATCGCCGCAACGCTGCAGATAGAGCATATCCACCAATGCGGTGAGGCATTGGGCATAGGGGGCGGAGGCGATCACAAAGGGATGGGAGCTTTCCCCGCCGCAATGCAGCGTGTAGGTTCCCGGAGCGGTAAGGGCGGAAAAATCCACCGTCGCCAGATCATCCTCCCACAGCTGTGTGCGTTGGGAGCTTACCGGTACGGTGAGTACGGTTTCGCCTGCCGCATTCTTGATTTGCATTTCGCTGGACAGATCGCCCCGGAGCAGAGCAATTTTTCGCATGGCAGGGGTATAGCCCAGCTGATTGACCTGAATGTTCATGACCGATAGCCTCGTTTCATTCGTTGTTTTGGGTATTATAGCATCCAATGCAGTGTTATACAAGCGCATTCGGGAATCTTCAGCGCGGCTTCTGCATTTGTCTCCATGGCTTCCTTTCGTATTGACACCCTCTGCCGGTCCTATATAATAGATGACAGAGACATACCCTATTTGTGGAAAGGAGAACCCATATGGCAAAACGTTTGATTTCACTCCTGACAGCCCTGCTGCTGACCCTGTGCCTGTTCACCGGCGCCTGTGCTGAGGCTGCAGCGGCTTTCCCGTTTACGGCGGTGGATTACGCAGATGCGTTTGTCAAGTTCAACAGCACAGCCGTCTGCAGCGAGGCTGCCCCTGGCTTGATCACGATTCAATCGGAGGGCGGCTCTGCCATACAGGTGGCCTTTGATGCCCATGGACAGTGCACCGCCCTATCCACGCAGGTGATGGCTGGTCTCGGCGATTCGGAAGCGACCATCAATGCAGGCACCCTGTTGGGCACAGCGGTTACGCAAATGCTGTATTCGGAACGCTACATGGAACTGGGGCAGGATGAAGAGGCTGCTGGTGTGGAAATCGAAGAAGCCATGCTCGGCTTTCAGCAGCTGATGAGCTCCATGACGGAGGACGATTACACGGCTATGGTAGATGCTCCGGTTACCAAAGAAGTCATCATTTGCGGGCATCCTGCCACTTTGACCATGGGGATCAATCTGTTTGAAATGGCTTTGGTGATGACGGTCGCCTACCTGCCCTGACGGAATGGAACGGCTGATATACGCCGGACAGCTGAACTTGTTGAATAGTGAAACCGGTTTGCTTTGCCCGCTACGGGCATGATGCCCATGCGTTGGTTTTTGCCCCGAACGCCCGAGAAATCGGGCGTTTTTTGTATTCCTCTTCCACTTGCGCTGGTTGGATGCGCCATGCTATAATAAAAGATGGGTCAAACTGACCCTATCCGGCCCAGCCGGAGGATATCTGTTTAAGGAGACTGTAAGCCTTGGCAATGATGGATTTTATCAAGAAGCTTTTTGGTCAGAGCAATGAAAACGAGGTCAGAAAGCTGGAAAAGATCGCCGACAGCGTGCTGGCGCTGGAGGAAACCTATGCTGCCCTCAGCGACGATGCGCTCCGGGCCAAGACCGATGAGTTCAAAAATCGCTACCAAAATGGCGAAACGCTGGATCAGCTGCTGCCGGAAGCTTTTGCCGCCTTCCGGGAGGCTGTGTGGCGCGTGGATGGCAAAAAGCTGTTCAAGGTGCAAATCATGGGCGGTATCTGCCTGCATCAGGGCCGTATCGCTGAAATGAAAACCGGCGAAGGCAAAACCCACACCGCTACGCTGCCCGCCTATTTGAATGCCCTCACCGGCGAAGGCGTGCACATCGTTACCGTCAACGACTATCTGGCCCGGTATCAGGGCGAATGGATGGGCAATATTTTCCGCTTCATGGGCATTACCGTGGGCGTGATCATCCACGATCTGACCAACGAGGAACGCCGCGCCGCCTATGCCTGCGATATCACCTACGGCACCAACAACGAGATGGGCTTTGACTACCTGCGCGACAACATGGTCATCCATGAGAAGGACATGGTGCAGCGGGGTCATGTGTTCGGCATTGTGGACGAGGTGGACTCCATCCTCATCGATGAAGCCCGCACACCTCTGATCATCTCCGGTCAGGGGGACAAGTCCACCGATATGTACGAGAAGGCAGATCGCTTTGTCAGCCGTCTGCGCAACGAAGTGGACTACACCGTTGAAGAAAAAGAAAAGGCTGTATCCCTTACCGAGGGCGGTATCAATAAGGCCCAGCAGCATTTTGGCGTGGAAAACATCGCTGATCCGGAAAACGGCGAACTCTATCACCATGTGCTGGCCGCCCTGAAAGCCCACGCCATCATGAAACGGGACGTGGACTACGTGGTGCAGAACGGCGAAGTGGTCATCGTGGACGAATTCACGGGCCGCCTGATGGTGGGCCGCCGCTACTCCGATGGCTTGCATCAGGCCATTGAGGCCAAGGAACATGTGAAGGTGGAGCGGGAAAGCAAGACCCTCGCTACTGTCACTTTCCAGAACTACTTCCGCATGTACAAGAAGATCAGCGGTATGACCGGTACCGCCAAGACCGAAGAGGAAGAGTTCGAGGGCATCTACAATCTGGATGTTGTACAGATCCCCACCAACCGCCCCATGATCCGCGACGATATGAACGACGTGATCTACAAAAACAAGCGCGCCAAGTTCAATGCCGTTGTGGAAGAGATCGTGGCCCGGCACAAGACCGGTCAGCCCATTCTGGTGGGTACCGTCAATGTGGAAACCAGCGAGATGCTCTCCCGGCTCATCAAGCTGCGGGGCATCGAGCATGAGGTGCTCAACGCCAAGCATCACCAGAAGGAAGCCGAGATCGTGGCGCAGGCAGGTCACTATGGCGCGGTCACCATCGCCACCAACATGGCGGGCCGCGGTACGGACATTCTGCTGGGCGGTAACCCGGATTTCCTGGCTCGGCGCAAGATGCGTCAGGATGGCTACGAGGAAGAGCTCATCATGGAGGCCATCGGTCACAATGAGGATGCTGCCCCCGAGGTGCTGGAAGCCCGCAAGGTGTACCATGGCTACCTGAGCGAGTTCAAGAAGGAAACTGACGCGGAGCATGAGCGGGTCATGGCGGCAGGCGGCCTGCACATCATCGGTACGGAACGGCACGAGAGCCGCCGTATCGATAACCAGCTGCGGGGCCGCGCAGGCCGTCAGGGCGACCCGGGCTCCACTCAGTTCTTCATCTCGCTGGAGGACGATGTAATGCGCCTGTTCGGCAGTGACCGCATCGCCCCCATGATCGAGAAGATGGGCCTTGGCGAGGATGACCGTCTGGAAGCGGGCATGCTCACCAAGCAGATCGAGAACGCCCAGAAGCGCATTGAAGGCCGCAACTACGGCATCCGTAAGAGCGTGTTGCAGTTCGACGATATCATGAACAAGCAGCGCGAGCTGATCTATGGTCAGCGCAAGGATATTCTGATGGGCGGCAATGTTCGCTCCAACATCATCGGCATGGTGGACGCTCTGATCGATTCCACCGCCGAGCGCAATCTGGGCGGCGAAGGCAGCTTTGAATGGGCTATTGATGACGCGAAGGCCTATCTGGAAAAGCTGTGCCTGAAACCCGGCACCTTTGACAAGTACGCCGACCAGATCAAGGATATGGAGGACGCGGAGGAACTGGTGCCCCTGCTCAAGGAAGAGGCCGAAAGCTTCTATCAGGAGCGGGAGAACCTGCTGGCAGAGATCGGCATCGATATGCGCGAGTTTGAGCGCGTGGTACTGCTGACTGCCATCGACCGCCACTGGATGGATCATATCGATGCCATGGACAGCCTGCGCGAAGGCATCGGCCTACGGGCGTATGGCCAGCGGGATCCTGTGCAGGAATACCGCATGGAAAGCTACGATATGTTCAACGATATGGTGCACTTTATCCGTGAGGAAACCGTTCGCCGCATCTACCAGAGCCGCATTGAAAAGGTACCGGAACGCCGCAGCGCGGTGAAGGCCGATACGGTCAAGGCCGGTTTCCAGGGCGATAACCAGAATGGTCAGGCCAAGAAGGGCGGCGCCCCGGTGAATAAGTCCACCCCCGGCGCTCCCGGGCGCAACCAGCCCTGTCCCTGCGGCAGCGGTAAGAAGTATAAGCATTGCTGCGGTGCGAAGGGATAAACCCTCAGGATATAACAAACGAGCAGGGTGCAGGGGGATCATCCCCCTGCCGGAGCGCGAGGCAGAGCCTCGCACCCCCGCGCCACAGCGCCAAACCTGCAAGCACAGCGAGCGCCAAAGGCGCAAGATGTGCGGCTGAAGCAACCATATCCTCTTGATATAACAAATGAGCAGGGTGCAGGGGGATCATCCCCCTGCCGGGGTGCGGGGCAGAGCCCCGCATCGTTCCCTCCCCCGTTGAAAGGAGCCACCTACAATGATCGATATCGAAGCCACCCGCGTTGAGCTTGGTAAGCTGCGGGAAAAGATTGAAAAAGCAGCGGACGCGCTGCACCTGCCGGTGCTGGAAGAGGAACTGGCAGAACTGAAAGAAGAAATGAATGCCCCCGAGTTCTGGAACGATCTGGAGCGTTCCACGGCGGTGAACCGCAAGGTGAGCCAGATCGAAGGTAAGCTGAACCATGTGTCCAGCCTGTACACCCGCGCCGATGACATTGACGCCATGCTGATGCTGCTGGAAGAAGAACCCGATGATGACATGGGAGACGAGTGCGCCAATGAACTGGAAAGCCTCACCAGCGATACGGAAGCTCTGGAGCTGGAAACCCTGATGCGGGGCGAGTATGACAGCTGCGATGCCATTCTGAGCCTGCACGCGGGCGCTGGCGGCACCGAGGCCCAGGACTGGACTCAGATGCTGTACCGCATGTACACCCGCTACTGCGAGCGCCATGGCTACAAGGTCACCGTCAATGATATTCTGGACGGCGACGAAGCCGGTCTCAAGAGCGTTACCTTCCAGGTGGAAGGCATGAACGCCTATGGCTTCCTGCGTTCCGAGCGCGGCGTGCACCGTCTGGTGCGTATTTCTCCCTTTGACTCCAACGCCCGCCGCCACACTTCCTTCTCCTCGCTGGATGTGGCCCCCATCATGGATGATGATGCGGACTTCGAGATCAACATGGAAGAAGTGCGTATCGATACCTACCGCGCTGGCGGCGCTGGCGGTCAGCACGTTAACCGTACCGACTCCGCTGTGCGTATGACCCATATTCCCACGGGCATCGTGGCTCAGTGCCAGAATGAGCGCAGCCAGATCCAGAACCGCGAGGTCTGCTTGCGCATCCTGAAAAGCCGCCTGCTGGAACTGCGGGAGCGCGAGAAGGAAGCCCAGATGGCGGATATCAAGGGCGAAATGAAGAAGATCGAGTGGGGCAGCCAGATCCGTTCCTACGTGTTCCAGCCCTACACCATGGTGAAGGATCACCGCACCAATTTTGAAAGCGGCAACGTGGATGACGTGATGGACGGCAATCTGGACGGCTTCATCACCGCTTTCCTGAAGATGCAGTAAGGAGATACCCGCATGCAAAAGACAGTACGAGCTCTCAAGAAAACCCGTGGCGCATTTCTGACCTGTTTTATTCTGGGCCTGCTGCTGGTGCTGCTGGCGGCTGCCTTCTCCCTGTATATCAATGTGACCAAGGTGGAAGTGTTCGAGGCAGCCTTGGAGGAAGCGGATATCAATGAACTGCTGGGCATTGTGCTGGGGGATGCCAATGTGCCCGGCCTGTCTGCGGGCTTGACCAAGGGTGGCCTGACCGACGGCATCGCCACCCCTGAGACCCTCAGCGCCTTTGCGCAGGATACCATTGATTACCTGACCGGCGAGACCGACGAGTGGAAGCCCACGGTCACGGTAATGGGCTTTGAAGTGCCCATCCCGATCTCTCAGGACTTCATGTCCCACATGGAAGATGTGAAGGGCTGGGTGGAGATCGGTCAGAAGGTGTTCTTTGCGCTGCTGGCGGTGTGTGGTGTGCTGCTGCTTCGCCTGATTGTTTCCAGCCGCTGCAAGTTTTCCGGCGCAGGCTACTATCTGGGCGTGATTTTGCCGCTGGCGCTGGTGGGCGCCGTGATCGGCTGGGCTTACTTCGACTTTGAAGGCTTCTGGATGTTCATCCATGAGCACTTCATCAAGGAAGGCATCTTCTCCAACGGCGAAGTGATCATGCAGATTTTCACCACCGATATGTTCAAGGCCTTTATGCAGCCTATCGTTACCACCTTTGCGATGCTGCTGGGCGGTATTGTGCTGCTGCCCATCGTGGTGGCTCCCCTGAGCAAACTGCGCCAGGGCGGCAGAGACTATTGATCGGGTGAATGCAATGAACACGCAACTGGAAATGCAACAGAAAATGGAAGCCTTGCAAAGCAAGGCTTCCGTCCGTATATTGGCGATGGAATCCAGCTGTGACGAAACCGCCGCAGCCATCATCGAGGATGGTCGGAAGATCATCAGCTCGGTGATCTTTTCTCAGGTGGATACCCATGCCCTCTATGGCGGTGTGGTGCCGGAAATCGCCAGCCGGGCCCATGTGGATGCCTGCGACCGGGTGATCGATCAGGCGCTGAAGGAAGCGGATATGACCCTTTCGGATGTGGATGCCTTGGCGGTGACCTACGGGCCGGGCCTTGTGGGCGCGCTGCTGACGGGCGTGAACTGCATGAAGGGTCTCAGCTACACCAGCCGCCTGCCCCTGATCCCTGTGCACCATATTGAAGGCCATGTGAGCGCCAACTGGCTGAGCCATCCCGACTTGGAGCCGCCGTTCATCTGTCTGGTGGTGTCCGGCGGTCACAGCCATATCATCCGGGTGAATGACTATGCGGACTATACCCTGCTGGGTCAGACCGTGGACGATGCTGCCGGCGAGGCGTTCGACAAAGCGGCTCGGGTGCTGGGCCTCAACTACCCCGGCGGTCCGCTGCTGTCCAAGCTGGCGCTGGAAGGTGATGATACCTACCTGACGCTGCCCCATCCCCATCCCGACGGCAAGTATGATTTCAGCTTCTCCGGCCTGAAAACCGCATTCCTGAATGCCTGCCACAAGATGGAGCAGAAGGGCGAAACCCTGCCCAAGGCTGATCTGGCGGCATCCTTTGAAAAAGCAGTGGTGGATACCCTGTGCGAAAAAGCCTTGCTGGCTCTTCGCGACAGCGGTCTGGATACCCTGTGCATCGCAGGCGGTGTCAGCGCCAACCGCCGGCTTCGGGATCAGCTGACCAAACTGAGCCAGAAGCATCATTTCCGCATGTGCATGCCGGAACTATGGCTCTGCACCGATAATGCCGCCATGATCGGCTCCGCTGCCTATTACCGCATGAAAAAAGGCGAACTGGCGAGTCTGGAACTGAATGCTGTTCCCTCCCTGCCGCTGTGCAGATAAAGCGGCTGCAGACCAGAAATCCGCATCCCATAACCTCCCAATACCGCAAACCCGAAGGAGGACCCTCTCAGTGAAACAGTTGATTGCTCTGTTGCTCATGGTTCTGCTGCTTACCCCGCTGTGCGCGCTGGCAACAGAACCTGCAGTGGATGAACCCAAGGAAAGCCATGTGATCAACCTGATCGAAAATCCCAATGCCGAATATGCCTTTCAGGAGGGGGTCACCCTGCTGGAAGTGTATTTTCCGGAGATCTTTGGTGCGGATGCCTGCATCTTCCGTTTTGGCGAGGAAACCATGCTGATCGATGCCGCCACCGTGGGTCAGGCCCCCATCGTTATGGATACCATGGAAAAACTGGGCGTGGATCATCTGAATATCGCCTTCAACACCCATCCCCATGATGACCATATCATGGGTTTCCAGCAGCTGCCGGAGGATCTGCCGGTGGACAAGTTTGTCATCGCTTTTCCGGAGGATGAGAACCGACCCATGCGCACCACTCTGAAGATCATCCGGGACAGGGGCATTCCCATCGAACGGGTGAAAAACGGCAGCGAAATGACGCTTGGCGATGTACGGATGGTGGTCATGCAGAAGGATTTCACCTCCTACACGATCAACAACCGTTCTGCCGCGCTGATGGTCTTTTATGGCGACCGCCGCCTGCTGATGGCAGCCGATATTGAGACCCATGCGCAGGGCAGCCTGAATAAGAAGCCGCCGGAGTTTGGTCTCAAAGCGGATATTCTTAAATATCCCCATCACGGTGTGGCAAAGGCTGGCTGGCGTTTCCTTGAAAATGTGGACGCTGAGCTGGCGATCGTTACCTCCAAGCTGGTCAGCATTGACGAAACGGTGGCCGACAGTGAAAAGCGCGGGCTGCCGCTGGTATCCTCGGTACCGGGGATCGTTCGTCTGCGCACGGATGGCGTCATCTGGGTGGTTGACCGGATCAATCCGTAAAGCATACATATGTTTTCTGCCACTGGGGCATACTGTTTCCATTCCAATGGAAGGGATGGGATCCAATGAATCGGCAGAAACAGCCTTATCTCTGGTTGCAAAAGAACACCGCTGCGCTGCTTTTTGGCGCGGCGGTGCTTTTGTTGTTTGTCGGTGGTTTTCTATTGATGCGGGGCAGCAGTGGAGAAGAAGCGCCGCTGCATCAGGTGGGCGGCGCGGATACCGTACGGGTCAGGGATGGAGCGGAACTGATGCAGACGCTCACCTATACCCGCTGCGCGCATACGGTGACCCGCCGGGTCACTGCACCGGTGGAAGTATACGGCAAAACGCTGGAAGAGGTGCAGCCGCTTTATCCGGAATGGCAAATCACGTCGTTTTCCTCCAGTGAGGTGCAGATGAGCCAACGCCCGGATCTGTTCTGCCCGGCGCATCTGGTGCTGATGACCAGCCCGGCGGGGAAATTGTGCGTGTTCCGCAACAAATACGGGGATGCATTGGCCTTGGAGAAGGAACTGAGCACGGATGTAGCCACCCTGCCCGCTGCTGTGCAGGAGGAACTGAGCGAGGGCATCGGGTTTTCCACGGACGAGGAATTGTCCGGCTGGCTGGAAAGCGTGGAGTCGTAAGAGATGCTGACGATTCTCATCCGCAGTCTGATCCTTGTCAGCGTTGCGGTGCTCACTTTCCGGCTCATGGGCAAGCGGCAGGTGGGACAGTTGCAGCCCTTTGAGCTGGTCATTGCCATTATGATCGCGGATCTGGCTGCCACGCCCATGGAAAGTCTGGATACACCCTTGTGGCGGGGGATCGCGCCCATGCTGTCGCTGATTGTTCTGCACCAGCTGATCACGCTGCTGTCGCTGAAAAGTCAAGCGCTGCGGGCATTTTTTAGCGGGCGGCCTACGGTGGTCATCCGCAACGGCAGGATCGATTATCAGGCCTTGCGTAAGCTGGCCTTTAACCTGAACGATCTTTTGGAGGAACTGCGCACCGGCGGCGTGTTGACCCCATCAGAGGTGGGCACGGCGATCCTCGAAACCAGCGGTAAACTCAGCGTGTTTCAGGATGGGGCCCACAGGCCGGTTTGCCCGGAGGACTTGCAACTGCACACCGGGTATGAAGGGATCCCCCTGACGCTGATCATGGATGGACAATTGGAAAAGCATAACCTGAGCCTCAGCGGAAAAAGTGAAAATTGGCTGGCAAAGCAGATCAGCCAGAATGGGTTCAAGCATTGCAGCGATGTGCTGCTGTGCTACCTGGATACCAATGGCATCATGAGCCTGTATGGTTACGGCGGCGAACCGCCTGTGCGCTTTACCGCCCTTTCGGAAAACGAGGTGATCTGGTAATGCGGCGCGCGGTGATCCTGATCGTGGTGATGTGTCTGGTAGGTCTCAGCGCAGGGGTATGGATGGAACAAAGCCTGCGGGAAAGCTGCGGGTGGTATCGGGCGCAGGGGGAAATGCTGCGGAACTTGGTAACAGCGGAGGCGTTGTCGGAAGCCTTGCAGAAGGAAGCCTATGTGCAAGCCCACTGGCAGGGAGAGGTGCGCAAGCTGAACGCGCTGGTGAGCCATCATCATACCCGGGCGGTGGATGATGCTCTGCTGAAGCTGACCACATCGCTGGAGATGGGCTGGCAGAAGGAAGCCCTGCTCTCGCTGGACGCACTGCGGGATGCGTTGGATGATCTGGAAATGGATATGACGCTCCGGTGGGAAAATGTGCTGTAACCGCTGGATGGCACAATCCCATACCACTGGAGAAACCAATATAAAAACACTCTGCGCCAAGAGATGGCGCAGAGTGCGGCTGTTCGTAAGGGGCAGCGCCCGGTATGGGTTTCTTACCACAGCAAAGTGTTGGTCTCTTTCTTCTCTACAGAACCGGCAAGGTTGTCGGCATGGTCGGCGATACGCTCCAGATTGTTCATCATGTCCAGATAGAGCATGCCGTTCTTGGGGGTACACTTCTTGTTCTTGACGCGGTCCACATGGTGGGCAGCCAGTTGCTCGCTCATGTCGTCCACCTTGCTTTCCAGCTCGATGACTTCGCCGATCACTTCCATATCAGTGATCTGGGCCTTGACGATAGAGATACTCTTGGTGAGCATGGTGATGACCATATCCGCCAGCTGCTGGATCTCTGCGTTGGCTTTGGTGGAGAAGCCGGTCTTTTCCTTGGCGCGTTCGTTGGCGATATCGATGATGTTCTCGCAATGGTCGCCAATGCGCTCCAGGTCGTTGACCACATGGAACAGAGAACCTGCCAGATGGTTGTCTTCCATGCTGAGATGCAGGCCCTTTACCTCGATCAGGTGCTGGGTGATCTCTGCGTTGAGGAAGTCGATCACTTCCTCATGGTGGTTGAAATCAGCTATTTCTTTGCCCTTGGGGTCGAAGAAATAGTCCATGGCAAAGCGGAAATTGTCGATGACGATATCCGCCATGCGGTGCACTTCCTTGAAAAGCTGCTGCACAGCCACGGGCGGTGCGGAGAACAGACGGGTATCGAAATGGCGCAGACGCATGGGCTCCAGTTGCTTGTCCTCTGCGTGTACGATGATGCAAGCCAGTTTCTCCAGCAGAGGAGCGGCGGGCAGGAGCAGGACGGTCATGGTCACGTTGAAAATGATGTGTACCAGTGCGATCTGGAAACGCTGGTTGTCGCCAGCCATCATCTGCACCCAGTCCGCCAGGGGCAGGATCATGGTGATGAGCGTGAAAACCACCGTACCGATGCAGTTGAACAGCAGGTGAACCACGGCGGCTCGCTTGGCAGTCTGGTTGGTGCCTACGGAAGCCATCAGCGCGGTAATACAGGTACCGATGTTCTGACCGAAGAGGATGTACATGGAGGCTTGCAGGGAGATGGCCCCGGTGGCGGCAACAGCCTGCAGGATACCGACGCTGGCGGAGGAGGACTGCACCACAGCGGTGACCACTGCGCCCACCAGCACACCCACAATGGGGTTGGTCGCGGCAGCCATCATCCTGCGGAAGCCTTCCCAGTCACGCAGAGGCGTCATGGAAGCGGACATGGTATCCATGCCCACAAACAGCATACCGAGGCCCAGCATGATCTGGCCCAGATTTTTCAGGCCCGCCTTATTGCCAGCCAGCAGGCAGATGGCGCCGATAGCGCAGAATATCATGCTGAAATCCAGATCCACAGACAGCATCAGGGACGTGACGGTGGTACCTACGTTAGCGCCCATGATCACGCCGATGGCCTGAGAAAGCTGCAACAGACCGGCGTTTACGAAGCCGACCACCATAACCGTGGTGGCAGATGAGGACTGGATTACAGCAGTCACCAGAAGACCGGTGAGTATGCCCAGAAAACGGTTTTTGGTCAGAGCTTCCAGCAGTTTTTTCATGCGGTTGCCCGCTGCCTGCTCAAGGCCGTCGCCCATGGCGTTAATGCCGTAGAGGAACAGGCCCAGTCCGCCCATCAGTTCAAGGAGCGTCATTACATTCATGTGGTTTCCTCCTTTGTTTCGCCGTCCTTCGCGGCGAACATTCTTCTTTCAGTTTCTTTTTCATTTTTACGGCACGAGTATATCATGGCAAAGCTGCCTGTGTAAATGTATAAAACCGTATGAAAAGATGGAAAAACTGCAATATATGGAGGAAGGTTTGTATTACGTGTGGTATATAACAAAGTAATTGTAATAAATGGAAAGAAAATGCAGCTTCGATACAGATTTTGCACTTGTATTTTATGCTAACGAGTTTTATAATGTATTCGTTGCATCTGGGTCTGTGGTTGTAAGCCGAAGCCAGACGCGGGCAAAGCGGTCCACGTAAGCCGGGCAAAGCCCCGGTGAGCATGGCGCGTTCTAGATGTAAGACCGGCCGCCACGATGCGAGAGAGGGCGAGTAGGGCGCAAGCGCGATGAGCAGACCCTCCAGCCGGCGAGTGTGGGGTCAAAGACCAGGTCAGCCGGATGCACAAATTGAAAAAAATCGGAGGAACCCAACCATGTACGAAGACAAGACTTTGGTGTGCCGTGACTGCGGTGCCGAATTTGTGTTCTCTGCTGGTGAGCAGGAATTCTACGCCGAGAAGGGCTTCCAGAATGAGCCCACCCGCTGCAAGGAATGCCGTGCTGCCCGCAAGGCCAACCGCGCCAACGCGCCCCGTGAGTCCTTCGAGACCACCTGCGCAGCTTGCGGCGCTCCCACCACGGTGCCCTTCATTCCCAAGAGCGACCGTCCCATCTACTGCAGCGAGTGCTTCGCCAACCATCGTCAGGGCTAATCCGGTTGCTGCATACAAAAGAATCCGCTGTACTGCTGTGCGGCGGATTCTTTTTGTGTAACGAAAACCCCCGCTTCGAGCGGGGGTTCAGAAAGCTTAAAGCTATGAGTCCATTCGTAAGGCTCCATGGTAGAATAGTAGAAGGTCTGCCAACCGCTACTAAAGAAAAGGAGAATA
>SVGQ01000076.1 GCA_015056245.1 Clostridiales bacterium | reverse complement strand
AACCACGCCGGCAGCATCTTCCTGGGCCGCAACTGCCCCGAACCGCTGGGCGACTATCTGGCCGGCCCCAATCACACCCTGCCCACCAGCGGCACCGCCCGTTATTCCTCGCCCCTTGGCGTGGATGACTTCTGCCGCCGCTCCAGCTATATTTACTACACCCGCGAAGCCTTGCAGGATGTAGCCGAAGATGTGATGCGCTTTGCTGAGCGCGAAGGTCTGGGCGCTCACGCCAATGCTGTCCGCGTCCGTGTGAAGGAGTAAAATCATGAGCCAGTTTCTCCGGCCTGCACTTTCCGCACTCGACCCCTATGTACCGGGCGAGCAGCCGCAGGATAAGAGCTATATCAAGCTCAACACCAACGAAAACCCCTACCCGCCTGCACCCGGTGTGCTGGATGCCATCACCCGGGAGGCGGTGAGCCAGCTGAAACTCTACTCCGACCCTACCATCGCCCCGCTGAAAGCCGCCATTGCGCAGCAGTACGGCCTCCAGCCGGAGAATGTGTTCGTCACCAACGGCTCCGATGAAACGCTGGGCTTTTCCTTCCTTGCCTATGCGGATGCTGAGCATCCGGTAACCATCCCGGATATCAGCTACGGCTTTTATAAGGTGTTTGCCCAGCTGTTTCAGGTAGCGCCCACGGTGATCCCTCTGCGGGAGGATTTTTCGCTTCCGGTAGAGAAGTTCTGCGGCGTGGATTCCATGGTGGTTTTCGCCAATCCCAACGCTCCCACGGCGATCGCGTTGCCTCTTTCGGAGGTGGAGAAGATCGTGGCTTCCAATCCGGATCATGTGGTGCTGGTGGATGAAGCCTATGTGGATTTTGGCGGTGAGTCGGCGGTTTCCCTGATCGACCGCTATCCCAATCTGCTGGTGGTGCGTACCTTCAGCAAGTCCCGTTCGCTGGCTGGCGCCCGTATCGGCTATGCCATGGCTCAGCCTGCCCTGATTGATGATCTGGAGCGGGTGCGCAACAGCTTCCATCCCTATAATATCAACCGGCTCAGCATGCTGGCTGGCGTGGAGGCCATGAAGGACACCGCTTATTTTGAGGATTGCTGCCAAAAGATCATCAAGACCCGTCGGCACACGGCAGAGGCCCTGAAAGACATGGGCTTCACCCTGACGGAAAGCGCCACCAACTTCCTCTTTGCCGCGCCCAATGTGATCAGCGGCAAGGAGTACTACGAAAAGCTCAAGGATCGGGGCGTGCTGGTGCGCTACTTCGGCACCCAGCGGCTCAGCCCCTATGTGCGCATCACCATCGGCACAGAGGAAGAAATGGCTGTGCTGCTTGAAAAGACCCGAGAGATTTTGAAGGAGGCAAACCCATGAGAGAGGCAGCCATCAACCGCAAAACCTCCGAAACGGATATCGCCCTGCGCCTGAATGTGGACGGTGTAGGCAAGTATGAAGTGGACACCGGCTGCGGTTTCCTTGACCACATGCTGGCGTTGTTCAGCCGCCATGGACGGCTGGATCTTGCCGTTACCTGCAAGGGCGACACCTATGTGGACGATCACCACACGGTGGAGGATATCGGCATTGCGCTGGGCGAGGCCTTCCACAAGGCACTGGGGGACAAGCGGGGCGTTTGCCGCTATGGTCAGTGGCTTTTGCCCATGGACGAATCCCTTGCGCTGATCGCTGTGGACCTGAGTGGTCGCGGCTGCCTTGGCTTTGACGCTGTGATGCCCACTGAAAAGGTTGGCACCTTCGATACTGAGCTGGTGAAGGAATTCTTTCTGGCCTTCGTCCGCGCTGCGCAGGTAACCCTGCACATCAAGGTGCTGGCGGGGGAGAACACCCACCACATCATCGAGGCCATCTTCAAGGGTTTTGGTCGGGCCATGCGCCAGGCTGTGTCCATCGATCCTGATTTTGCCGGGGAGATTCCCTCCACCAAAGGCACGCTGGGAGGAAACAACGCATGATCGCAGTGGTTGATTACGGCGTAGGCAATCTGTATTCTCTGAATTGCTCTCTGCGGCACATCGGTGCGGAAAGCGTGGTCACCAGGGATGAAGCGGTGCTTCGCGCTGCGGATAAGATCATTCTGCCCGGTGTGGGCGCTTTCGGCGATGCTGCCGCCAAACTGCGGGAGCTGGGACTGGATACCCTGCTGAAAGAGCTGGCAGCCGCGGGCAAGCCTTTGATGGGCATCTGCCTTGGCATGCAGCTTTTGTTTGACGAAAGCCACGAATACGGCTGCCATCAGGGTTTGGGCCTGATCCCCGGCAAGGTGATGCCGCTTTCTCCGGTGCTGCCCGAGGGCATGAAGGTGCCTCACATGGGCTGGAACAGCCTCACTTTCCATCAGCCGCAGGATGCGCTGCTGACGGGTATCAAGGAAGGGTCGCATGTGTATTATGTGCATTCCTTCTACGCCACCGAGTGCGAAGATGCGTGGGTGGCTACCTCTGAGTACGGCGGTGTGACGGTTCCAGGCGCGGTACGGTGCGGCAATGTGTGCGGCACCCAGTTCCACCCGGAAAAAAGCGGTGGCATCGGACTTCAAATGCTTGCTTCATTTGCAAAGGAGGATACGGCATGCTGATTTTACCTGCCATTGACCTGCGGGGCGGACAGGTGGTTCGTCTGCGTCAGGGCGACTACGACCGCATGACCGTATACGGTGATGATCCCTGCAAAGTGGCGCAGGGCTTTCTGGCTGCCGGAGCCACCCAGCTGCATGTGGTGGATCTGGACGGTGCCAAGGACGGCAGCCCCATGAACCGGGGCGTGATTGCAGAGCTTTGCAAAACCGGACTCCATGTGGAAGTGGGCGGCGGCATGCGCACCCGCCAGAACGTGGAAGATACGCTGGCTTTGGGCGTTGACCGGATCATCGTGGGCACCATGGCCATCAAGGATCGTCCCCTGCTCAAGGAACTGGTGGACGCTTTCGGCGCGAAGATCGCCGTGGGTGTGGATACCAAGGACGGCTACGTAGCCACCCATGGCTGGCTGGAAACCAGCAGCGTGGCAGGCGTGGATATCTGCAAGGAACTGCGGGATATGGGCGTTGCCACCGTCATCTATACCGATATCAGCAAGGATGGCGAGCTGGCGGGTACCAATCTGGCGGTATATGAGGAACTTTGCCAGATCGAGGGTCTGAATGTGATCGCCTCCGGCGGCGTGACCACGGAAGCGGAAATTGCTGCCCTTCGCAAAATGGGCGCCTATGGCGCCATACTGGGCAAGGCTCTCTACGCGGGACGGCTGGATCTGTCCCGGGCGCTGGGCGTTGCCAGAGGTGAGGTGGAAGCATGCTGACCAAGAGAATTATTCCCTGCCTTGACGTGCGCAATGGGCGCGTGGTCAAAGGCGTGAATTTTGAAGGCCTCAGGGATGTGAGCGACCCGGTCACACTGGCCCGGTTCTATAATCAGGCGGGCGCGGATGAGTTGGTATTCTATGATATCACCGCATCGGCGGAGGGTCGTCCCCTGTTTGCGGATGCCCTGCGCGCCGTAGCGGCGGAGGTATTCATCCCTCTGACTGTTGGCGGCAGCATCAACACCGTGGACGATTTTGACCGGGTGCTGAAATGCGGCGCGGATAAGGTCAGCGTCAATAGCGGCGCTCTGCGGGATCCCAGCCTGATCGAAAACGCTGCCAAGCGCTATGGCGACCAGTGCGTGGTGCTGAGCATGGATGTGAAACGCGTGGATGGCACCTTCCATGTGTTCGCCCGCGGCGGTCGGGAGGATACCGGTCGGGATGCCATTGAATGGGCCAAGTACGGCGAGGATCACGGCGCGGGTGAGATCGTGCTCAACTCCATCGATACCGACGGCGTCCGCAAGGGCTTCGATCTGGAAATGCTTCAAGCCATCGGCGAAGTGGTGCGTCTGCCCATCATCGCTTCCGGCGGCGCAGGCTGCATGGAGGACTTTGTCACCCTGTTCCAGCTGCCCTGTGTGGATGCGGGTCTGGCGGCTTCCATCTTCCATTCGCAGGAAGTGGAGATCAACGCCTTGAAGGCGTATTTGAAGGAACAGGGGATTCCTATGCGGATCTGACCCCGCATTTATATAAGGAGGAAACTCATCATGACGGAACAGCAGAATCAGTGGATTGCCACGTTGAAATTTGATGAAAACGGCCTGATCCCTGCCATCGTGCAGGATTACACCACCCATGAAGTGCTGACGCTGGCTTATATGAATGAAGAAAGTCTGCGCATCAGCTTGGAGGAGAAGCGCACCTGCTTCTGGAGCCGCAGCCGCAAGTGCCTGTGGCGCAAGGGCGAAACCAGCGGCAATGTGCAGGAGATCATCTCCATCACCTCCGATTGCGATAACGACGCGCTGGTGGTGCAGGTGAAGAAGTCCGGCCCCGCCTGCCATACCGGCGCGGAAAGCTGCTTCTTCAATGAGGGCTACGAGGATGAAAACTGCCGCCCCTTCTCTTTGGCAGACCTGATGAAGGTGATTGAAGGCCGCAAGACCAATCCGGTAGAAGGTAGCTACACCACCTATCTGTTTGAAAAAGGCCGGGATAAGATCCTCAAGAAGGTGGGCGAGGAGTGCACCGAAGTGCTCATCGCCGGTGCCAAGGAAGACAAGGAAGAAACCATCTACGAGCTGGGCGATCTGGTGTACCATGCCATGGTGCTGATGATCCACATGGGCATTTCTCTGGAGGATGTGACCCGTGAGTTGGCCCGCCGCCACGTGATTGACAAGAAAGTCAAGCAGGAGCGCATGCAATGAGATTCCTGTCCAACGCGCATACCCATACCACCTACTGCGACGGTAAAAGCACCGCCGCGGAGATGATCGAAAAAGCCAAGGAACTGGGTTTTTCCAGCCTTGGCTTTTCCGGTCACGGTCAGCAGGATTTTGATTCCAACTACGCCATGGATGATGGGCGGGAGCAGGCCTACCTGAGGGAACTGCGCGCCTTGCAGCAGCAGGAAACGATCCTGCGCATCTGGGCAGGTGTGGAGGAGGATATCCTTGCCCCCGAGGATGTGAAAGCCTTCCACCGCCAGCAGATGGACTATGTGCTGTGTTCCAGCCACTATGTGCACAATCCGGATGGCACGCCCGCACAGATGGACGGGCAATGGGTAGCCATCGACGGCAGTTCCGCGCAACTGCGCCAGTATGTGGATCGCTTTATGGACGGTGACGGCCTTGCCATGGCGAAGCATTACTACGATGAGCTCACAGCTGCCCTTCGCGTCAACCGGGTGGATATCATCGGGCATTTTGACTTGATCCGAAAGAATGCGGTCAAGGCCAATTTGTTTGACGAGAAGGATCTTGCCTACCGCCGCATTGCCTTGGATGCGCTGGAAAGCGTCCGGGATGTGGGTGTGCTGGAAATCAATACCGGCGCTATGGCGCGGGGGTATATGGAAACGCCTTATCCCACGCTGGAATTGCTGGGGGCTTGGCGGGAAATGGGCGGCGAGGTGACCATCACATCGGACTGCCATCATGCCGACTATTTGAATTTTGGCTTTGATACCGCCATGAAACTGTTGTGTCGGGCTGGTTACCGCCGTGTGCTGCGGCTTGGCAGAGCCAGTCAGCTGTGGGAAGAAGAGCGGGTGTTCCTTACCAGAGCATGACCATTTGTTGTATAAATCAAAAAAACAAAATAAAAACAATTTTATTTTTGCGAATCCATAGACTATTATTGGTGTATGAATACATTTTCAAAATGGAAAAACTTAGTATATTAAGAACTTTCGTACCAGCTATTACAGAATGATAACAAATGAGTAATACGGGTCAGTTCGGTTGAAAAAATTTACAGTTTGGTCTATACTACATAGGTATTCGTATGGACTGAACGGAAGCCGTAAGTCCTTGCGGGACAACGGCTTTTTGTATTGCAAGGAGTTGAACGGAGTAAAGTGGATCAGGGAGTAAAGGCGACGCTGAGATCCATTTCCACGATCATTGTGATCGCGGTGGCAGTGGTAGCGTTCTTCATCTCAGGCATTCGCTTGTTTGGCTTTCAGGTTTATGGCGTTTTGTCAGGCTCCATGGAGCCGTCCTACCCTGTGGGTTCGCTGGTTTATGTCAAGCAGGTTGATCCTGCAGAGCTGAAAATCAGAGATGTCATTACCTACAGCCTCAACCGGAATACCATCGTAACCCACCGTATCATTGAAATTGTTCCGGACGAGAACAATCCTAACACGATACGTTACCGCACCAAGGGCGATGCCAACGAGAATGCAGATAATGCGCTGGTAAGTGCAGGTTCCATCATTGGTAAAGTCGCTTTTTGCATCCCACATCTTGGCAATGTGGCCAGCTACATCCAAAGCCCGCCCGGCTTGTATGTGGCAATCGGATTTGGCATTCTGCTGATCGCCGCTGTCATTATCACCGATTCTGCTGCCGGTACCCCCGGCAAAGAAGGACAGTCTGGCGAAAAGAAGAATCTGCTTGCCAATATCCCCGGTGTATCGCCGTTGCTGATGAAACTGGGCTTGATCAAGCCTCAGCCGGAACCTCAGCAGGGGCAGCCCTCCAGTCAACCCGCTAATCCCCAGCCTGCTACGGCTGGCTATCCCGTACAGACGGGTGGTTATCCTGCCCAGCCGGTGCAAATGCAGGGGTATCCTCAGCCGGGCATGCAGCCCCCTCCGCAAGCAGCTCCTTACCCCCAGCAAGGGATGCAGCCCACCCCGCAGGCTGGTTCTTATCCCCAGCCGGGAATGCAGCCGCCCATGCAGCGTCAGCCCTATCCCCAGCAAGGAATGCAGCCGCCCATGCAGCGCCAGCCTTATCCCCAGCCGGGAATGCAGCCGCCCATGCAGCGTCAGCTTTATCCCCAGCCGGGAATGCAGCCGCCCATGCAGCGTCAGCCCTACCCCCAGCAAGGGATGCAGCCCTCCCCGCAGGCTGGCTCTTATCCCCAGCCGGGAACGCAGCGTCAGCCCTATCCCCAGCAGGGAATGCAACCTCCTGTGCAGCAGCCTGTTGCACAGCAAGGAATGCAGCCGCCCATGCAGCGTCAGCCCATGCCTCAGCAGGGTGCCCAACCAGTCCCGCAGGCAGGTCAGTATCGCCAGCACCAAGGATATCCATCCTATCCGACTGGCGATATGCAGCAGCCGCGCCGCCGGGCACAACGTTCCCAGCAGGGCATGAATACTCCGCAATAGTGTTTACCAGAGCTGAGTTGCAGCTCTGTAAAGCAAGCCGCCAGCAGAGCAGATGCTTCTGCCATCTGCGGCTCATCGATCACTCGTATGGAATCCCGATTTTCTGATCCAAGGAGGCGCAATCAATGAAACTGAGCAAGCGCGCGCTGATCATGATATGCGCATTGGTGCTGGCTACTACGGCATCCGCCTTCGGCACCATTGCTTATCTGACCAGCACAGCCCACGCGACCAACACGTTCACAGTCGGCAATGTGGAAATCAAACTGGATGAAACCGATGTGGATGAAAACGGCAATGTAAAGTATCCTGTTGATACCGACGGCGATGGCACTGCTGACACGATCATTACCGTTGATGATGATGGCACCATCACCATTACCGATGTGGATGATCCCAGCGCTCCTCCCACGGTCATCGAGCCCACCGGCACCGATGATGCCGGTAACCCCACCTACCCCAGCGATGTGGATGTGGATGGCGACGGCACTGCTGACAGCATCACCTTTGATGATGAAGGCAATCTGGTACTGAATGATGGCGAGGACAACGAGAGCGTTATCGAGCCCGGCCGTGATGATGGCAACGAGTACCGTGTGGTTCCTGGCGAAACCTACCTGAAAGACCCCATGGTCACTGTTGTCAAGGGCAGCGAGGAAAGCTATGTGCGCATGGTCGTGGAATTGACCGATTATGCCAAGGTAGCGACCGCTCTGGGCTGCGCCAACAATCAGTTGATGACCCAGCTGACCAACGCTCCCGGCACTGACTGGAGCCTGCAAGGCGTAACCGAAGATACCACCAACGGCAAGCTTGTCTTTGAGTATCGCTATGCAAACACTGTCGATGCTTCTGATGCCGCCGAGGATATCGAGCTGCCCCCGCTGTTCACCGAGTTCAAGGTACCCGGTACGCTCGATGGCGAACAGCTCAAGAGCTTCGAGAACTTTGCAATGGTTGTGCACGGTCACGCCATTCAGGCAGCGGGCTTTGCTGATGCAGATGCCGCATGGGTCGCCTTTGGTGAATAAAGGATCCGATTTACGCAGCATAGCGGCATTATGATGGATTCTTCGCAGGTTTCTGCGATCAATCATAAAGAAAACGCAAGAAAGGAGGTACGCAAGTGTACAGTTTGAAGCGCATGGTAGCAAAGCTGGCAGGTGGCGTAAGCACCAAGACGCTGGCCATCATACTGGCTTTGACCATGGCATTGGCAAGCGCGGCGACGGGTACGTTGGCCTGGATGTATGCCACTGCACCGCAGGTGAAGAATACATTCACTTACGGGCAGTTGGATATCACGCTGACCGAGACGGACACCGGGCTGGATGATGACGGCAACCCCGATACCAACCAGTACCAGATGGATGTTGGTGCTGCGATCCACAAGGATCCCACAATCACCGTAGCCGGCGGCTCGGTGGATGGTTGGCTGTTTGTACAGCTGACGGAGTCTGTCAATTTTGCCGATTTCATGGCCTATACCATGGCTGACGGCTGGCTGCCCATGCCCGGAACGGATGGTCTGTACTACCGGCCTTTCGATGCATCGGAAGATGATCAGATCTTTCCGGTGCTCAAGGACGATCAGGTACAAATGAATCCCTCCGTTACGCTGGCAGATCTGGCTGCGCTAACCAGTGAGAGTTACCCAAAGCTCACCGTTACCGCTTACGCTGTACAGCGTGGCGGGAGCGCAGAGATAAGCACACCCGGCGCAGCATGGCAGATCATTCAAGGGAAAATCAATTGATGATACCCGAAAAACGTGTACCAACTTTCTAAACATGTACGTAACCCGATTAAATGAAATGAAAGGAAGTAAACCGTGATGAGCAAGAAAACAATCGCTCTGGTTCTTTGCATGGTATTGGCGCTGACCTTGGGTCTGGGCAACACCTTGGCCTACCTGACGGACAGCGATGCTGATGTCAACGTGATGACGCTGGGTAATGTGGATATTGAACAAGTTGAGCTCGAACGTATTGAACAGTCTGATGAAAAGACTGGAACTGATAATCTGCAGCAGTTTACACAGGGCAAACCGCTGTTTCCCGCTGTTGGCGAAAACCAGTGGGCTACCGATTATCAGCAATGGCCTACAGGCGGTTCTAATCAGCTGCATCAGGATGAGTTGAAGAATGTTGTGGACAAGTTCGTATTTGTTGAGAATACCGGCAAGTCCGATGCCTATGTCCGCAGCATCTTTGCCTTTGAAGCCGGTACTCTGGCTCAGGCCGATTGGCACGAGATGATGCACCTGAACATCAACGGAACGTATTGGAAGTGGAATCCAGAGGATATTGGTTCTTCTGATGATATGCTTGTTACGATTGATGGTAACAACTATTATCTTGTCGAAGCAGTGTATCTTGGCAATGCCGGTGCCAATGGAGACGAGCATAAGGGTGGCGTACTCCCCGCAGATGAGACTACTCGTCCTTCTCTGCTTCAGGTTTGGCTAGATCACGCCGCTACCAATGAGACCATGGAAGCTCTTGATGGCAATGGCAATGGCACCTATGACATTCTTGTAGTGTCTCAGGCTGTGCAGGCTACCGGTTTTACCGATGCTCAGACTGCTTTGGATGAGGCCTTTGGCGAGATTACCGTTGACAACAATCCCTGGAAGCAGAATGGCGAAGACCTTGAGGGTACGCCTGATATCCCGACGATTATTTCTACCGAGAACGAAGCCGAGGCAGTTTGGTCTGTAGAAAACGATGAATATACACTGAAACAAAGCATTGTTGCTCAGGATATTTCCCCTTGGATTGAGCATGAGTCTGAGAATGGTTATACGATCAATGGTGATGGCAAGACCATTTCTATTGCAGCGTCCGATGAGCAGACTTTCAATTGGGATTCAACGATGACGATTCCCCAGTTGGCATTGGTTTTCTCTACTGAGAATGGTGCACCAGTAACCGTTAACGATCTGACTATCGAAGGTACTATGCAATCTGTTATGGCGGGCAACTATGAGTCAAGCAATCAGGGTCGCCACAACACTACGTTTAATAATGTGAATATTGTGAATACCAAGGTTGTCAGTCTGTCCGCTAACATTTCTCCAGCTCTTTCCGTTTACGGAACTCTGGAGATGAACGATTGTAACGTTTACGGTACCACTTTGTCACCGCTTGATACTGATCCAATGTGGCCTGTATATGATATGGCTGTAGTAAATGAGAGCAAGACCACTGTTAATGGTGGCAAGATTGGCTCCATAATCGTCTGGGGTAAAGCCAATATCAAGCTCAACAATGCACAAGTCGATTCCATTACTCCGATTGGTAATATGAATACAAATTCAAACTATGGTATTTATATTAATCAAGGTACAACGGTGAATGTTATCGATTTGTCGAATATCACCAATAAGGCAAAGGTGAATATCACAATAGAGACTGGTGCAACCGTGAAGAAGATCGTTGCCAACGGTCAAGAATTTACTTCTCTTGAGGCTTGGAAGAATGCCGAATAATTGTCAATATGCCACCCACCCCATCCGGGGTGGGCGGCAAGCAAAGGGCACATACACCCTGTACCCTTTGCTTGCTGTCAATCCACCGTTCTTTTAGGAAGGAGAACACATTGTGAGAAAGAAAGCAATCGTTGTGGCTGTGTGCTTGGTTTTGGTCGGTTTTTTGGCGGTCAATGGCACACTGGCACAGGAATTGGGTAATATCTTCAAGACCATTGTTGATGCGGTAAGTGGCGCAGCTCCCACTTCCAATGAAACCCTTTTGAAGGTAGAGTTGGTGAATCAGGATCGTTACGGCAACACATTGACCAATATCAATCTGAGCCCGGTTTATTGCGCAGATGGCTACAATTGGGTCAGAAAACAAACCAATGTTGGTGGTCAGGTATATCCTCTGTGGGATGCAGCGGAGGTTCAGGGCGCACAGGACAAGTTCGTCCGTGTCCAAAACGCTGCTACCGGCGTTGATGCGAAAGATGCCTGTTTCCGGGTGGCTTTTGCAGTGGATGCGCGTATTTTCAACAATGATAAACTGATGCTCAATTTCAATGATGCTGAAAGAAATTTTGTATGGAGTGATTGGCGCGGTATCACCATCGATGGTCGCGCGTATCAGATGATCATCGCCACTTATCAGCAATTTTTGGAACCGGGGGAGTTTTCCCCGCCCGCTCTGCTGCAGGTAGCGCTTTCTCGCAATGTCAGCAGCGCTGATTTGGCAAATCTGGATCAGAACTTCCTGCGTACCATGGTCATGGCTGTGGATGCGGATACGCTTACCCCTGAAGGCGGTCCCCGCCCCAGCGCAATTGATACCTTGAATACCACATTGCCCATTGATGAGATCACATTCAACCCGTTCTAAGCATGAACCAATCCTTGGGAAAGGGAGGGAGACAAGATGATTTTCCGCAAATCGATGATGAAATGGCTGCTGTTGCTGTCTGTGATCATCTCGTTGTGCGTTCTTGTTCCGGCTACGCTGGCCTTCATGTTTGATCAGGCGGGGCCCATCGTGAATACGTTTGTCCCGCCCAAAGGACTGGATGGGCAAGTACCGGTACAAATCAAAGTTACCAAAGAAGTTGTATGTGAAGGCTCTGGTATTATGAGCCCTGCTGGTTTCCAGTTTGTGCTGGAGGATAATGCCAGCGGTCAGAGAATGACAGCCACCAGCAACGCAGATGGCAAGGCTGCTTTCCAGCTGATGTATTCTGGTCTGGATGCAGGAGAGACCTATGAGTATACCCTCTATGAAGTAGATACCGGAATTGCGGATGTTACCTATAGCCGCGCCAGACATACCATCACGGTTCAGGTGCTGCTGTCAGAGGATACATTGGTTGCTAAAGTACTGCTGAATGGTGCTGAAACGGCGAAATGCCATGTGACCTATGTGAACCGTTACGCTTCTGATGTTCATGTGCAGCCGCCTGCAACTGGTGATATGGGTAATCCTGCGCTGTATATGTTGCTGATGGCGGTATGTGTAGCTGGAATGATCCTGCTGTATAGCAAGACTCAGGACAAGACCACGCAAGAATAAACGCATATTGCGTTCTTTGCAGGATAATGATATACTATCATTGTTGAGACAGGATGTGGCGATAATGTCCGCTGCATCCTGTTCTTTAATAGGACAACTACGAGGAGTTGGAAACATGCAGGAAGAAAACAAGCAGGTTCAGGCTGTGGAAGCCAACGAAACCTGGACGGAGCGTCTGCTCGGTATTCTCAAGGGCGCGCTCATTTCCATCGGCGCTTTGCTGCCTGGTATCAGCGGCGGTGCGCTGTGTGTGATTCTGGGTATCTATAAGCGCATCATGGCGCTTCTGTGCCATCCCTTCCAAGAAATCAAGAAGCAGTGGAAATTCTTTGTCTTTATCGGTATTGGTTTTGTGATCGGCGTGTTGCTGGGCGCCAAGGTCATTGATAAGTTCCTTGAAGCGAACGAAGCCGCTGCGCTGTTCCTGTTCATTGGCTTGATCGTGGGTTCCATGCCCGGCTTGTTCAAGGAAGCCCGCCAGCAGGGAGTTACCAAGGGCAGCTATGCTGCGTTGGTGATCGCGTTGGTAGCTATGCTGGCATGGATGATTCCCATGTCCATGAAGGGCAACACCAATGTGCAGCCCTCACTGCTGTGGTGGATTATCTGCGGCGTGTTGTGGGGTCTGGGTATCGTGGTGCCCGGCATGAGCCCCTCCAACATCATTTTCTTCTTTGGCCTGCAGGCTCCCATGTATGCAGCGATTGGCAATCTGGATTTCAGCGTGATCATCCCCATGGGCCTTTCCCTGCTGGCAACGGTGCTGGCGCTGTCCAAGGGTATTGACTATTGCCTCAAGAAGCAGTACAGCATCTTCATGCACGCGGTGATCGGTATCGTGATCGCATCCACCATTGTGATTCTGCCGCCTGTGAAAGTGCTTATCGAGCCGGGCTATACCTTTGCCACCGGTTTTGGCGATATTCTGATTTATGTGGTCGCCTTTGCCATTGGTGCTGTGGCTGCCTGGGCCCTGAGCCTGATCCAGAAGGATGAACCGAAAGCTGAATAAGGCCCGAAAGGCTGGAGAGCAGCGGATTTCGTTCCGCTGCTCTCAGACTGTCGAAAAACCCATACTTCTGTTCAAAAGTCGCACATCTTGCACCTACGGTGCTCGCTGTGCTTGCTGAAAAGCGCTGCGGCGCAAGGTTTTGTGGGCTCTGCCCACACCCGGCAGGAAACTGAGTTTCCTGCACCTTCCCCTTTTTTGACAACCTGAGAGCAGTGGATTTCGTTCCGCTGCTCTTTTGCTGTGTAACGAAAACCCCCGCTTCGAGCGGGGGTTCAGAAAGCTTAAAGCTATGAGTCCATTCGTAAGGCTCCATGGTAGAATAGTAGAAGGTCTGCCAACCGCTACTAAAGAAAAGGAGAATACGAA
>SVGQ01000075.1 GCA_015056245.1 Clostridiales bacterium | reverse complement strand
CTCGGTGATGTAGAACTGTCCCTTGTATTCATAGCACACGATGGGATCGTGGATGCCGTCGGTCAGGTGGGATTCGCACAGGTTGATCCACTTGTTGCCAAACTCGGTGGTGGAGTCCAGCAAGGGCATGAAATTACCCGCAAAGGCGGATTTGCGGCCTTTGGTGGTGGTGCCCACGATCTGCTCCATGGGGATCTCCACCAGTCCGATGGCCACCCGTCGGGCTACCGGGCTTTCGCCCAGCACATCATCCAGCACCAGCGGATAGGGATTCTGCCCGCGGATAATGCAGGCATTGTGATACTTCTGCCCCTGCTTGAGCGCACGGGCGTATTGGGTAACGGCGTCGGTCCAGCTCATTGAGAAGCCTCCTGTTTGCGCGGTGATCAGGCGTTGGTTACATAGGCGAGGATCAGGCCAAGGGTGTTTTCCACGCCCTTTACATGGCTGCGTTCATAGCCATGGGAAGCGTACACGCCCGCGCCGATGAGGGCATAGCGGATATCGTGACCGGCCCGCAGGGCGGTACCGGCATCAGAACCGTAGGCGGGGTACACATCCACGGCAAAGTCCAGCTTCTTTTCCTTGGCAAGGGCGATCAGCTCGCTGGTCATGGCGTAATCGTAGGGGCCGGAGGAGTCCTTAGCACAGATGGATACCTGGGTTTCCGTGCAGCTGAGACCTTCGCCTACGCAGCCCATATCCACCACCAGCAGATCTTCCGTATCCTCCGGCAGGCCGGTGGACGCGCCGTGACCCACTTCCTCGTAGACGGAGAAGAAAATGGTCACCTTGCGGGTGAGGGTGATGTCCTTGTCAGCGACAGCCTTGGCAAGGGCCAGCAGCATGCCGGCACTGAGTTTGTCGTCCAGAAAACGGCTGCGGATGAAGCCGCTGGGGGTCACATGGGCCCGGGGATGCAGGCAGATGATATCACCGCCGGAGATGCCAAGGGCTTCCACATCCTCTTTGGAGGAAACCAGTTCATCCAGCAGCACTTCCAGATTCTTTTCGTCCCGCTTGGCGTTTTCCAACTCCCGGTTTACGTGAACGGAAGCGTTCTCCACAGCGATGACGCCGGTGTAACGCTTACCATCCCGGGTAATGACGGATACATTCTCCGTTTCCACCGCGCTCAGGGATGGGCCGCCCAGACGGGTAAAGCGCAGCCGACCATTGGCTTTGATACCGGAGACCATCAAGCCCAAGGTATCCACATGGGCAGCCAGCGCCAAGGGATTGCCTTCGCCGCCCAAGGTGCAGCATACGCTGCCCTTGCGGTTGCGAACAGGGCTGAAGCCCAGATTGGTCAGGGTTTCCAGCAGGTAGTCGGTCACGTTGCGGGTGTAGCCGGTGGGGCTGTCGATGGCGAGCAGCTGCATGGTCTGCTCCACTGCGTATTGAACATGGGCATTCATGAAGATCGTCTCCTTTGCGTTACAGGGTCAGGCTTTCGCCGCCGTGCAGGTAGCGAAGATGGGGGAGTTTCCGGGACAGGTATTCACAGGCATCTATTCCGGTGCAATGCCCGGTGTAGATGCGCATTTCCGGATAGGCAGCCAGATGGGCTGCGATCTCGTCCATCAGGCTGGTGGGTACGGTTTCGTTCCGGGCAGGGCTGTACAGGTGCAGCCCGCCGATGCATACATTGGGCAGCGTGGGCGCGGCTCTGAGGATATTGACCACGCCGGTGTGGCTGCAGCCCATCAGCAGCACGGGGGTATCGCCCCGGATGAGCAGGTTCTGCTCGTGCAGGAAACGATCCGGCGCGCCGTTTTCGTACAGGTTGCTGTTGGCGGTGGAGGGGCACAGGGACGCATCTGGCACGGTGAACAGCGAAAGGGTGTCGTCGATGGTATGGTCGCCGTCCAGCAGGGTCACCTGCGGGTGTGTCATCAACGACGGGTTCAGGCCGATGTTGCGATAGGGCGGCAGGGTGCGGCTTTCGTGCAGCTGAAAGGCTTGCCGCTGGATGTATACCTTGGCCTGATGATTGAGCTGCAAAAAGGTTTCCAGCGCACCGCCGTGGTCGTAATGACCATGGGAGATGATAACCGTGTCCACTGCCGCCAAGTCCACTCCCAAGGCTTGTGCATTGGCAAAAAGGGTCTCATCCGGGCCTACATCGAACAAAAGGCGGCGGCCAGGCAGCTCCACATACAGGCTCAGCCCGTGGGCTGCCTGAATGCCCCCGATGGGCTGGTTTTCCACAAGAACAGTCACGCGCATGGAAAGGTCAGCTCCTTAAAACAGTTCATCCAGCAGGATGTAGTAGCGCAGTTTTTCCTCATCCTTGGCAATCCCCAGCCGGTCAAACAGTTTTTCTGCGGGGCATGCTGCCTTGGCAGCATAACCGTAGCTGCCATCGTAGTTGTGGCGGAGGCTGCGGTAGATCAGCGCGATATCCTGCCAGCGGTCGCCGATGCCGCCACGGCCCAGATCGATGAAGCCCCGAAAGCCGTTCTCATCGGCAAACAGGTTGGGCAGGCAGCAGTCGCCGTGGGTCAGGAAGGTGTCCTCGCTGGGGCGGTGGGTTTCCAGCCAGCGCAAAAGCTCCATGGGGGAGGCAAAGCCGTCGGGGCCGTAGGTGCCCGGCTCTACGTTCTCGGTATCGCACAGGCCAGCCTCCACCCGCTGGCGGGCAAGGCGAAGCCGGTCATCAAGGCGGCGGGAGACCGGGCAGTCGGTCACATCCACCTGCCACAGGGCAGTGAATGCCTCCACGATGCAGTCCAGCAGCTTTTCCGGGTTTTCCAGCAGGGCGTGGTCGCAGAACATGGCGCCGGGCATATGGCTCATCAGCAGGTAGTGGAAGCCGCTATCCTCCGCATCGGCCAGCACACGGGGCACCGGCAGGCGACCGTCCAGCCACTTCATCAGGGCGACTTCGTCCGTCACTTCCTGACTGACAGGCTGGATCTTCAGCACCCGGTCGGGGTAACAGATCACTTTAGAACCAGACAGGCCGGTGTGGTTTTCCTCTCCGAACAGGCCTTCAGTCATGGCCTGAATAATGGCGGGCATGGGCATGGTTGCAAATCACTCCTTCCGGACGGGTTGATCAAGAAATACGCGGATCTGATCCAGATTCTTCCGGGCCACTTCCTGACCGTGATGGTAGGCAGCCCGCAGTTTTTCGGCATCGTGTTCAGTACGGCTCATATCCAGCGGCGCTTCCGGGCGCAGGATCAAAGCCGCGCCGTTGGCTTGACGGGATTCAGCGTAGGCCACTTGTTGGTTATAGATGATATGGCGGTTTGCGATGGTGTTCAGCAGCTTCGGGTATTTGCCAAGGGCAAGCCGCATCAGGGGCATGGCCTTGTTGGGCTTTTTCACGTAGCCTTCCGGCTGGGTCAGGATCACCAGATTGTGGTTATAGCCCAGCTTTTCAAAGGCCTCCAGCGGGATGGAATCCGCAATGCCGCCGTCCAGCAGGCGGTAGCCGCCCACTTCTACAATGCGGCTCACCAGCGGCATGGAAGCTGAAGCCCGGAACCATTGCATGCTTTCCGCGTTGCTCTCCGGGCAGTTGTGGTAGACCGCCTCGCCGGTTTCCACATCGGTGCAGACCACATAAAAATTCATGGGATTTTGGTTGTAGGTCTCCACATCGAAGGGATCCAGCTCATAGGGAATGGTGCTGTAGCAGAACTCCGCGCCGTACAGGTCGCCGGTTTTGAGGAGGGAACGGAAGCTGCAATAGCGGGGGTCGTTGCAGTAGGCGGTGTTGTAGCGCAGGGCGCGCCCAATCTGTCTGGATTTCACGTTGCAGCCGAAGGCTGCCCCGGCGGATACACCAATGGCACCATCGAAGGTGATGCCTTCTTCCATCAAAACATCGGTAACGCCTGCGGAAAAAAGTCCGCGCATGGCGCCGCCTTCCAGTACCAGACCGGTTTTCATCGAAGATCACTCCTTTGGTGGGAAAACAAAACCCCACTCTATCATTTTACCATACTTTTGACTATTGCGACTGTCATTTTGGTAAATTCTGCGGCGACAATGGATGAGAATGACGGCGAGACCGCGCTCAGAGAGGAGGGGAATACATGGACGGCGAATACTACTCCCAGCGATACTGCTTGATGCCGGGAGGGAAACCCAGTGAAAATACAGATTGGCGATTTTGATTTTACCGAGGTATGGGATGGGGTGCTGTACCAGAAACTGTCCCGATACCCGGCGGTGACGGATTGGGAGATCCGCAAGCTGTTGGAATTTGTGGCTTATGAAAAAGCTCATGGACGGGAATGCCCCATCATCTGCGATGATGAAAATCTGCTGGCGGAGATCCGGCAGAAAATGCAGGAGGCGGGGAAATACCTCTCAGCGTCTCGACCGGCCTGCATTACGGAATGCACCGCCTGCCGCCATGGCGGATGTTTGACGGACTGGGTCTGCCACACCACATCCCCGGAAAACGCGCGGCAGATCCTTGCGTCCGGTTGGCTGCTGTCGGCGGTGCGCGCCCGGGGCTTGCCTGCGGAAACCCTGATGCAGGAAAAGCGAAACGCGGCAGGCGACCCGGCAGACTATTTCCATTATGTGATGCTGGCGTGGGGCAACTGCCAAGCCGGCGACCGGCTGGTGATGGAGCGCAGGCTGGGCCGTTTCCCGGAGAAACGGGATCTGAGCAGCGGTTTCACCCCCGGCGTGCGGTTCTACTTCCGCTATGAGGAGTTGGCAAAGCATCCGGGCACAACCTTTGACGGCGTATTGCCCATGAAGATCCGGGATGGCATCGAACTGGCTGAGTGGGTAAGCTGGATCGTGATCCCTCAGGAACTGCAGGCAGAGCTGGAGGCCTTTGTGCCGCCCGCACTGAAACAACGGGTGCTGTTTGTGCCCCATCAGGGGGAAGATATCTGGGAATGGACGGAAAAAGTGTATGAGGCGGTTGTCCAAACGTGCTGATGTACACTTATGGTACATTGACAGATGAGGTACTGTGTGTTACACTTATTACATTCAATCAGAGGAGCGTTTCGATAACACAAACCATAAAGGAGGCATCCCAATGACCCCATGGACTGTTGCCCATACCCCGGAGGAAGCGGGCATTTCTTCCCGCGGCCTTCTGAACTATCTGGATGCGGTGGCAAACACCCCGGAAGTTGAACATCACGCCATCATGGTGCTGCGCCATGGCAAGCTGGCTGCCACCATGAATTTTGCGCCCTACGACAACCAAGCGCCCCATATGCTGTTCAGTCTGAGCAAATCGTTCACCTCTGCGGCAGCTGGCTTTGCTGTTCAGGAAGGCTTGCTCCATTGGGAGGATAAGGTATTGGACATCCTGCCGGATAAAGCCCCGGAAAATCCTTCTCAGTGGCTGCAGTCGGTTACTCTGTCCCATCTGCTGATGATGGGCTCCGGCCTTGATCCCAAGAGCGACGAGGTGGGCGGCGAGGACTGGGCCAAGGCGGTGCTGGCTTGCGAGTGCGATCACGAGCCGGGCACTCATTTCCATTACAACAGCCATGGCACCTATCTGGTCAGCTGCATGGTGCAGCGGGTTACCGGCATGACAGTGCGGGATTATCTGCTGCCCCGCCTGTTTGAGCCGCTGGGCATCCCGAAACCTGAATGGGACTGCTGCCCCGAGGGCATCAATGTGGGCGGCTGGGGCCTGTACCTGAGCTGCGACAGCATCGCCCGCTTCGGGCAGTGCCTACTGCAAAAAGGTATGTGGCAGGGCAGACAGCTGCTGCCTCTGGAATGGTACGAAAAAGCTACTGTGAAGCAGATCGACAACTCCGGCGGCACCGAACAGCCGGATAACGAGTGGGCGCAGGGCTACGGCTACCAGTTCTGGCGCACCCGGGGCAACCGCTTCCGGGGCGACGGCGCTTTCGGACAGATCTGTATGGTCTCACCGGATCTGGACATGGTGGTGGCGATCACCTGCGGCACCAACGATATGGGCAAGGAAATGCAGTTGTTGCATGAGTACCTGTTCCCGGCTGCCCAGATGGAACCCGGCACTGCTGAAGAGCAGGCGGAACTGACCCGGCGGCTGGCAGCTTTGCAGCACCCGTGGCCTGCGGACGATGGCAGCGGCGTGGAGATCGCCGGTACCTTCAGCGATGGCGAAACCACCCTGACCATCCGGCAGGAGGCAGGCGGTCTGCGCATCGTTGAGAAGGGCAAGGATCCCAACGAGTGCAGTGATGTGCTGTATGGTATGGGTCAGCCAGTGGAGAATACCGTCGTGCTTTATGTGATGGGCGAGGAAAAGCACATCCATGTGCTGTGTGCCTGCGGCTGGCAGCAGGGCGTATTGCACATTGCCAACCGGCAGGTAATGGCTCCCTTTGCCATGTATGCCACCCTGACCCCGGTGGCAGAGGGCCTTGAAATGGACATGACCGGCATCGGCTATCCTACTAAAAAAGCGCTGCTGAAAAAACAATAAACAAAAGGAACCTCCCGCATGCATCCGTGCGGGAGGTTCTTTTGCATGATGCTTTTACTCGTTGGCAATGAACAATACGCCCAGCGTGCCGGGGCCGCAATGGCTGGAAATGACGCTGCCGGCGCGGGTGGTGAGGATTTCGTCAAAGTGGTTCAGACCTTCCAGAATGGTCTTTACCTGATCCAGCGTCTCCTGCCCGCAGCCGGAATGGGTGATGAATACCCGGTCGGTACGGGCATTCAGCAGCTCTTCCTTCATGTCTTCCACATATTCGGGCAGCACGCGGGTCATCTTGCCCCGGTACTTCTTGCTGACGCCCATCTTGCCGTCAGCCACCACGATTTTGGGGTGCAGCTTCAGCATGCCGCCAGCTAGCGCAGCCACGCTGGAGCAGCGGCCGCCCCGGTGCAGATAGGTGAGGGTATCCACTACAAAGCTGGCACGAACCAGTGGGCGCAGACTCTTCACATGGGCAGTGATCTCCTCAGCGCTCTTGCCCTGCTTTGCCAGAATGGCGGCTTCGATTACCAGCAGGCCGCCACCGGTGGACAGGTTTTTGCTGTCAATGACGGTGACCCGGTCGGTGGCTTTCAGTTCCTTGGCGGCAAGGCGCATCACATTGGCGGAGGTGGACATGCTCTCCGAAACGGAGAAGCAGATCAGGTCATAGCCCTTCTCCAGCCACGGAGCCAGCACGCTTGCGGCGGTCTCGATGGCGGGAGCAGCCGTCTTGGGGGTGGTTTTGTTCTCGTCAGCCCACTGATAGATCTCGTCAACCGTGATGTTGACGCCATCCTCGTAGGATTCGTCCCCCAGAGTTACCTGCAGGGGCAAAACAGCAATATCGTATCGTTCCAGAAGCTCTTGGGACAGGTCACAGGTACTGTCTGAAATGATTTTGACCATGGTTTGGATTCACTCCGTTTTCTGTTGGTTGGGGTTGGTTCCGTTTATGCGGAAGATTCCGAATAACACCCCCATTATACTACAAACGGAGCAGAAAGCAAAATCAAAGTTTGTTGAGGTTGGGGAAGGGTTTTGTGATGATTGTAAAATGTTGGATGAATGGTTTGGGAAATGCTGGGCTGATTCGTTTGATAGATGAGCGGGATGTTCGCCCATTGTTTCCAAAGGAGGGATATTTGAATGAGAAAGTTTTCTTGGATGCTTCATTTGATGCTGGCGCTGCTCATGGCGCTGCCAGTGAAGGCAGAACCCCTCTTGCAGGGCGAAGCCTTTGTGGAACAAATCCTGGTGCCCATGGCTCTGGCGGACCGGGATGAGACCTTCACATGGGAGGAACTGGAGCAGCTGCTGGCCTTAGCAGAGAAAAACGGTATCCAGATCCCGGAAGAATGGCTCGGGCAGCCTCAAACCATGGGTTCCTGGTATGAGGACGAGATGCTGAAACTGATCATGAAATGCAAGTATGGCTTCTATCCCCTGTCTTGGCCATGGGAGGTGCAGCTGTGGTGGGATGAACGAAGATATGAATTGTGGGGCGAACCGTATGATCAAGGGAACCTTCGCAGACCGTTGCCTGGCGAAGTGACAGAGGAGGAAGCCATATCCATTGCCAAAGCGCAGGCAATGGATATGATGGAACGTTACCAGCGCCCGCACAAAACCTTTGAGGAGGAAAGTTGTGTGATGGAGCGCAGCTTTTACCAACCGCTGGGTACCACCGACCCGGCTGAGCGGGTGTGGTACATCACCATCTTCTGGATGGATGATGACAAGGCCCGCTACACAGTCATCCTTTCGCCGGATGGAGTGGTGAAGGAAGCGCATTGATCCGGAAGAAGTTTCCTATTTGATGGAAATTTGATGGGAAAATAGATCAAATGAGGTTGTGTTTTTCCCCTCTTCCATCGTCTAATCAACAGGAGGTGATTCCGATGGCAACAAGCCCCCATGAAGGCGCGTTGATTCGTTTGATGCGCCAATATGAAAAGGAAGTGCTGAAGGTATGCACCGTCTACCTGCGGGATCTTGCGCTGGCGGAGGACGCAACGCAAGAGACGTTTTTCAAGGCATATAGGGCCATGGGCAGGTTTCAGGGCGGCAGCAGCGAAAAAACATGGCTGATGCGCATTGCCATCAATACCTGTAAGGATATCCGGCGCGGGGCGTGGTTTCGCCATACGGATCGGAGCATTTCGCTGGACAAGCTGCCGGAACCCGCGGTGCCTCCGCAGGCGGACAGCGTCCTTATTACGCTGGAAGTGATGTGCCTGCCCGCCAAGGAGCGGGAAGTGGTGCTGCTGCGTTACTATCAGAACATGACGCTGGCCGAGGTGGCGCAGGTGCTTGGCATCAGCGCTACGGCGGTGGCTAAGCGGCTGAAAAAGGCCCATGAACATCTGGATCTGGTGCTGAAAGGAGGCGAGGAGCATGTCTAAGGAGATGAGAATCCGGCTGAGCATGGATGAATGCCTGTCCGGTGTGGAGAACCGCCCCTCGCTGGAAAGCCGTGTACTGGAAAGGATTCAGGGCCAGCGGCGTGCGCCTGCGAAGCTTTCTGTGGCCATGGTCATGGTGCTGGCGTTGACGTTGCTCACCGCCGCCGCGCTGGCAGTTGGGGCCATTGCGGGCTGGTTCCGGGTGGAACAGCAGCAGGTGGGCGCAATGCAAAGCTGCGTATCCGATGGGGATACCCTGTACCTGCTCACTGACCGCGGGCTGTATACATGGCAGCCAGAGGATACGGAACCTGCGCTGATGCTCTCTGCTGAGCAGCTTTGGGACAACGGCTTCCCGCCGGAAGCCCTGCTGTGTTGGATGGGGGATGAGCTTGCTTTGCTTCATCCGGAAACCTGCTCCCTGTGGCAGGTGGACGGGCAGAAGCTGCAACCGCTGGCTGAGTATCATGGTACCATTTTGGATGAGGACGGCCTGCAGATCAGATCCATGGTGTGCGCTGGCGAAACGCTGCTCATCCGGGCGGTTCCTCAGGATGCGCGTGAGGATGAAGCGCAGCTTTTCCGCTGGCATCTGCCCACGGGCAGCGTGGAACGGCTCCCACTGCCCAATGTGGTGGAACTTTGCGCCTACGATGATGCACATGTGCTGGTGCTCCAGCAGGATGCATCCGCCATGAAAGAAGTTCTGTCCCGCATCGATGCCGCCACCGGCAGCATCGTGGAGACCCTGTATACCGCGCCTGTGCAGGGGATGGAAGGCATCATGGTGCATCCCAAAACACGGCAGATTATTGCTTTTGTGGCAGGCGCGCCTTCCCTGTGGGACGGAAGCGGCTGGGTACCCATGCAGGGCTATGGGCTGTCGATTCATACGGATGCCTATGCCGTCATTGGTGACAGCTTGGCAGCCATCAATTTCAACGACTTGCAGGTGATCCCCCTTGCGGCAGAAAATAGCCTGACCACCCTGTGCATCCGCGGCATCATGCCGCTGAACAACGAGGATGATACTTTCCAGCAGGAGTTTCCAGGCATCGCGGTCCAAAGGGAGAGGGATCCTGCTCTGACTGCCGCAGATATTCGGCAGGCCATCATGGATGGGGACACCACCGACCTGTTCCATGTGTCGCTGAACTGGGATGTGGCAGCTCTGTTCCGGGATGGTACTCTGGCTGCGCTGCCTTCTTCTGCGGTGCTGGAAGAGGATGCGAAGACCATGCTGCCCGCTTTTCAGGAAGGACTGAGCGTGGACGGCGCATGGTATGCAGTTCCCACCAATGTACTCGTATCGATATGGGAGAGCAGCGAAGCAGTTCCGGCAACCTTTGTTGAGCTGATGGAGGCGCAAGCGGGGGCTGCATCGCCGTACATTGCGCCCCTTTGGTCGGGTACCGGCTGGACGAAAGAAAATGATGCCGATTATCTGTTGACATCAACGATTCTGGCAAGTGGCACAGAGGGCGTAGACTTCCACGCCCCGGCATTTGCGGATGCCTTGCAGGCCTTGAGGAACGCGCAGATTTCAGCGGAAACACAGCCGGGAGTGCCTGTGATCACCACGGATCTGTCGGTCGATCTGCATGGCCAGCTGGCAGTTCCCGTGCAGCCGGGGGAAAGCAGGGTGTACAGCCAAAGTGAGCTGGATCAGCCTGCACCCATCCTGTGGCAGGTTCCCAGCAGGATTGCTGCGGAATTGCCGCCAATCATTCCCGTCCGTCTGACGGTTTATGTGCTCAATCCCAACGCAGCCAATCCAGAACTTGCACTTCGCTTTCTGGAATATGTAGCTGCCCATCGCCAGCCGGAGCAGGATGCGTTATTGAAGCCCATGACCGCTGAGCCGGTGCTGCATCCCGGTGTGGAAGCGCAGATCGAATGGATTAAAGAGGATCAGCGGGCGCTGGACGAGGCGCAAGGCTTGGCAACCGACGAGGAAGCGTTGGAAAGGCGCATCAATGCCATCAAAGCGGCACCGGATTCGTGGGCAGTGGACGAGACCCGTTTGCAGACCTATCGGGAGCGGATTGTACCGTATGTACGTTTGCAGCTTCATCCCCTGCTGAGCAGACAGGCAAAAGAGACAGGCGGCGCCTATGACCGGATGCTTCAAACGGTGCTGGCTTATGCCAATGGTGAAGGCACGCTGGAAGATTGTTTGCACAAGTTGGAGGCTTTGCTGCCCTGAAAAGGAGAATCCAGGAATCATGATGAAACGATTGGCTCAATTTGTTGCTCTGTTGCTTTGTATACAACTGCTTGTACCATTTGCAGCCCAAGGGGATGCCTATGAGTTGCATACGCCCTCCGGGGAGCAGATTCAGCAGGAAGAGGCGGTTGCACTGGCCTGTGCCTTTGTGAAAGACTTGACGGGGGTGGAGCTGACGGGCTTGTATGCGATAGAGGAAGGCATAAAGATTGAGGGAAAAACAGAGATGTATTTCGGCCCCGGCTGGCAGTGGGATGCCGATACGGAAGAGGATTGCTGGGCTATTCATCTGTGCAACGAGACCCACATTCAACCCTTTGTTGTGCTTCATGGAATCACCGGCAAAGTGCTGTATTGGGAATATGATAACCAGGAAAATGGTTGCAGATATATCAACAGGTTTCCCGAGAAAGACCAGTTGAGCTATGAGGATGTGCGAATGCTGGCGGTGGATCGCTTCATGAATGCTACGGCAGACATTGAAAACATGCCACAACAAACCTTTCTGGGTGCGGGTTTTGGCCCGGCTGACAACTGGTATGCCTCCCTGCAGGGCGGGGACTGTATTCCGGCATGGCACATCAACATCCAAACGCCTCTGGAGGAAGCCGGGTATCACTACAGCCTGTTGGTGACCGCAGAGGATGAGGTGATTCTTCGGGAAACATTGTACTTCCGCAATGAAGATGGTTTGTTCACGGAGATGATGAATGATGTGAACGATTCGTATGTGAAAGGCTTGGGTCAGCCGTGAGCGATCGTTCAAAAAAAGCATCCAATCTTTTCCTTCCAAAACCCATTGACACCGCCCATCCACTCTGCTATACTTCTACCCGACAACCGAACACCTTATAAAGAGAGGTCGAGGGACGGGCCCGATGACACCCACCAACCTGCGCCAAAGCGTGAGGTGGCAAATCCCGCAGCGTGCATACGCTGGCAGATAAGGTGGAGAAATCCAGAAACCTTTTTCGCGCCTGCCATGCCGCAGGTGCGTTTTTTGTTGAAAAAGAGTGTGCCTGCCGTGAAATGCTCGGTTGATCGAAAGAAAAAACAGGAGGAACCAAAGAGAATGCGTACTGTGTTTACCAGCGAATGTGTAACCGAGGGACATCCGGATAAAGTGTGCGACCAGATCAGCGATGCTGTGCTGGACGCGATTCTGGAAAACGATCCCGCTGCCCGTGTTGCCTGCGAAACCTGCGCTACCACCGGTATGGTGCAGGTGATGGGCGAAATCACCACCAGCACCTATGTGTCCATCGACGAGATCGCCCGTCAGGTGATCCGCGATATCGGCTACGTGGGCGATGGCCTTGGCTTCAGCGCTGACAGCTGCGCGGTGCTCACCTCCGTGCATGCCCAGAGCCCTGATATCGCCATGGGCGTGGATAATGCCTGGGAATCCCGCGGCACCGAGAAGGCCGAAACCGGCGCCGGCGATCAGGGCATGATGTTCGGCTACGCCTGCAACGAGACCCCCGAAAAGATGCCTCTGCCCATCGCTCTGGCCCACCGCCTCACCGCCTGCCTGACCAAGGTGCGCAAGGAGGGCGTGCTGCCCTGGCTCCGTCCCGACGGCAAGGCTCAGGTGACCGTGGTGTACGAAGATGGCAAGCCTGTGGCGGTGGATACCGTGGTGGTTTCTGCTCAGCATGACGAGAGCATCTCCATCGAGGATCTGCGCGTGCAGATTCTGGAGAAGGTCATCAAGGCCACCATTCCCGCCGAACTGTGGCAGGAGGATACCAAGGTGTACATCAACCCCACCGGTCGTTTTGTGCTGGGCGGCCCCGCTGGCGATACCGGCTTGACCGGTCGCAAGATCATCGTGGATACCTACGGCGGCTACGCCCGTCACGGCGGCGGCGCTTTCAGCGGCAAGGATCCCTCCAAGGTGGACCGTTCCGCTTGCTATGCTGCCCGCTATGTTGCCAAGAATATCGTGGCTGCCGGTCTGGCTGACCGCTGCGAAGTGGCGCTGGCCTATGCCATCGGCGTGGCTCAGCCCGTCAGTGTGCAGATCAACTCCTTCGGCACCGGCAAGATCAATGATGAGGAACTGGGCAAGGTGGTTGCTAAGCACTTCAACCTGTCCCCCGACGGCATCATCAGCATGCTGAACCTGCGCCGTCCCATCTACCGCCAGACTGCTGCCTATGGTCACTTCGGCCGCACCGATGTGCAGCTGCCCTGGGAGCAGGAGGATAAGGCTGAGGAACTGGCAAAGGCCATCGGCTAAAATACAACAGATCGTTTCAGAACGGCGTGGATTCCCGCGCCGTTCTTTTCTGTATCTGCCAATAATGGCACACTTTTGCCTGCTGCTTCGTCTGTATAGGTGGAAGGAGGGGGGAGCTGTTGGAAAGAAACCGGGATGAATGGCTGGAGGCTGCCATGGAGCAATGGGAAGTACCCTTGCTGCGCACCTGTTTTCTGATGCTGCGGGATCATGCACTGGCAGAGGATGCAGTGCAGCAGACCTTTCTCAAGGCATGGCGGGGGTATGATGGTTTTCGGGGTGAATGCTCGGAGAAAA
>SVGQ01000189.1 GCA_015056245.1 Clostridiales bacterium | reverse complement strand
CTACAAGAATAAGAACCGCATCAATACTTCTTATGAACGGGGCGGCGGCGAGCTGGCCATGCGCACGGTAAACAAGAACTTCGAGATGAATATCGAGTACTATGCCACCATCAATTTCTATGGCCTGGCGTCCATCATCGATGCCATCGGCGGCATTGATATCGAATTGACCCGGCAGGAAGCAAAAGCCATCAATGCCTATATCAACAAAAACCTCAAAAAGGGCGGATACGATAACCAGGGCGCGGACTATGAACGTCAGCCGCTGGAAGAGATCGACGGTACCCAGCACCTGGACGGTGTGCAGGCTGTGATGTACGCCCGCGTGCGCTCCATCGACAACGACTTTGCCCGTTCTGCCCGTCAGCGCAAGCTGCTGGAGCTGCTGCTGGGCAAGATCATGCAGGACATGACCATCGACAAGCTCATGAGCCTGATCGAGACCAGCATCCCCTACGTGGAGACCAATGTGGGCCTGAACACCATGCTGGAGCTGGCCTTGGGGCTGCTCAACGGCGGCATTATCCAGCGGGCACAGCAGGGCGAGTCGCTGATCGACCAGCATCGCATCCCCATGGATGAAACCTGGAAATACGATGAGACTACCGACGGCGCCAGCGTGGTGGTATTCCGCACGGTGAAGCGCCGCGAGGAAAATATTCGGGCGCTGCATGAGTTCATCTATGGGACGTACTATCCGGCTAATAAAAAGTGAATGAAATAGCAGGAGAGCGTGTATCCTCCTGCTGGAGCGGACGGCCTTGCACCGATTTTTATGGGGTGCAGGGCCGTTTTGCTACGCAGACATTTGATGAAACAATATTTGCAATAATTCTTGAATGGGCATTGCAAAATTGCATTTATTGATATATAATACGTTTGGATCAACTGGGTGAAAATGCCTGGAATGAGGAGGATCATAAATGAACGAATTCCATATCTACGCTTTTGCTGACGAGGCTTCCGGTCAGATCGATAAGCAGATCGCTGCCATGCAACGCAATGGGCTGAACGGCCTGGAGATCCGCGGCGTGGACGGCCAGAACATTGCTGATATCACGGTGGAAAAGGCCCGCGAGGTGCGCCGGAAGCTGGACGATGCCGGCCTGACGGTGTGGAGCATGGGCTCGCCCATCGGTAAGATCGGTATCGAAGGCGACGGCTTTGCCGCTCATCTGGACAGGCTGCGCCATGTGCTGACCCTGGCGGATGTACTGGGGGCCAAGAATCTGCGCATGTTCTCCTTCTTTGTGCCGGAAGGCAAGGCAGCGGAGTATCGCGGCAAGGTGATGGATCAAGTGGGTCAGATGGTGGATGCGGCCCGTGGCAGTGGCGTTGTGCTGTGCCATGAGAACGAAAAGGGCATCTATGGCGACATGGCTGACCGCTGCCATGAGCTGCTGACGGCCTTCCCGGAGCTGGCAGGCGTGTTCGACCCGGCCAATTTCATCCAATGCGGTCAGGATACCATGGAAGCCTGGAACCTGCTGAAGAGCAGGATCAAGTACCTGCACATCAAGGATGCGCTGCCCAACGGCAAGGTGGTTCCTGCGGGCAAGGGCGTGGGCAATGTTCGATACATCGTGAATGATTTCTACAACCACGGCGGCAGAGCCGTGTCCATCGAGCCCCACCTGAGTGTGTTCGACGGCCTGAAGGATCTGGAGCAGGCGGGCAACCGCACGGAAGTGGACGAGTTCAGCTACCCCAGCAGCGATGCGGCCTTTGACGCAGCCTGCGAGGCTCTGAAAGTGATGCTTTGATAGGAGGATATGACCATGGATAAGAAGATTCGTCTTGGTATCATCGGTATCGGCAACATGGGCAGCGGCCACGCCAGCCGCGTGGTGGACGGCGAGTGCCCTGATTTTGTGCTGACTGCTGTGGCGGATGTAAACCCTGCCCGCAAGGACTGGGCGAAGACCCGCCTGGGCGAGAACGTGGCTTTCTTTGATACGGCAGAGGCCATGCTGGACAGCGGCCTCATCGACGCCTGCATTGTAGCCACACCCCACTACGACCACCCCGGCCTGGCCATGGAGTGTATGAAGCGCTCCATCCATGTGCTGGTGGAGAAGCCTGCCGGCGTGTATACCAAGCAGGTTCGCGAGATGATGGCTGTGGCCGATCAGCACCCCGAGGTGAAGTTTGGCCTGATGTTCAACCAGCGCACCAACCATGTGTACCGCAAGGCTCGCGAGATCGTGCAGAGCGGCAAGTATGGCCAGATCCGCCGCACCAACTGGATCATCACCGACTGGTATCGCACCCAGTTCTACTATGACTCCGGCGCCTGGCGCGCCACCTGGGCGGGCGAGGGCGGCGGCGTGCTGCTGAACCAGTGCCCCCATCAGCTGGATCTGTGGCAGTGGATTTGCGGCATGCCCGTGAAGGTGCAGACCCACATGAAGTTTGGCAAGTGGCACGACATCGAAGTGGAAGATGATGTGACCACCTATGTGGAATACGAAAACGGAGCTACGGGCGTGTTCGTCACCACCACCGGTGATGCTCACGGCACCAACC
>SVGQ01000188.1 GCA_015056245.1 Clostridiales bacterium | reverse complement strand
CTTCAGAATGGTGAAGCCCATCATGGTGGCGGTAAAGATGGCGATGACTTCGCTCAGGTTGGAAGAAAGCAGGAACTGGATGGCCTTGCGGATGTTGGCATAAATGCGGCGGCCTTCCTCTACGGCAGACACGATGGTGGCGAAGTTGTCATCCGCCAGAATCATGTCGGCAACGTTCTTGGTAACATCGGTGCCGGTGATGCCCATGCCCACGCCGATATCGGCGTTCTTGATGGAGGGCGCGTCGTTGACGCCGTCGCCGGTCATGGCAACGATCTTGCCCTTGCGCTTCCAGGCTTCCACGATGCGCACCTTGTGCTCAGGCTGCACGCGGGCGTACACGGAGTAGTGCTCGATCGCCATATCCAGCTCTTCGTCGCTCAGGTCGTCCAGACGGCTGCCCATGATGGCCTGATCCGGCTCGGTGAGCAGGCCCAGATCCCGGGCGATGGCGATGGCGGTGTCGATATGGTCACCGGTGATCATCACGGCGCGGATACCGGCATCGCGGCACTTGTCCACAGCGTCCTTCACTTCGGGGCGCACGGGGTCGATCATGCCGGTGAGACCCACGAAGGTCAGCTCGTTTTCGATGGCTTCGGGCTCCACGTTGCCGGGCAGGGCATCGTATTCCTTCATGGCGCAGGCCAGCACACGCAGGGCCTTGTCAGCCATGGCCTTGTTCTGGGCCATCACTTCGGCCTTGTCACTAAGCTCCATGGGCTTCACGCCATCGGCGGTGAGCATCTTGGTGCAGCGGGCCAGAATCTCGTCGGGAGCGCCCTTGGTGTACTGGGTCACGGTTGCACCGGTCTTATGCAGTGTGGACATCATCTTGCGCATGGAGTCGAAGGGAGCTTCGGCAATGCGGGGGGTCTCAGCCACCATTTCAGCCTTGCGCAGGCCTTCGGCGGTGGCGAAGTTCACCAGCGCGCACTCGGTGGGCTCGCCCACTGCCATGTCGTTTTCGTCGGGTTCTGCATCGGAGCACAGGCACATGCCGCGGGCCAGCAGGGCTTTGTCGGCGGTGTAGCTGTCCACCACGGTCATGCGGTTCTGGGTCAGGGTACCAGTCTTATCGGAGCAGATGACCTGCGCGCAGCCCAGGGTCTCCACAGCGGTCAGGCGGCGGATGACGGCATTGCGCTTGGACATCTTGGTCACGCCGATAGACAGCACGATGGTGACCACAGCCGCCAGACCTTCGGGAATAGCGGCAACCGCCAGAGAAACAGCCATCATGAAGGTGTTGATGGCAACGTCAAAGGTGAGCTTGCCTTCGCGGACGATGCCCACCACGAAAATCAGAATGCAGATGCCCAGCACCAGCCAGGTGAGGATGCGGCTCAGGGCAGACAGCTTGCGCTGCAGGGGGGTGGCTTCGTCCTCGGCCTGGGTGAGGGCGTCCGCGATCTTGCCCATTTCGGTGTTCATACCGGTGCCGGTGACCACGGCGCTGCCGCGGCCGTACACCACGGTGGAACCCATGTAGATCATGTTCTTGCGGTCGCCCAGAGGCACTTCGTCGCCTTCCAGGGTGTCCGCTTCCTTCTGCACGGGCACGCTTTCGCCGGTGAGGGCGGCTTCTTCGATCTTGAGGGAAGCGCATTCAATGATGCGGGCATCCGCAGGCACGGAGTCGCCGGCTTCCAGATGGATCACATCGCCGGACACCAGCTCTTCGCTCTTGAGGAAGTGCAGCTTGCCGTCGCGCATCACCTTGGAGGTGGCGGCGGTCATGGTCTTGAGGGCCTCGATGGCTTCCTCGGCCTTGCTTTCCTGTACCACGCCCATCACAGCGTTCAGGATGACAACAGCCAGAATGATGAACACATCAGTGAGGCCTTCGCCGGAATAGATGGCGGTGACGGCGCTGAGGGCAGCAGCCACCAGCAGCACGATGATCATGGGATCCGCCAGCTGGCTCAGGAAGCGCTGCATCAGCGTGGTTTTTTTGCCCTCCGCCAGCTTGTTGGGGCCGTGCTTCTGGAGGCGTTCGGTGGCTTCCTGAGTGCTCAGGCCCTCAGCGGTAACGCCCAGCTGTTTCAGGGTTTCTTCGGATGAGGTCAGATAGGGTTTCATTTCCAAACTCCTTTCCTATAAAAAGAAAACCCGGGCACATGGAGAAACGATTTTCTCATGTACCTGAGTCTCGTTCATTAAGGCAGGCCAGGACACCACAAAGGGGCCGTGTGTTGACATGCCACGCTGTGCGCGAACTACTCCCTCAAGAGTTTTCTTTGGGTTGACAGTATCTATGGAAGATACCGCCAAATATTGTACGGGAAAAAACAAGGGGTGTCAAGTAAAGAAGGGTTGAGATTCGCAGGGGGACAAAGAAAATGCACCCCGGAGGGTGCATGCAGACTGTCAAAAAACCCCGGAGGTGTTGGAGGGCCGCAGCCCTCTGACTGTCAATCCGAAACCAGCGGCGTGTACGGTGGTTTCGGAACCCTTGCGCAGCAAGGGATTCCTATCGCCGTTTGCCGCCCGGGGAGCCGTAGGCTCCTAGGCAAACGGTGCAAAAGTCGTCAAAAAAGTC
>SVGQ01000074.1 GCA_015056245.1 Clostridiales bacterium | reverse complement strand
TCAAGGGTGTGGATTTCGTTGAAGTCCACGCCGGAGTACTGCTTGACGGCATCCACCATGGTGATGCGGGCAAAGGGCTTGCCCAGATCCATCTCCACGCCGTTGTAGACGATGGTGGTGGTGCCCAGCACTTCCTGAGCCACGTAGCGGTACATGTTCTCGGTCAGGTCCATCATGCCGTGGTAGTCGGTGTAGGCCTGATAGAGCTCCATGAGGGTGAACTCGGGGTTGTGGCGGGTGTCGATGCCCTCGTTGCGGAACACGCGGCCGATCTCGTAGACCCGCTCCATGCCGCCCACGATGAGACGCTTCAGGTACAGCTCCAGAGAGATGCGCAGCTTCATGTCCAGATCAAGGGCGTTGAAGTGGGTCATGAAGGGACGGGCAGCGGCGCCGCCGGCGTTGTGCACCAGCACGGGAGTTTCCACCTCGATAAAGTTCTGGGTGTCCAGATAGCGGCGGATGGCGGTGATGATCTTGGAACGCTTCACCAAGGTATCCTTGGATTCGGGGTTCATGATCAGGTCCACATAGCGCTGACGGTAACGCATATCGGTGTTGGTCAGGCCGTGGAACTTCTCGGGCAGGGGCTTGAGGCTCTTGGTCAGCAGGATGATCTCGCTGGCATGAACGCTCACTTCGCCGGTCTTGGTCTTGAATACCAGACCCTTCACGCCGAAAATATCGCCGATGTCGTCCTGCTTGAAGGCGGCGTAGGCTTCCTCGCCCACATCGTCCCGCTTGACGTAGATCTGGATCTTGCCGTCGTTATCCTGCAGGTGGGCGAAGGACGCCTTGCCCATAATGCGGCGGGCCAGCATACGACCGGCAATGCACACTTCCTGATTTTCCAGCGCGTCATAGTTTTCAATGATCTGCTGGGAGGTATGGGTGCGGTCGTAGCGGGTGATGGTATAGGGATCGTTGCCAGCTTCCACCAGCTTTTGCAGCTTCTCGCGGCGGATCTGCTCCTGCTCGCTCAGGTCGGTAGCGGTCTGTTGGTTCTGCATTTCTTCGGGGGTCATAGGCTCAGCCTCCTGTGTATGTGGGTTGAGGGAATCAGTCCTGCTGCAGGCCGATCTTGAGTACCTTCATCTTGATCTGACCGGCGGGGGCTTCCACGGTCACGGTCTGGCCCACCTTCATGCCCAGCAGGGCAGCGCCGATGGGGCTGTCGCTGGAAATCTTGAAGTTGCGGGGATCGGTCTCATTGGCACCAACGATGGTGTAGGTCTGTTCCTTCTTGAGGGTCATGTTGTTGACGGTAACGGCATTGCCGACACCAACGGTTTCGGTGTCCACTTCGTCGTCTTCCACGATGATGCAGTTGTGCAGAGTGTTTTCCATCTCAGCGATCTTGGCTTCCAGACGGCTCTGCTCGTTCTTGGCCTCATCGTACTCGGCGTTTTCACTCAAATCGCCAAAGCCGCGGGCGATGGCGATCTGCTCCGCCACCTGGTTGCGGCGAACGCTGATATAGTAGTCCAGTTCTTTGACAAGTTTGTCATAGCCCTCTCGGGTCAAAATTGTTTTTTTCTCTTCGGCCATGGTGATTAGCTCCTTTCAGGCGGCGGATGTTTCTCCGCTGCTAACAAACAATCTGTTTGCTGTGCCCAGCGGGCTTCTGCGGCATACCGGTGCGGCGGGGCATAGTGGCCTGTCCCCTAAGAAGGGTATGCGAAAAAAGCCTATAGGCATACCGCTGTATTATAGTAGGGAATGGCAGAAATGTCAATGGCGAAGGGTGGGGAAATTGCTTGCAACCAAAAGAATATTTGCGCCTGTCAGGCAAAACCCCTTGACAACAGTCGCCCCATCGTGTATGATAGTCAGGCTGTCAGGGATTTTTGCCTGACAACCCCACCCGAAAGGAGCCTCTTCCATGAGCATGCCCCACGCCCCAAAGCCGGAAAACAGGCTGGATGCCAGCGTGGAAATGGGCACGTTGAACGCCTTCTACGGCGGTCTGCTCACGGAGCGGCAGCAGCAGGCCCTCCGGCTTTACTACGAGGAGGACTACTCGCTGGGGGAAATCGCCGAGCAGCTGGGCTGCACCCGCCAGAGCGTGCACGAGCTGATTGCCCGGTCGGGCGAAAAGCTCCGGGCCTATGAGGCTGCCGTTGGCGCGGCAGAGCGGATGCGGGCGGTGGAAAAGCGGCTGGAAGCAGCGCAGGAGCTGCTGCAGAGCCTGACGCAGCGGGATTTGCCCGCAGAAGCTCAGGCGGAAGCCGCACAGGCCCTGCGCCTGATTGAGCAAACCATTGAACAGGAGGAGAGGGACCATGGCATTTGAGGGACTGAGCCAAAAGCTATCCGGGGCGCTCTCCAAGCTGACAGGCCGCGGCAAGCTGAACGAGGCCACCGTCAAGGAGGCCATGAAGGAAGTGCGCATGGCGCTTCTGGAGGCCGACGTTAACTACAAGGTCGTCAAGGACTTCTGCAAGACCGTCACCGAACGCTGCGTAGGCCAGCAGGTGTTGGACAGCCTCCAGCCCGCCCAGCAGGTCATCAAGATCGTCAACGAGGAAATGACCGCCCTCATGGGCACCGAGCACTCCCGGCTCACCTGGTCATCCTCCGTTCCCACCATTTACATGCTGTGCGGCTTGCAGGGCGCCGGTAAAACCACCATGTGTGGTAAGCTGGCAAACCACCTGCGCAAGCAGGGCAAAAAGCCCATGCTGGCCGCCTGCGATATCTACCGCCCCGCTGCCATCCAGCAGTTGGAGGTCGTAGGCAAGCAGATCGACATCCCCGTGTACCAGAACGGCACACAGGATCCGGTCAAAACCGCCAAAGAGGCCATCGAGTACGCCCACCACTACGGTCGCGACGTGCTCATCATCGATACCGCCGGTCGTCTCCACATTGACGATGCCCTCATGGAAGAGCTTCGCCGCATCAAGGCGGAGATCAAGCCTCAGGAGATCCTCTTCACTGTGGACGCCATGACCGGTCAGGATGCCGTCAACGTTGCCAAGACCTTCGATGAGAATCTGGGCATCGACGGCGTGATCCTCACCAAGCTGGACGGCGATACCCGCGGCGGCGCGGCCCTTTCCATCAAAGCGGTGGTAGGCAAGCCCATCAAGTTCTGCGGTATCGGCGAAAAGATGTCCGATCTGGAGCTGTTCCACCCGGACCGCATGGCAAGCCGCATTCTGGGCATGGGCGATGTGCTCACCCTGATCGAAAAAGCCGGCGAAGCCATGGACGAGAAGGATGTGGAGCGTCTCGCCGGACGCAAGCCCACCGAGCTGACGCTGGAAGACTTCCTCCAGCAGATGCAGCAGATGAAGAAGATGGGCGGCCTTTCCAGCATGCTCAGCATGCTGCCCGGTGTCGGCAACAAGCTGGCGGATGTGGAAATCGATGACGATGCCATGAAGAAGCCGGAAGCCATCATCCGCTCCATGACCCCCCGCGAGCGCCGCAACCCCAACATTCTCAACGCCAGCCGCCGCAAACGCATCGCTGCCGGCAGCGGCACCACCGTTCAGGATGTGAACGCCCTCATCCGCCAATTCGAGCAGTCCAAGCAGATGATGAAGCAGATGATGAGCCGCAAGGGCAAGTTCGGCAAAATGCGGATGCCCTTCTAAGGGGCTGAGCCCCTTAACCCACTCACTGCAGCGCAAGCGCCGCAGGGCTTGGATGACAGAACAGCCCGCTGACTGAAGCAACCGCCGGTCGGCGACGGGCCTCCCGGCTGTCTCCGGGGAGCAGCAATACACCACACCGCGTGTTGGCTACTCCCGCACTTGAAAAATCCCCGAAGCCTCCCTTGTCAAAGGGAGGTGTCAGGCGAAGCCTGACGGAGGGATTCTGACCTCGCTGTTAACCCAATCATGGTTTACAGATACACCAATCACTACATCAACCAAAAGCAGGAGGAATACCAAAATGGTCAAGATTCGTCTGAAGAGAATGGGTATGAAGAAAAAGCCTTTCTATCGTGTTGTCGTCGCCGATGAGCGCAGCCCCCGTGATGGCCGCAACATCGCCGAGATCGGCTACTACAATCCCATGACTGAGCCCGCCACCATCAAGTTTGATGTGGAAGCCGCCAAGCAGTGGCTGGCCAACGGCGCTCAGCCCACCGATACCGTGAAGGTTCTGCTCAAGAAGAGCGGCATCATCGAGGGCTAAGCCGAATGAAAGAACTGGTGGAATACGTCGCCCGGTCTTTGGTAGACAACAAGGACGCCGTGACCGTGGAAGAGACCGTCGGGCCTGAAGCCACCATTCTGGAGCTTCATGTTGCGCCCGAGGATATGGGCAAGGTTATCGGCAAGCAGGGCCGCATCGCCAAGGCCATCCGTGCCGTGGTGCGCGCTGCTACCGCCAAGAATCAGAAGCCCGTTTTCGTGGAGATCCAATAACGCAAACAGGGAACCTGCCGTGGTAACGCCGCCCAGCGGCCTGAGCGGCGGTTCCCTTTTGTTATCTGTAAGGAGAAAACCCTATGAAGCAGGAGCATTTGCTCATTGGCGAGATCACCAAACCTCAGGGCATCCGCGGCGAGGTGAAAGTGCGCCACTACACCGATGATCCCGATCGCTTCTACGATCTGGAGACGGTCCTCGTGCAGGAGGGCAGCGCTTTCCGGGAGATCACCGTCAACGGTGTCCGGGTCAACGGCGACGATGTGTTCCTCACCCTGGAAGGCATCGCTGACCGCAACGAAGCCGAAAAGATGCGTGGTCTCAAGCTCTACGTCGATCGCGCCCACGCCCGTGAGCTGGCAGATGATGAGGTGTTCATCGCTGACATCATCGGTCTGCCCGCCTTTGACACCAAAGGCAACCCCATCGGCACCCTGACCGAGGTTCTCACCCCCGGCGGCGTGGATGTGTTTGTGTTCAAGACCCCCAAAGGTACCCTCATGACCCCCGGCCTCAAGGATGTTCTGCAGGAGGTCAACGTGGACGAAGGCCGCATCGTGCTTAATGAAGTGCGGCTGGCGGAGGTCAGTATCCTCCAATGAGTGGACGTCCACCCCGGTGCACGTCCGACCCGTCGTAAACGGGTCGTTCGCGCTAGGCTCTGGACAACAGAAGCCGCGGCTAACGTGGCAGGGGCCCTGCCCTGCCACCGCCGCTCGCTATAGGGCCCGTCCTCGCAGGTGGAACGCCCGCGCTCCCGCCCGCTATGCGGTCGGGCGGCGTTCGTCCCCCTGCTGCGTTGCGGGCCCCTGTCCGGCGGGTCTTGGGTTCGGGATGAAAGGTATGTTTTGGTGGGGGTTGGGAAGTGCCGAGAGATGGCATAACCAGCGAAGCAGCCAAGTGACGGCTGCCACCAAGCAAGGCGGTGCATTTGCTGCACTAAACCCAGCCTGCCCCGCCCCACGACGCGCTGGGAACCAGTGCAACACCGAAGTAGCCAAGCGGCGGCTGACACAACGCAAGGCGGCACATTTGCTGCACCAAACACAGCCCTTCCCTCCCCGCGACGCGCTCGGGAGCCAGCACAAACACCGAAGCAGCCAAGCCGCTCCCCGCACCTGCGACGGTAGCGGACGACGTCAAATCCCTATGCTATTTTTCGGGGCGGAAAAAAGGGCACACGTGGCACAGGGCAACAAACAGGGAAGAAGCCAATATTCGGCGGTGTGCCGTGGATTGTGCCCGCCGCCCCGAAAAATGGCAATTGAAAGGGATTTGACCAAAGGGAGCGTGTCGCGTTTTCTGGTCACTCTTTTCTAAAAAGAGTGACTGCGGGGTGTGGGGGTGCACAGCCCCCACCCTGTCCCGCGTATCGGCATACGCGGTAAAGCGGCTGCGCCCCCCGCGCAGGGGTATAAGCGCACATGGGCACAGCCGCGCGAGAGGCGTGCAGCGCCCCACCCTGCCCCGCGTATCGGCATACGCGCTAAACCCGCCCCCCGCGCAGGGGTGTGAGCGCACATGGGCACAGCCGCGCGAGAGGCGTGCAGCGCCCTGCCCTGTTCCTCGGAACAGCTTCCGCGCTAAACCCTCCCCCACCCCGCGCAGGGGTGTAAGCGCACATGGATACGGTGCGCACCCTACCGCTGCAAGTTGCAACCTGCAACAGACAATCCCCCCGAAGGAGAAACCAATGAAAATCGCCATTCTGACCATCTTCCCGGAAATGTTCCAAGGCGTGCTGGAAAGCAGCATTCTGGGCCGCGCCATCAACGAGGGCCTGATCTCCATCACCCCGGTGGATATCCGCCCCTACAGCGACCGTAAGCATAAAAACACGGACGATTATCCCTTTGGCGGCGGCGCGGGCATGGTGATGCTGGCCCAGCCCATCGTGGAGGCGGTGCGGGATCTGCGCAGGCAGGGCTACGACGGCCCCTGCATCTATATGAGCCCCCGGGGCAAAACCTTCTGCCAAAAGAAGGTGGAAGAAATGGCGCAGCTGGACAACCTGATCATCCTGTGCGGACACTACGAAGGCGTGGATCAGCGGGCACTGGATCTGGTGGTGGACGAGGAGATTTCGTTGGGCGATTTCGTGCTCACCGGCGGCGAGCTGGCAGCCATGGTCATCTGCGACGCAGTGGCCCGGTATGTGCCGGGAGTGCTGGGCAGCGCGGGCAGCACCGATGAGGAAAGCTTCACCGGCGGACTGCTGGAGTATCCCCAGTACACCCGCCCCCGGGAATTCGAGGGCATGGAGGTGCCGGAGGTGCTCACCAGCGGCGACCATGCCAGGATCAACAAATGGCGGCGGGAGCAGGCGCTGGATGTGACGCTCCGGCTGCGGCCCGATCTGTTTGCCACCGCGCCCATGACGGACAAAGAACGGACTGCGGCGCTGGAACGGGCAGGACAAACGGAGGAATAACCGGTGTCAGCCTTTGGCTGCCTGCTGATATGACAAAAAACCGGTATGGGGATCAGCCGCGAGCAGGAAACGCGGTGGATGGATGCAAGGAGCATGCTTATGAAGTATTTTACCCTTTCAAATGACGCCGTTGCCTCGGTTTTGCAGGAGATGGCCTATCCGATACCACAGGCGGATGGAACACTTCGTTCTGTACCATTGCGCCTGCGCCGGGGGGAAATCTCCCGGGTAATGTGTTTTTCCCGTGAACAGTTGAGCCAGTCTGTGCAGCCGTTTTCCGGCGCAGGGAAAATGCAGAACGGACATCTGGCCCTGCACTGCTATCACGCCAGCGCCTCGGCGCATTTGTGGAGCATGCGCCAACGGAATCAGCTGGAGGACGGCGCAAAACCGGAAACCCTGATCCTGCGGTGGTGCTCCCCAGAAATGCAGACTGTGCCGGATCGTCAGGGCAGTCTCTGGCAGGATTCCACGCTGTTGGTTTCGCTCAGCAGCGCGCAGGAACAGGCAGCAGCCTGCCTGTCGCCCATGGTGGAACTTTTCGCGGTGGATGGCATACCGATTGAGCGTACCCGCGTAGCGGCTGTGCTGACGGTGATGCTCCCAGCAATGCAGGCAACGGCTGATCCGCAGCAGTTGACGGCTGCGCTTGCTCAGGAGCTCACGCTGGGACTGTCTCTGGCGGCGCAGGAGGGATTCCGCTTTCTGGTTCTGCCCATGGACAGCGACGGCCTGTCCGGTTTTGAGCCTGCCCTGCTGGGCGAGGCGCTACTGAAGGCGTTTTATGCTCCGGTTTCCGAAGATAACGCTTCCGTCTGCGACTGGCGGTGGCCTTTTGAAGCTGTTGCTGTAACCCATTCGGATCCACGGGTCTATGGTACGCTTCGTGACTGTGCGGCGGCTTATCAGCGCCGGTGCGCAGAGGAAAAGCGCCAGCAGATCCTTGAAAGGATACAGGAGGATCGGAAAAAGTATCTGTCTGCCATCCGGGGCAGCCTGCTTGCAGGCGCTATCGGTGACGCACTGGGCTACCCGGTGGAGTTTCTCAGCTATGACCAGATCTGTGTCCAGTACGGCGCAAGGGGCATTCAGGGCTATGAGCGCAGCCGCCGTTCCGGTCAGGCGCTGATCTCCGATGATACCCAGATGACCCTGTTCACCGCTGCCGGGCTGCTCCGGTGGGATACCCGGCTGATTATGTCAAGTCGGGAGATCTGCAGCGATTCTGACAGCGACATTCTGGAGGCGTATCAGGACTGGTACATGTGCCAGTGTGGAAATACTGCTCAGGAAACCGGCGCAGAGTGGCTCCGTGGCGGGCGCAGGAAGGTGTTCCGTCTGGCGGCGCTGCCGCAGATGCACAGCCGCCGCGCGCCGGGCAACACCTGCTTGAGCGCTCTTCAATCCGGGGATTACGGTACCATCGACAATCCTATCAACCACAGCAAGGGCTGCGGCGGTGTGATGCGGGTCGCCCCGATTGGCTTGTTTTATCGGGGGATACAGACGCCCGAAAAGCTCCGGCAGATCGGATGGGAGGCAGCCAATGCCGCCGCCCTGACCCATGGACACCCGTTGGGCTACATCCCGGCTGCTGCTTTTGCCATGATGGTCAACCGGGCTGCTTTTGGCGGCTGCCCCTATGAGGACGGCCTGTACGGCATCGTGCGGGAGGTTCAGGCACATCTGGCTCAGATGTTCGGCGATGATCACGATCTGGCTGTAATGGAGGATCTGCTGGCAAAGGCTGTTCAGCTGAGCCGGAACAGCGCGCCTGATTCGGAGAATATCCCGCCTCTGGGCGAAGGTTGGGTAGCGGAAGAAGCGCTGGCCATTGCGGTTTACTGCTGCCTGCGCCATCCGGATGATCTGGATGCCGCCCTGCTGGCTGCTGTCAATCACAGCGGCGACAGCGACTCCACCGGCGCTATTGCGGGCAATCTGCTGGGCGCGTGGCTGGGTGCTGAGAGCATCCATTCCCGCTGGCTGGATGACCTGGAGCTGCTGGATGTTCTGGAAGAAACCGCGCAGGATCTGTGCGATCACTGCCGCATCGACCGCGTCAACGGCTATCTGCCGGTTGCCTGGCTGGAAAAGTACTGGCCTGAGGGGCTGGCCTGAGGATATGCATCATTGGGCATGAGCATTCTGCTTTTTTCTGTCCTGCTATCGCACCCTATGCCGCTTGTTGGACAGAATGACCAGCCCACTGTCCCCTTGCCGGTTGACCGGACAACCTGTCAAACAAAGGAGTATCCCTATGTTTTTACGCAAACTGGTGGCAGCGGTGTGTCCGCTACTGCTGTGCATCCTGCTCAGCATTGCACTGCGCTGGATGGATGGTCTCAGCTGGCTCAGCGGCTTCTGGGGCTATGCCGTCAAGGGCCTGCTGCTGGGCTTTGCCCTTGCGCTGATCCTGCCCGCAGGCGGTGTCAAAAGCCATATGAACGGCCTGCAGCCGTGGTTTCTTGGCGGTGTTGGGCTGCTTGTGGCGTTGATCCTGCTGCAATATCTGGCCTTTGCCGGTGTGCTGCGCCTTTTGCTGTTGGAGCTGCTGGGCCTGAACCCGCAGATGGTGCTGATGGAAGGCACTGCTGTAGGGTTTATGCTGGTGACGGTGATCCTGAACCGCAGACGGTAAGGCCAAGCGCAGCAGAAAACTGTCCCCGCTGGCGGGAACAGTCTGCAAGGGGTTTGGTCGGTCAGCGGCGGTCATTCTCTCTCCAGCCGTTCCCCCGGCTCTGGTGTACCCATGGCATGCCGGGGCAACAGCAGTCCGCCGTGCTTATCGGCGCTGCCTGCATACCACTGCGCCATTCCAGCAGCCGCTGGATGTATTCCCCGCTGGTGATGCCCAGCTGCCCCGCTTCCCGGAGCAGCTGCTCATAGGCAGCCCGGTCCATCCGCAGACAGATGCACACCACCCCCGGCGGACAACGGGTGTAACATTCGCCAAGACCCTGAGTATCCTTGAAGAACTTGCTTTTCATAGGCGTTCCCTCCGCATCATCCTATGCAGCCGGCGGGTGCAGCGTTCAAAACCGCGCTTCATTTTTCCCCATGGGACGCATGGGTATGCACGCACAGGGAAAGTATGATATAATCAGTCTGCTGTGAAAACCTGGCTGGCCTGTGCCGCCCCAAACGTTTTCCCCGCGATTCTGCAATCAATGTTGGGAGGTTGAAAACATGCTGGCAACCCTCTTGCGTTTTGGCATTACCGTAGCTGCTATTCCGCTGTGCGCCCGGTTTATGGACGGCGTACACATGATCAATCAGGACAATGCCCTGATCCTTGGTCTGGTGCTGGCGATTTTGTATACGCTGCTCCGGCCTTTCCTGCGCTTCGTATTGAAGTTGCCCAACTTCTGCACACTTGGTCTGGTGTATGTGATTCTGGATGCCATGCTGGTCAACTGGGTGCCCAAACTGGTGCGCAACAGTGTGCGGATCGACAGTTTTCTGTGGGCGCTGGCGGTTTCGCTGGTGATCAACGTACTGCGCATGGCGGTGGATATGTTTATGGATAAGGATAAAGACCGGGATCGGAACTGATTGGGAGCCGCCTTCCGGCTCTGGCAGAAGCACAGTCCCATCCAGAAAGGACGAACCCTATGCATATTTTGCTTGTGAATGATGACGGCATCGGCGCAGTAGGCATCATGGCGCTGCTGGAGGCCGCTGTACGGCGCGGGCACACCGTCACCATGGCGGCTCCTGCTGCCCAGCAGAGCGCTGCCAGCCACCGCATCACCCTCACCGAGCCCATTTTCATGCAACCCTACGAAACCGGTCTGCCCGGCGTGGAAGCCTTTGCCATCAAGGGCACCCCAGCGGACTGCGTACGCGTAGCCCTGCGGGGCGGCTTGCTCCGTCAGCGGCCCGATGTGGTGGTCTCCGGCATCAACAACGGTCACAACGCGGGTATGGCAGTCCATTACAGCGGCACCGTAGGCGCAGCCATGGAAGGCTCCATGGAAGGGTACCGCGCCATCGCCGCCTCCATTGGCTGGAAAGCTTCTCCTGAAAGCCTGCGTGCGCTGGCGGAGCTGACCATGGATATGGCGGAGCGGTATTGCCGCATCCCTGCCCTGCCCATGAGCGTTATGAACATCAATGCCCCCGGCGAGTCCCCGGAAAGCTGGATGCCCACCGTATACGCTCCCCTGAACGTAAGCTGCTATCAGGACGGCTACGAGCGCCGGGAAAGCCCCTTCAACGGTTCCTACTTCTGGCTCACTGGCACTGCCGAGCCCGAAGAGCATATCGAAGGCACCGACCAGTGGTATCTGGCCCGGGGCCATGTAACAGTGACCATGCTGGGCAATTTCGCCAGCCTGACCACCCAGGAGTGGAACAGTCTGGGCATCTGACCACCAGCCTGAATGCTGTACCGGGGCGTTTGCAGCCGTTGGCATACGGCGCGGCGCGCCAAGGCTTTTTTCGGATGTTCCGCAGAACCTCCGCAACCTCTGCCGCGAGCCCGGCAGCTTTCCCGCATCCGCGGCAGCATCTGGATTCTTCCTTCATTTTTCCCCACAGGAGACACTATGCAGGATTCACAAGAGCTTCTCAGCCGCCTCAACCGCCGGGGCGAGCCTCTCAGCAAGGGGCAGAAACGCATCGCGGACTACATCAGCCGCCACTATGACAAGGCCGTGTCCATGACGGCAGGCATGCTGGGCCGCGCCTGTGATGTGAGCGAAAGCACCGTGGTGCGCTTTGCCTACGCCATGGGCTATGAGGGGTACCCGGAGATGCAGCAGACCCTGCGCTCTCTGGTGCGTCAGCGGCTCACCGCAGAGCAGCGCTTCGCCATCGCCTCCGAGATCGACCCGGATGACCTGATGACCACAGTTTTGCGCAACGACATGCAGAACATCCGCAAGACCGTTGACGGCCTCTCTCAGGAGGCCTTTGAACAGGCGGTCAGCGCCATCACCAGCGCCAAGCGCATCTATATCACCGGCCTGCGTTCCGCCGCGCCTTTGGCCCAATTCATGTACCATTACCTGCATCAGGTATGCGATGACGTGGTACTGGTGGGCCAGAACACCGTGGATGCCTGCGAGGAAGTGGAGCGCATCACGGGAGATGATCTGCTGATCGGCATCAGCTTTCCCCGGTATTCCAGACGCACCCTTGAATGCATGCGGCTGGCCCGGGAGGGCGGCGCCACCGTGATCGGGCTTACCGACAGCGAGATGTCTCCCCTTCAGGATGCATCCCACATCTGCCTGTGCGCCGCCACGGACATGGCTGGCTTCGTGGACAGTCTGGCTGCGCCCCTGTCGCTGATCAACGCGCTGGTGCTGGCAGCCGGTCTCAGCCGCCGGGATGCCCTCCGGGAGCATTTCAAGCGGCTGGAAGGCATCTGGGATGCCCACAGCGTGTATACCGAGCAGGGGAAGGAATAACCTGCAACGCCAATCCACTTTTCTTCACATCAGAATGGAGTTCTATGAAACACATCATTGTCATCGGCGGCGGCGCGGCGGGTCTGCTGGCAGCCATGGAAGCCGCCAAGGCAGGCGCCCGCGTCACCCTGCTGGAAAAGAATGAAAAACTGGGCAAGAAGATCTACATCACCGGCAAAGGCCGCTGCAATGTGACCAACGACTGCACCCCGGAAAGTTTCCGCACAAATGTGGTCAAAAATCCCCGCTTTCTGTTCAGCGCCCTGAACGCTTTCGCCCCTGCGGATATGATGGCCCTGTTGGAAAAACTGGGCTGCCCGGTCAAGACCGAGCGGGGCAACCGGGTATTCCCGGTCAGCGAAAAAGCCAGCGATGTGACCCGCGCTCTGGAAAAGGAACTGCACCGGCTGGGGGTCCGCATCCAGCTGAACAGCAGCGTCCGTTCCGTGGATGCTGCCGATGGCTGCATCACCGGCGTGACTCTGACGGATGGTCAGCGCCTGCCCGCCGACGCGGTCATCGTGGCAACCGGCGGCATGAGCTACCCCACCACCGGCTCCACCGGCGATGGGTTCCAGTGGCTCCGTCAGCTGGGTCATACCGTCTATCCCGGCCTGCCCACCCTGATCCCCCTCACCAGCGACGCAGCATGGGTCACTGCCCTGCAGGGCCTGAGCCTGCGCAATGTGCACCTGACCCTGCAAGCTGGCAAAAAGAAGCTGTACACCGAGCTGGGCGAAATGCTCTTCACCCATTTCGGCATCACCGGGCCGCTGGTGCTCAGCGCGTCCGCCTACATGGCAGAGTTGGCCCCCGATGAGGTGCGCCTCACCCTTGACCTGAAACCCGGCCTCACCGCCGAGCAGCTGGAAGCCCGCATCCTGCGGGATGTGGCGGAAGCGGGCAAGAAGCAGCTGGGTACCGTCCTGTGCGGCCTGTTCCCCAGCCGTCTGGCAGAAACCATGGCGCAGCTGTGCGCCCTTGGTTGGACCACTCCCGCCTGCGAATTGACCCGCGAGGGTCGCATGGCGCTGGTGGAGCGTACCAAAGCTTTGCAGATCCCCATCTCCGGCACCCGCCCCCTTTCCGAGGCCGTAGTCACCCGGGGCGGCGTCAGCGTCAAGGAGATCAACCCCGCCACCATGGAAAGCAAGCTCATCTCCGGCCTCTTCGTGGCTGGCGAACTGCTGGATGTGGATGCCCTCACCGGCGGGTACAATTTGCAGATCGCGTTTTCCACAGGTCTGCTGGCAGGGCGGTCAGCGGCGCAGTGAATGCTCCGCTGGGCAGGGGCGCTGGATCACACCAAAGGGCTCTGCCCTTTGGAAACCCGGCAGGAGGCAGTGCCTCCTGCACCTCCGCTTTTTGCCCATCTCATGGGCAAAAGGGTGTTTTGTTACTGGTCTGTCACATCCCCACAATGTTTCGCTGCGCTGTGGACGTTGGGCGGTACTTGATGGCGAACCCGAATCATAAGCGAATCGCCAGAACCATTTCCCCGCGCGGTTATCTTATATCATCACAGTTTGGAGTCTTTACCTATGCAGTTTATCGTATTGGATTTGGAATGGAATCAGCCGGTCAGCTATCAGAGCTCCGCGTACCGCAAGGTGGGCGACAGCCTGCTCTTTGAGGTGATCCAGATCGGCGCAGCCAAGCTCAACGACCGGCTGGAGATTGTGGATACCATCAGTGTGCCCATCTGCCCCACCCACTACATGACCATCCATCCCCGGGTAAAGCGCATGACCGGCCTGAGCATGGATGTACTGGCTGATGCCCCCAATTTCAACGAGGGCATGGAGCAATTCCATCAGTGGTGCGGGGAGGATTCCGTGTTCGTCACCTGGGGCTGCGACGATGTGAGCGTGCTCCAGCAGAA
>SVGQ01000073.1 GCA_015056245.1 Clostridiales bacterium | reverse complement strand
ACATGTTCAGGGAGGGCAGCATTTTCAGGTTCATCAGAATATGACTCCACCAGGAGGTGTTGTCACCCTGCCAGACGCCGCCCCAGCGGTGGGCGCCGATGTGGCTGGCACGGGAGAAGATCAGGTGGCGCTTGTCCGGGTTGAAGCTGGTGAGACCCTCGTATGCTGCGCGGGTCATGAAACCGCCGTAAAGGTTGTGCACCTTGTCATGGCGCACCTTCTGACCAGCAAACTGGTGGTAGAAGCTTTCGTAGTCCTCCCGCTTGTTCTGCATGCCCATGAGCACGTCCTTGAGGTGGAAGAAGGCATCCAGACCCAGATTCATGTCAAGGAGGCGGCTCAGTTCCTCACGGGCTTCGGCGATGCCCTTTTCGGAATAGAACAGGGCAGGCTCGTTCATGTCGTTCCAGAAGCCTTCGATGCCCTGATCCATCAGCTCATGGTACTTGTTGCCGAACCACTGGCGAACCTCTGGCTGGAAGAAATCCGGGAAATAGCTGCGGCCGGGCCATACCGCGCCCACAAAGGGCGTGCCGTCCTCGTAGGTGCAGAAGTAGCCGTTCTCAAGGCCTTCATCGCATACAGCATAACCTTCTTGCTGCTTTACGCCCGCATCGATGATGGGGATCAGCCGGATGTTGTCCTCCTTCATATCGGCGCAGAGCTTTTTCAGATCCGGGAAGGATTCGCGGTTCCAGCTGAAATCCTTGTAATCCACCATGTAGTCGATATCCATGCACACGCCGTCCAGCGGAATGTGGCGGTCACGGTGCTCCTTGACGATGGTGCGCACCTCGCTGTCGGCGGCATAGCCCCAGCGGGACTGGATGTAGCCGAAAGCCCACTTGGGCGGGATGTAGCTCGGGCCGATCAGCTGCCGGAAGGCGGCTACGATGGCGTTCAGGCTTTCTTCCTCGATGAGGATCACCTGCAGATCGCCGTTTACGCTGGTGATAACGGCGGTATCGGCCTGAGTGTAGCCTAAATCGAAGATCACCTCGCCGGGATCATCGAAGAACACACCGAAGGTGTGCTCCTTGCTGTGAAAGATCAGCAGATTGTGAGAGGCGTACAGGGACTGTTTGTTCTCATGGTGGGCGTATTCATCGGTATTCCAGCTGCGGTAGATATGACCGCGCTTGTTGATGCCCCGCACGGTTTCTCCAAGGCCGTAGATCAGATCCTCTTTGCCCAGTTTGCAGGTAAAGGATAAACCATTTTGCCCTTTGGAAACGTCAAAATAGGGGAGAGACTCTTCGGAAAGGGGGATCTCTTTCACAAGGGCCTCGGTGGGCAGGGGAGAGCCATAGTCGAATCTGCGGATCATCGCATTCACGCCTTTCGGAAAAATGAGGTAATAGAAGGGTTATAGCAATTGGTTCTGTTTTGCGAAAACGTTTGTCCTGATGCTATTATACACCCTTTTTTCGAAAATACAAGCAGTGGGGAAGAAAGGTTTTTCCCCATGCGTTGTATGAGCGGTGCCTGGATGCTTTCAGCGGGAGTATGCTGCCTATTGACAGCCTTTGGGAAACAGGATAGCATATCGTTGGAATGGTTTGCCTCCATTCTGGAGAACATGTTAAAGTGAGGAATTTGATCCATGATTCATTTTGAATGCGACTATGCCTGCGGCGCTCATCCGGCGGTAATGAAAGCGTTGGTGGAGACCAATTCGGAGCAGCACTGCGGTTATAGTGAGGATGAACGCTGTGATATCGCCCGGCAGATGATCCGTGATATGTGCCACTGCCCGGATGCGGCGGTTCATTTTGTGGTAGGCGGCACGCAGGCCAATCTGCTGGTGATTGAGGCTGGTCTGCGTTCCTTTGAAGGTGTGCTGTGCGCGGATACAGGCCACATCAATGTGCATGAGACCGGCGCGGTGGAAGCCACAGGCCATAAAGTGCTGCCTTTGCCCTCTGTGGACGGCAAGATCCGGGCGGATCAGGTGCGTCAGGCAGTGATGCTCCATCGGGAGGATGCCTCCTTTGAACACATCGTGCGTCCTGCCATGGTGTATGTCAGCCATCCCACGGAGATCGGCACCCTGTACACCAAGGATGAACTGACCGCCCTGTCCGATACCTGTCATGAGTTGGGCCTTCGCCTGTTTGTGGACGGCGCCCGGCTGGGCTACGGCCTTGCCGCGGATGAAAGTGTTGATTTGCCTTTCCTTGCCAAGGTGTGTGACGCCTTCTATATCGGCGGCACCAAGTGCGGCCTTCTGTTCGGCGAAGCCATCGTGATCACGGAACCGTCGCTTCAGGACTGTTTCCGCTATCATATGAAGCAGCGCGGCGCTATGCTGGCCAAGGGACGCTTGCTGGGTGTGCAGTTTGAGGCCATGTTCCGGGACAATCTGTATGTGGAAGCCTCCCGCAAGGCCAACCGGCAGGCCCAGCAGATCAAGCAGGCTTTTGTGGACAAGGGCTATCCCCTGTTCTGCGATACCATTGCCAATCAGGTGTTCATCGTGCTGCCCAATGACGTGGTAGCGGCTTTACAGCAGAAGTATGTGATCACCTATTGGGGTAAAGTGGATGATGCTCATGCCGCCGTCCGTCTGGTCACTTCTGTGTGCACCCGGGATGAGGATGTGGAGGCGCTGCTGAAGGATATTACGGCACTGTAACAGATCGGTTCGGCAAGAAAAGCGGAGACCGTTTTCAGAAAAAAACGATCATTTGTTACAAAATGACACAATGGCTTGTGGGTGTCGGAAAGCCTGTCCACAAGTTGTGGAATTCCTTGCTGGAAAAGGAAAACAGGCCCTGCCTTTCTGCAAAAAAACCAACAAAAAACTGTTGACAATGTAACAAAATTGTAATATCATAACCGTGAAAACATAGGCATCCTGCAGGGAGGATTCCGTCCTTCCGGCATTTGCACCGTATCATTTTTCGGAGGTCTGCATATGGAAACAAGGAATCTTCATCATAAAGGATCCGGCTTGTTGCGCCGGGTGACAGCACTGGTGCTGGCTCTGTGTTTGTGCATGGGGCTTGTTCCTGCTGCTTTGGGCGCGAAAAGCGTGGGCGATACGCCCGCAGCGCTCACTCGCTCGGCAAACAAGGTGTTTGTTCAGATTCCTGCTTCCGGTGCAGTTATTTTTACCGGTATCACCTACGGCACGGGCACGCAGATCACCCTGCCTGCGGGTACCGTCTGTCAGCTTTTGACGGATAACTACTACACCGTGAAGGACGCAGCAGGTGTTGAAACGAAATACTACGGCCTTTACTACAATAATATGCAGTACCAGGTCCGCTGTGCCGATGTGAAGGTGCTCAGCGAAGCGGAATTGAACACCTATATTGAGAACAATATCTGGAAGGCTGCCACTCATTCCACCCTCAAGCAAAGCCTTAACCTGATGGGTGATGTGCGTGTGTATGCCCTGCAGCTGGCCTTGACCAAACTGGGTTATTACTCCACCGTACTGGATGGCGACTATGGTCAGAAAACCGATGATGCTGTATACAAGTTCCAGCGGGCGGCTGGTCTGTCCCGGGATGGCGATGCAGGCCCCATCACGCAGGCTGCGCTCTATTCGATGGTTCTGGGCACTTCGTCAACGACCAACCCAGGTGGCACCACTACTGGAAGCGGCTCCACTGGTATTGTTACCGGAAATAGCGGCACCCTGAAAACCAGCGCATCTGTCAATCTGCGTGAGAAAGCATCCAAGAATTCTCCCCGTTTGGATATCGTACCGATCAATACTACCCTCACCTTCTTTGATACTTCTGTCAGCGGCAACGTTACTTGGTATAAGGTTGTCTATAATGACCTGACCGGCTGGATCATGGGCACCTATGTAAAGGCCACAAGTTCGGGTACAGGGTCTGGCACCGGTACCGGCAACACGGGTGGAACAGTCAACGCGCTGGGCAGCCTGAAGACCATTGATAAGGTCAATATCCGGAAAACAGCCAGCAAATCTTCTGTTCGTCTGGGCGTTGTGCCTAAGGGGATCACCCTTGCGTTCACTGATACCGCCACTGTGGGCGGTGTCACTTGGTACAAGATCACCTATGCCAATGAAACCGGCTGGATCATGGGCACCTACACCAACCTGAATGCAGGCGGCGGCGGTGTGCCCAGCGGCAGCAATATTGTCACTGGCAAGGTAACGATCAACAAGGCTGGTACCGCTGTTCGTCTGACTCCTGGCGGCAAGCGCAGCGGTACCCTGCTGGCAAAGGGCAGCATGGTAGATATGCTGGATTCTCCTGTGACCAGCGGCGGATACACTTGGTATAAAGTGAAATTGTCCAATGGCTTGATCGGCTATGTGCGCGGCGACTGCGCCACGGCTTCCACCAATGGTACCACTGTTGGCGGCAATGGTCCGACCACCAGCAAGAAGTTTATCCGTATACCTGAGGATACAGCAATGACCCCAGCTATTGGATCCTCCAAGGATGCGGTCACCGTCCCGGGCGGCACAGTGCTGATGATGGCCGAGACCACCAACACTGTAAAGGGCGGCGTGGAGTACTGCCGGCTGTATTACGAAGGCAAAATGTATTATGTACCCTACGCCAGAGTTTCTTCCGGCCTGCTGGATGATGCTGCTTTGGCTGCGCATGTGCTCAGCCTGTGGAATGCGCCTTTCACCGGTCGGTTTGAGGATAACGATACCCTCATTGGTGATGTGAGCGTGTACGCTATGCAGGTGGCCCTTTATGTGCTGGGGTACTATACCGGTGAACTGGATGGCTCCTACGGCAACGCCAGTGAAGCGGCGGTGCGCAACTTCCAGCGCAAGCAAAAGGGCGTGGAGATCGACGGCATTATGGGCCCGCAGACCTGGCCTCTGATGGCTGCGAAGGCAAAACTGGTCTCCAACGGTTCTACCACCTATAATCCTGGCTCAAGCGGCGGCGGGTCTGCGGTCGAACCTGAATTCGGCACCGTATACAAGGTAAAGAAGGCCAAGTGGAACTACGACGATAACGGCGGCACGCTGTTCCCCAAGTTCACCACCGCGCAGGTGATGGATGTGGAAACCAACAAGGTGTTTACCGTGTATCGCTGGGCAGGCGGCAATCACGCTGACTGTGTACCTTCCACTGCCAACGATACCAAGATCATGTGCGAGATCGCCGGTGCCAAGTATCAGAGTCAGAGCCCCACTTCTGCCCAGCTGCAGAAGATCAAGGCGGACATGAAGAACGACAGCGCCAACTATTGCTGGCCTGACTTCAACGGCAATATGGGCGGCACCGATATTAAGGACAAATGGGACCGCCGCGCTGCATGGCTCAATGTGAACGGCACAGTGTACTGCGTCAGTATCTACGGCTATCCCCATGGCTGGATGGATACGGACAAGTACGGTAACGCCAAGGAGTCCTCCTTCACCAAGAAGGGCTACGAGAAGCAGAACAACTACTACGGCATGATGTGTATCCACTTTGTGGGCAGTAAGACCCATGGCGGCAATGCCATCAACAGCGAGCATCAGGCTGCCATCGATAAGGCCTACAGCGAAGCCAAGAAGCGCTGGGGCACGCTAGTGGAATAAAGCAGATCGAGCCCTATCTCTAACAGCATAATGACCCCCGTATGCGAATGGACATCCGTTCGGATACGGGGGTTTGATTTATAGATCGCGTAGGTGGGGAAAATGCGGTGTATGGAACTCTATATATAACAGGAGGGATGCTCATGAGTCATCTGATCAATGGAAATGCCAAACTGGATGAAAAATTGTGGTATGTCAAAGATGGCCTGCTGTATGGCTGCTTCGCAAAGGAGGATACCCTGACTCTTCCCAAGGAGGTGCGCGCCATCCGTGCCAATGCGTTCAGTCTTGCCCGGGCGAGAAGCATTGTGATTCCCCATCCTGTAGTGATGCATCCGTATGCGTTTTGCGGCAGCACCTTCGAGGAAATCACCCTGCCCGAGGGCACGAAACGGATCGAGGAAAAAACCTTTGCTGGGGCTAGACATTTGGCGCGGGTGCACAATCTGGAGACAGTGACCTATGTGGGGCCTGAGGCGTTTGCTGGATGCACCAGCCTGAAGGAATGGCACATGGAGCAGCTGATGGATATGATCGATGAAAGCGCCTTTGAGAACGCGGGGCTCACGTCCCTGCGGGTGCGGTGCAAAGTGATTGGCCGGAAAGCGTTCTGGAAGTGCGCGTCTCTGGAGGTGGTGGAGGTGATGAATGCGCTCCTGATTGAAGACAGCGCCTTTGCCTATTGCGCGTCGTTGCAGACTCTCCAGCTGAAGAAACCTCTGCTCAGGCTGGGGGATCATGCTTTCCACGGCTGTAGCGGCCTGCGGCAGGTCGATTTGCCCAGCAGTTTGCAGGAATGCGGGTTCCGGTGTTTTGCTGAGGTTCCGGATGTGCACGCAACGGTGTCGAAGCGTTTGAAACCGCTGGTGGAAGACGATTGCGTGATCGAAAAATGGCAGAAGGACTTTCCACGTGTTCTTGACTTTGAGGAGGATGTGTCCTGCACGGTTTTTGAAAACACTGCGACCATCCATTATGTTTGACGAAGGAGGAACTCCTATGGATTCTTACAAAGTGGAAAACGGGATCCTTGTGGAATATCCCATGAACACATATGTGGTTGAGGTTCCCGATGGCGTCCGCGGGATCTCCTCCGGGCTGTTCGATGATTCCTGCATCAGCTACCTGACGCTGCCGGATACTGTGGAGGATCTGGGCGTGCAAACCTTCTGTTGGTGCGACCGATTGAATGTTATCGAGTTTTCATCCCGGATCCGGCGGCTGGAACACAATGTGTTCAACACCATCGCTGCCCAACGGATCGACCTGCCTCAAAACCTTGAGTATATTGGGAATGGTGCGTTCCAAGGCAGTGCGTCCCTTCTGTTTATCCGGTTTCCGGAGCAGCTGCGCTTCATCTCGGAAAATGCGTTTTCGCAATGCATTTCTTTGCGCTACGTTACTTTTCAGGATCAACTGCAACAGATCGGTGAGCAGGCATTTAAAGGAGCGGGTCTCGAATACCTGTCCTTGCCCCGGAGCTTGCTGAACATTGGCCGATTTGCCTTCGCAGGCTGTGAGAACCTTCGCCATGTTACGTTGCGGGAAGGCCTGTTGCACATTGGTGAGGGTGCTTTCCGCGGCTGCGCGCTGCTTAAGCGGGTACGTGTTCCGGATAGCGTGGTCTCCATTGGCAAAAAGGCCTTTTGGGACTGCGATATGCTGGAAACCGCTGTGTTGCCCGAGCACTTGAGGAATATTGCTTTGGATGAGATCTTCCCGGCTCACACGAAGATTGTTTTCCGGCAGAGCGCGGAATCGGAGCGCCAGTGTGAGGCATGCAGCGCCAATGGCTTGCTTAAATGTCTGGATGGTTATCAGAAGATGGATCGAGCCGCTTTGGAGGAAGCGGCTGCAATGGGTTGCCCGGGCGCGCATATGTGGTTGTATAAGATGGACAAAACGCCGTGGAAGAGGATGCACCTGCTGCGGGCAGCTGCCTTGGGCAACGAGGAAGCGGTGGAGGAACTGATCAATACGCTATAGCAGCTATGTCTCCACCCCATCATATCCCTCCCCCCACCCGCATATCCTACCCTTGCAGCAAAAAGCAAGGAGGATACAAAATGAGCGATTTGCACCTGTTTGCCGGAGGAAATACATCGCAGGGGTTTTATTCCTGCTTTGAGGACATTCTGCCCCCGGGAGAGCGGAAGCGGATGTTCTATATCAAGGGCGGCCCGGGGGTGGGCAAGAGTTCGATGATGCGCAGGGTCGCCAAGGCAGCGGCCGAGGCGGGGCAGAGGGTGGAATACTTCCATTGCTCGTCGGATCCGGACAGTCTGGACGGTATCGCTTTACCGGATCTTGGCTGGGCCATGATGGACGGCACCGCGCCCCATGTGTACGACCCTGTGACTCCCGGAGCCAGGGACACTCTCGTATCGCTGGGGGATTTTTTGGATGAGGCAGCCATGCGCCCCAAGGCCAAGGAGATCAACGCGTTGCAGGGGGAGATCAGCCAGCGGTTCCGGCGCTGTTACCGGTTTTTGTCGGCGGCAGGGCAGCTGGCGAAGCTGAGTGCCCCGGTGGAATTGCGCAAGGAGGCCATTCATGGGCTGGCTCAGGAATGGACGGCAGACCTGCCCAGAAGGGGCGGTCATGGCAGCTGCAGAAGGCTGTTTGCCAGCGCGTTTACGCCCAAGGGACTGGTGGATGTGCTGCCCACGGATGGTCTCAGAGTCCGATGGGTGGAATGCCCGGCAGGGGCCTGCCTGACGCCCCTTTGGCAGGAGGTGAGCTGGACGGCTTGCTGGCGGGGCCTGCCGGTGGTGCATCTGGTGCATCCACTGTGGCCTGAGGAACTGGGAGGGGTGCTGCTGCCGAGGCAGAAGCTGCTGTTCCGCAGTTGCCTGCCCGGTATCCATCCGGAGGCCACTCGCTGGGAAGAGATGGCGAAAGATGAAAAAAGTTCAGAGCAAGAACAAAACTACGACCGTAACGCCTACGAGCTGATGGTGCAGCGGGCGCTGGAGCAGCTCACCTGCGCCAAAGCCCTGCACGATGAGCTGGAGAGCCACTATGTGGGGCACATGGATTTCCTTGCGTGGCAAGGAAAACTGGATGGGGTTCTGGCTGAGCTGGCCTGTGCCATGGGCTGAACTGCCTGCGGTACTGCACAGCCAAGGCAGCGCTCAGATGCAGAAAAAGCACAGCCCGTATAGTGCGGAAATGGCGTAAATTGTCCCTTTCCGAACAAGGGCACAGCCGGGTCATCCCCTTTCTTTTCGTCATAAAGTATGATAAAATGATATGCGGAGGCACAGCGTCAATCGCTGGCTTCCGCATTCCTTTGTGTTGGAGGCTTTTCATTGGCAAAGGTTGGATTGATCTCGCTGGGTTGCAGCAAAAACCGGGTGGACAGCGAATTGATGCTGGCGATCCTCCGGGATGCGGGACATACCCTCACCGCGGATGAGCGCAAGGCGGAGATTCTCATTGTGAACACCTGCGGCTTCATCGACCCGGCGAAGCAGGAGAGCATCGATACGCTGCTGGCGCTGGCAGAGTACAAGGAAACCGGCTGCTGCAAGCTGCTGGTGGCCACGGGCTGCCTTGTGCAGCGCTATGAGGAAACCCTCCGGGAAGAAATGCCGGAGATCGACCTGTTCCTTGGCGTGGGCGAGTACGATAAGCTGCCCCGTGCCATTGAGGAAGCCATGGCAGGCCAGCGGCCCAGCTATGTGAAGCTCAACGAACAGGTGCTCTGCGGCGACCGGGTGCTCACCACCCCGCCCTATACTGCGTACATCCGCATTGCCGATGGCTGCGACAACCGCTGCACCTACTGCGCCATTCCCCTGATCCGCGGCGGATTCCGCTCCCGGGATATGGAGGATGTTCTCAAGGAGATCGCCGATCTGGCGGCGCAGGGCGTGAAGGAACATGTGCTCATCGCGCAGGATACTTCCCGCTTCGGCATGGACACCCACGGCAAGTCCCTGCTGCCGGAGCTGATGACCCGGGCAGCGGACATCCCCGGCGTGGAATGGCTGCGGGTGCTGTACACCTACCCGGATGAGGTGGATGACGCGCTGCTTGCCGCCATGGCATCCCGGCCTAACATCTGCCGGTATCTGGATCTGCCCTTGCAGCACGCCAACCCGGAGATCCTCCGGCGCATGAACCGCCGGGGCGACATCGAAAAGACCCGCGCGCTTTTGAAAAAAGCCCGGGAGATGGGATTCATCCTGCGCACCACCTTCATCACCGGCTTCCCCGGCGAAACCGAGGAGCAGTTCGGTGAGCTGATGGATTTTATTCAGGATGTGCGCTTCGATCGTCTGGGCGCTTTCGCCTACTCCCCGGAGGATGAGACCCCTGCCGCGGAGATGGACGATCAGATTGATGAAGACATCAAGGAAGAACGCCTTGACAGGCTCATGACCGCCCAGCAGCAGATCTCGCTGGAGCGCAACGAGAGCCGCATCGGCGAAGAAACCCTTGTGCTGGTGGAAAACATCCGGGGGGATGGCACCGGCACAGGCCGCAGCTGGGCTGAAGCGCCGGAGACCGACGGCGTGGTCCTCCTCAGCGGCGTCACCGAAAACGATATTGGCAACTTTGTCCGGGCGCGGATCACCGAGGCCCGTACCTATGATCTTGTGGGGGTGAAGCTGTGAATTGGCCCAACCGACTGTCCCTGATGCGCATTGGCAGCGTGCCGGTGCTCACCCTGCTTCTGATGCTGGAGAACGCCATGTGGGCGCGTTACGCGGCGCTGTTTCTGTTCATTGCCGCGTCCATCACCGACTTTGTGGATGGTCATATCGCGCGGAAGTATAATCTGGTCACCAATTTCGGTAAGTTTATCGATCCCGTGGCGGACAAGCTGCTGGTGCTCTCCACCATGGTGATGCTCAGCTGGCATGGGCTGCTGCCCGCGTGGATCGTGGTAGCTGTGCTGTTCCGCGAACTGGCGGTGGACGGCCTGCGGCTGGTAGCCGTGGAACAGGGTAAGGTGATCGCTGCCGGCAAGCTGGGCAAGATCAAGACCACCTGCCAGATGACCATGATCATCACTCATTTGGTGTATTTCGCCAAGTTCCCCCTGCTGCACTATCTGGCTTACTGGCTGTTGATCCCCACCCAGATCGCTGTGCTGGTGATGACCATCTGGAGCGGCGTGGATTATTTCATCCGCAACAAAGAGGTGCTCCATGGCTGATCTTCAGAGCATCAGCGCAGAGGTGGTGCGCGGTTTTCTTGATAAGCAGCTCACCCTTGGCACCGCCGAAAGCCTCACCGGTGGCATGATTGCCGCCTCTGTTGCCGGGGTATCCGGCGCATCCGCAGTGCTCATGGGCGGCGTGGTCAGCTACGATGCCCGGGTGAAGCATGAAATGCTGGGTGTTGAGCAGGAGATCATCGATACCGTAGGCGTGGTCAGCGAACCTTGCGCCCGGCAGATGGCACAGGGCGCACGGGCTGCCCTGAAGGTGGATGTGGCGGTAAGCGCCACGGGCATCGCAGGTCCCACCGGCGGCACCCCGGAAACCCCTGTTGGCACTGTGTTCATCGGTGTGGCATGGGCTGGTGGCGTGAAAGTGGACGAATGCCACTTCACCGGCGACCGGCAATCCGTACGGGAGCAGTCAGCAGCTCATGCACTGACCATGGCCTTGGAGGCGATCCGCTGATGTTTTCCAAGAGGCCTAAGGAAACTTGGTGGGAAAACACCAACGAGCAGCAGAATGCCGCTTTGGAAACCCCGGCAGAAGCCAGTGAGGCTACTACCGGGCGGCCCGCCGCAGACAAACCCCGGTCCAAGCAGGCAAAGAAATCCAAACGGAAGCACCGCTGGGACTGGTGGGATGCCGCCGGCGATCTGCTGGAAGTGGCGATAGATGTGATCGGCGATCTGTTTGACTGATATCGTCCACCCCTTATCTATTTTGCATACTACCCAAACTACACATAGAAGGAGAAGCACCATGGCAGCCAAGAAAGACACCAAAAAAGAAACCGCCAAGGAAGCCGCAAAGGCAGAAGCCTTGCGCGAGGAAAAAATGAAAGCGCTGGAAAGCGCGCTGGCTCAGCTGAACAAAACCTACGGCAAGGGCGCGGTCATGAAGTTTGCGGATGCCGCCGCAGACCAGAACCTGCAGGTGATTTCCACCGGCTGTCTGGAGCTTGACCTGGCGCTGGGCGTGGGCGGCCTGCCCCGTGGCCGAGTGGTGGAGATCTACGGCCCGGAATCCAGCGGTAAAACCACCGTAGCCCTCCATGCTGTTGCCGAAGCCCAGAAGCTGGGCGGCGTGGCGGCCTTCATCGATGCCGAGCACGCGCTGGATCCCGTCTATGCCCGCAAGCTGGGCGTGGATGTGGACAACCTGTACATCGCCCAGCCGGATACCGGTGAGCAGGCGCTGGAGATCTGTGAAGCTTTGGTCCGCAGCGGCGCTGTTGATATCGTGGTCATCGACTCCGTTGCCGCGCTGGTGCCCCGGGCTGAAATCGAAGGCGAAATGGGCGACAGCTTCGTGGGTTTGCAGGCCCGCCTGATGTCTCAGGCCCTGCGCAAGCTCACCGGCGTGATCTCCAAGACCAACGCCGTTGCTATCTTCATCAACCAGCTGCGCGAAAAGGTTGGCGTGATGTACGGCAACCCCGAAACCACCACTGGTGGTCGTGCCCTCAAGTTCTACGCCAGCGTCCGTCTGGATGTGCGCCGCGGCGAGCAGCTGAAAAACGGCTCCGAGGTGGTGGGTAACCGCACCAAGGTGAAGGTGGTCAAGAACAAGGTGGCCCCGCCCTTCCGCGTGGCTGAGTTCGACATCATCTACGGCGAGGGCATCTCCACCGAGGGTACCCTCTTGGATATGGCCGTGGAACGCGACATCATCCACAAGAGCGGCGCCTGGTTCAGCTATGAGGACCAGCGCATCGGTCAGGGCCGCGAAAACGCCCGCCTGTTCCTCAAGAACAATCCCGACATCGCCAAGAAGATTGATCAGGTCATCCGCGAGGAAGCCGCTGCCGATCTGCAGGCCAAGCTGCAGGGCAACCCGCCTCCTGTATCCGAGGATGAGGAAGATCCGGATCTGGCCTTGCTGGATGAGGAGTAAAACAAGTTTTTTCTGCGGGTGACGAAGGAGAAGGACCCGGACAGGCTTGTACAGCCGCACATCTTGCGCCTTTGGCGCTCGCTGTGCTTGTGGGTTCGGCGCTGCGGCGCATGGGTGCGAGGCTCTGCCTCGCGCTCCGGCAGGAAACTGAGTTTCCTGCACCTTCCCCTTTTCTCTCACCGCACCATTGCCGCCCTTCTGCATAGGGTATACCATTCCCGAACAGCCTAAGGGCAGCCATACACAGTTTGAAGAAGAAAGAGGTTATGGACAATGCAGAGTTATCGTGTAGGTATCGTCGGCGCCACTGGTATGGTGGGTCAGCGCTTTATGCTGTTGCTCAAGGATCACCCCTGGTTTAACGTGGTTTGCGTGGCGGCTTCCGCTTCCAGCGCTGGCAAGCGCTACGAGGATGCAGTGGCAGGCCGCTGGGCTTTCCCCGCTGAGCCCATCCCCGAGAAGGTGAAGGACCTGATCGTGCTGGATGGCGCGGATGTGGAAGCCGTCGCTGCGCAGGTGGATTTCGTCTTCTGCGCCGTCAGCCTGAATAAGGAAGAGACCAAGGCGCTGGAAGAGAAGTACGCCAAGGCTGGCGTGCCTGTTGTCAGCAACAACAGCGCCAACCGTCACACCCCCGACGTGCCCATGCTGATCCCCGAGATCAACGGCAAGCATGCGGAGATCATCGCCGCCCAGCGCAAGCGCCTGGGCACCGAAACCGGCCTGATTTCCGTCAAGCCCAACTGCAGCATCCAGAGCTATGTGCCCGCCCTGTGGCCCCTGATGGAGTTCGAGCCTGAAATCGTTATGGTGTGCACCTATCAGGCTATCAGCGGCGCTGGCAAGACCTTCGAACGCTGGCCCGAGATGGTGGATAACGTGATCCCCTACATCGGCGGCGAGGATGAGAAGAGCGAGCGCGAGCCCCTCAAGATCTTCGGTCACATTGAAGGCGATCAGATCGTGGATACCAACATGCCCCGCATCAGCGCCCAGTGCCTGCGCGTGGCCTGCTCCGACGGTCACATGGCTGCCGTCAGCGTCAAGTTCAAGAAGAAGCCCACCATGGAGCAGATTCTGGAACGCTGGGAGAACTGCGAAGCCAACACCGCTACCGCCGGTCTGGGCCTGCCTTCCTCCCCCGAGAAGTTCCTCACCTACTATGATGATCCTTCCCGCCCCCAGACCCGTCTGGACCGTGACCTCTACAATGGCATGGGCATCTCCATCGGTCGTCTGCGCGAGGATCCCATTCTGGACTACAAGTTTGTCTGCCTGAGCCACAACACCGTCCGCGGCGCTGCCGGCGGCGGCGTGCTGGGCGCTGAGTACCTGTGCAAAATGGGATATATCAAGCACCGCGTGTAAGAGGACGAAAGGCAGGGGCCCTGCCCCTGCACCCCGCTTAAGGGACCAAGGGCCCCTTAAGAATCCCGCGTATTGCGCCGTTTCACGGCGCAAGGGGGATAGATACGGTACTGATCCTCCCTTGTGTAAAGGGCGACAAAGGGAAGTTTGTGCCCAGTGGCGACGGAGGGAAGTGTGTGCCCAGTGGGCACTTGCGCGAAGCGCAAAACGACCCGAAGTCGTCAACCGAAACGAGTGTAGGCTACGGCAGTAGCCTGCACGAAGATTGAGGTTGCGGAACACAA
>SVGQ01000187.1 GCA_015056245.1 Clostridiales bacterium | reverse complement strand
AACCACCGGAAGGGTGAGCGAAGCGAACCGAGGCGCGAGGACAGCGCGAAGCGCTCCCGCAGTGCCGAAGCCCAAAACAAACCGAAGGTTGGGTTTGGGCCGCAACACATGTCGCTGGTTTCGGATTTCAAGTCAGAGGGCTGCGGCCCTCCGACACCTCTCTGGATTATTTGACAGTCTGGGTTGTACCGGTATTTCCGGTACAGCCTTTCTTGAATTCCGCAAAGAGCTGTGGTAAGATGACCCCATCTTTACAACACAAAAGCAAAGCGAGGGGAACATGATGGAACTTTGGGATGCCTATCTGGCAGACGGCACACCTGCAAACCGCACCTTGCTGCGGGGCGAACCCATTCCCCAAGGCTTGTACCACCTTGCCAGTGATATTCTGGTCCGGCACGCAGACGGGGATTATCTGCTGATGGAACGGGATATCGCCAAACCCAACTACGGCGGCTGGTTTGAGGCTTCTGCAGGCGGATCCGCCCTCTGCGGCGAGGACAAGCTGACCTGCGCCATGCGGGAGTTACAGGAGGAAACCGGCATTTCCCGCGGCACATTCACAGAGATCGGGCGCTGCATCATCAAAGATACCATCTATTATCAATTTCTCTGCACGACTGACTGGGACAAAACCGCTATCACGCTTCAGCCGGGCGAGACCACGGGCTGGCAGTGGGTATCGGAGGAAGCCTTCATTGCGTTTATCAACTCCGACCGTATGATCCCCCGCCAGCACGAACGTTTCCGGGATTTCTTCCGCCGCATGGGCTACCTGCGCTGAGGGATATCCCGCCCCTTGACCGCTGTCCGCAGGACGGCTATAATACAGGCACAAGCCTGAACACGCTTTTCACAAAACAACTTTTACCAACGATAAGGAGTGAGTATCATGCTGGCGAAGTACCCGCCCATGGGCTGGAACAGCTGGGATTGCTACGGAGCTGCCGTCACTGAGGATACCGTACGGCAGAACGCGGAATACATGGCAAAGCATCTGAAAGAATACGGCTGGGAGTACGTGGTGGTGGATATTGAATGGTTCCAGCCCACCGCCTCCAGCCACGAATACGAACCCTTCTCCTCCTGCACCATGGACGAGTACGGTCGTCTGCTGCCTGCGGCGAACCGCTTCCCCAGTGCGGCAAACGGCAAGGGCTTTGCGCCGCTGGCGGAATATGTGCATTCTCTGGGGCTGAAATTCGGCATCCACATCATGCGCGGCATTCCCCGGATGGCAGCCCATCGCCATCTGCCCATTCTGGGCACCTCCATCACCTGCGCTGAGCTGGCAAACCCCAACTCCATCTGCGCCTGGAACCCGGATATGTACGGCGTGAAGCAGGATCACCCTCTGGCTCAGAGCTACTACGACAGCATCTTCCAGCTCTATGCCCAGTGGGGCGTGGACTATGTCAAGTGCGATGACATTGCCCGGGAATATCCCCACTGCCAGCGGGAGATCGAGCTGATCTCCAACGCCAGCCGTTCCTGCGGGCGGGACATCGTGCTGAGCCTGTCCCCCGGGCCCGCCCCCGTGGAGCACGCAGAACACCTGAAAACCTACGCCAATCTGTGGCGAATCACCGATGACTTCTGGGATGAGTGGCGGCTGCTCAAAGGCATGTTCGAACGCGCCGAAAAGTGGTGCATCCATGCAGGACCCGGTCACTGGCCCGACGCGGACATGCTGCCCGTGGGCGCGCTGCGGCAGGACTATGATCCCGAGGACTGGACCAAGTTTACCCAGCCTGAGCAGCGCACCATGATGACCCTGTGGTGTATGATGCGCTCCCCGCTGATGATCGGCGCGGAGATGACCAAGCTGGATGCCTTCACCAAGGATCTGCTGACCAACAGGGAACTGCTGGCGATCCAGAAGGAATCCTTCTGCGCCCATCCCCTGTACACACTGGCAGACCGCGCCGCATGGATCGCGCCCCGCAAGGACGGCAAGGGCGTATATCTGGCCCTGTTCAACCTGAGCGATGAGGAAACGGAACTGTCCTTGTGTCTCCGGGAGGCGGAATTTGCCGACGGCCTCACCGCCACCGAACTGTGGAGCAAGGCCGAAACCACCACCAATGGCTGTCTCACCGCCAAACTGCCCGCCCACGACGCGGCGGTGTGGTATGTGCGGTAAGGCTTACTGGCTCAACAAAGGAACTGTTGCATAGTGCAGCAGTTCCTTTGTTCGTTTTTTCAGCAGATGCCCTTGGTTAATCAGCGGAATTGATTGCGACTGCCAGCAGCACAACTTTCTTGAAATTTTCTTTTCCCTACTGCTTGACAACCCAACCATCCTGTGCTATGATTATATGCGTCGCCGATAAGGCGGTCAAACAACGGTGCTTTGGCTCAGTTGGTAGAGCACATCGTTCACATCGATGGGGTCACTGGTTCGAGTCCAGTAAGCACCACCAAAACCTCAGTCTTATGACTGAGGTTTTTTCTTGTGTAACGAAAACCCCCGCTTCGAGCGGGGGTTCAGAAAGCTTAAAGCTATGAGTCCATTCGTAAGGCTCCATGGTAGAATAGTAGAAGGTCTGCCAACCGCTACTAAAGAAAAGGAGAA
>SVGQ01000186.1 GCA_015056245.1 Clostridiales bacterium | reverse complement strand
CCTGCTCCAGAGCCTTGACCCATTCGGCTTCGGCGTTCTCGGGCTTCACAACCACGATGTTCACGTAAGCCTGAGCAGCTTCGCTGTCAGCGGCTTCCACGTACAGACCGTCCACGTTGGGGATCAGCTCAACCAGAGTGGCGTTGTTGCCGTTGATGACGGCGTAGGCCACGTCGGCGCGGGCACCGGGGATCAGTTCGGCGTTCAGCTCAACGATCTCCAGGTTGTAGGGGTTCTCAACGATGTCCAGGGGAGTGCAGGTGCTCTCCAGGGTGGTGCCTTCGGGCAGCTTGATCAGGCCGGCGTTCTGCAGCAGCATGAGAGCGCGGTTCTCGTTAACGGGATCGTTGGGCACAGCGATCTTGTCGCCTTCAGCGATCTCTTCCAGAGTGGCCTTGGTGCCAGCGTAGAGAGCCATGGGCTCGAAGTGGGTGTAGATGACGGCAACCAGCTGCTCTTCTTCGGATACTTCGGCATTGTAGCCAGCCAGATAGGGCACATGCTGGAAGAAGTTAGCCATCACGTCGCCAGCGGAGGTGGCGGGGTTTTCGACCACATAGTCAGAAACAACGGTCAGCTCCAGCTCGTAGCCCAGAGCAGCCAGATCGTCCTTCACCAGCTCCATGACTTCAGCATGGGGGTTTTCGGTGGCGATCACAGAGATCTTCTCAGCCGCGAAGGCGGAGGTCAGGGACAGGGACAGAACCAGAGCCAGAACCAGAGCGAGAATCTTCTTCATAGTTGGTGTCTCCTTTCAAAGTTAGCGATGTTTATGGTCCAGACGGCGTGTAATACGACCGCCGAAGACGGTGATGATTTGCACCAGCGCCACAAGCAACAGGCTGGCAGAGTACATGATGTCGAACTTGCGGACATTCAGACCCTTCACGATGGCCAGCGAGCCCAGACCGCCGCCGCCAGCAGCGCTGGCCATGGCAGTGTAGCCTAGAATGGTGGTGACGCAGATGGCTGCGCCATTGACCAGAGAGGGAACGGCTTCGGGCAGGAGCACCTTGTAGATGATCTGCCAGTTGGTGGAACCCATGGACTGGGCCGCTTCGATAATGCCGTGATCCACTTCATCCAGCGAGCTTTCCACCATACGGGCGATGTAGGGGAACGCACTGATGATCAGCGGGAAAACAATGGACTTGGTGCCGATAGCAGTACCGATCACCGCGCGGGTAACCGGGAACAGCACAGCCAGCATAATGATGAAGGGGATGGAACGCAGGAAGTTGATGATAACGCCCAGCACCGCATTGAAGGTGGGGCAGGGCATGATGCCATCCTTGCGGGTCACCACCAGCAAAACACCCAGAGGCAGGCCGATCACATAAGCGATCAGGCTTGACCAGAAAGTCATGTACAGGGTATCCAGAGTGCCTTCCCACAGGAGGGGCAGTAGTTTTTCCCAAGTCATCAGGCGTGCACCTCCTCAACGGTCATGCCGGCAGCTCTCAGATATTCCATCACGCGCTTCACGTCAGTGGGATCCTCCGGGCGGGCGATCATCATCTGACCGAAGGATTTGCCGTTGAGTTGGCGCACATCTGCCGACAGGATGTTCACATCCATGCCCAGATCCTTCACCAGTTTGCTGATGATGGGCTGGCCTGCGGTGCTGCCGTCAAAGACAATGCGGATAGCGGGCTGAGGCGGCACTTCCTCCTGATCGGGCAGGATACCGAACAGGCGGCGGCCCGCAGCAGACTTGGTGTGCATGAACACATCATCCACGCTGCCTTCTTCCGCCAGTTTACCGCCATCCAGAATAGCCACTTTATTACAGATCTGACGGATAACCGCCATCTCATGGGTGATCAGCACCACGGTGATGCCCATCTCCTGATTGATCTTTTGCAAAAGAGCCAGAATGCTCTGGGTGGTCATGGGGTCCAGAGCGCTGGTGGCTTCGTCGCACAGCAGCATTTCCGGATCACCTGCCAGCGCGCGGGCAATGGCGACGCGCTGCTTCTGACCGCCGCTGAGCTGGGCGGGGTAGGCCTTGGCCTTCTCCTCCAGACCTACGATGCGAAGCAGCTCCATCACGCGGGCATCGGCTTCCTTCTTGGGTACACCGGCGATCTCCAGCGGATAGCGCACATTGCGGGCAACGGTTTTCTGCATCTGCAGGTTGAACTGCTGGAAGATCATCGCCATGCGGCGGCGGGTCTGAAGCAGTTCTTTTTTCTTCATGGCAAGCACGTTCTGACCATCGATCAGCACCTGACCATCGGTGGGGGTATCCAGCCGGTTCAGGCAGCGGATCAGCGTGCTCTTGCCTGCGCCGCTCATACCGATGATGCCGTAAATATCGCCCTTTTCAATGGTGAGGTTGATGTTCTGCAGAGCATGCACCTCGCCGCCGGGAATCTGGTACACCTTGCACAGATTCTTGATCTGAATCTGAGGACAAGCGTTAGTCACCGTCAAGCACACCTTTCTTTCGTTCATAGAAAAAGCCCGCTTCGCGTATTTGCAAAGCGGGCTCAAATGCTTTCATTCATCAAGCGGCGCAACACAAATAACGCGAGTCTTCACACGCGCACATCATGTACATCCGCATGGCACATAGGTTCGTCAC
>SVGQ01000072.1 GCA_015056245.1 Clostridiales bacterium | reverse complement strand
GGAAGGGTGAGCGAAGCGAACCGAGGCGCGAGGACAGCGCGAAGCGCTCCCGCAGTGCCGAAGCCCAAAACAAACCGAAGGTTGGGTTTGGGCCGCAACGCATGTCGCCGGTTTCGGTTTGGCAATCAGAGAGCTGCGGCCCTCCGATACCTCCAGGGGTTTTTTGACAGTCTGAGGCGGAGACTGCGCAAGCGGTCTCCGCCGTTTTTGGTTGATGAGTGCACCACATGTGATCTTTTTAAAGGAAAGGTTGCGACTGTTCAATTCAGCAATACCGCAAATGAAAAGTACCGTCCTCTCAGCAAGAACGATACCTGAATGCTTCCCCTCTCTTTCTTTACGCTCCGATCTGCGCAACTGTTTCCTTCCATGGAGCCACCTGCCACGGAGCAGCAGAACACAGTACCCGGTCAAAGGTGGCTGCCAGCGTACGAATGTCCCCATCTCCGGTAAGCTGTCCGCCGGTTTCGTTCAGATGGGTAACCAGCAGGGCGGTGCGGAGCTTTGGCAGTACCTGACGGCTGGCTGTCTCATCAGCCTGCACCCGTTCCGACAGAGCCTGTTCATCAAAGAGACCGTAGCGCAGGCTGTGTTGGTGCGGGTTGGGCACATTGGTTCTGTCCTCCATCCGGGGATTGATGGTCTCCTTTGGACATTCCGTGGGAAATGGCCCGGCTCCATGCCGCGTAAAGTAGGATCGGGTCACGTAGATCACTTCGGTCTCGGTAACGCCGGGCAGGGCGGCAATGCGTCGGGCCGAAACAAGCGATGTGGTACTGCTTGGGGTCAGATGGGGAAAATCCCGCAGGTTGTTTTCATCCAGCGCCAGTCCCTGCCCTGCTTCAAACAGCAACAGGGAATACGAAGCCGCCATAGTACTCCAGTCCTCGTAGGTCCGGGTATGCTGCTTCATCTCCTGAAAATCCAGCCAAGCATGCTCCACGATACCCCGGTCTTCCAAGAGGGGCCGCCACGCATCAGGAAGTGGCATTCCCAGCCTTTCCAAACGCTGGGGCAGAGCATCCTCAGCGATGCGGCGGCAATAAGCCGCGAAGGCCTCATCGGTCAATTGCACCATTTCCCCCCAAGGCAGCGACCAATCGGTCTGCTGATATCGCACACGGGTTTCCTGAATGCCGCAGCCGCAGGAACCATGCCGGGCACTGCCCCGGTTTTCCTCGATGATCTGCCCCAATATCATGTCATACGGCGTGGAGACACGGCAGCGGGCAGATATCATCAATTGGGGTTCCAGCCCATACTTCTGTTGCAATTCCATCCGTTCCTGACAGTACAGTAGCGGATTGAGGATAAAATCCTCGTCAGCGCAGGATACTGCCCCGTGAAAGGTAGCAGAGCCAAAGTGATGAAAAACATGACGTTTTCCATTCGGGGTCTCCACTGTATGCCCCCGCTGGGCACCGCCGTTGATCAGTACATTCAGGCAGGCTCCGCCGCTGCTGCCTGCACAGTATGCCGTTGCCAGTCCTTTGCCTTCATCGCCGTAGTTGCAGCCAATGATGATCTTTGCCCTCCGCATGATCCGAGTCCCCCCTTTACCAGCGGATCAGCCGATCCGTTTTCTTATCCGGGGCAGGTTTTTCAGCATTCCAGCCAATATCCGCACCCTTTTGATGCTGTTTCACAATCTCCACAATGGCATCCGCGATGCTGTCCACATAAACAAAGTGCAAATGATCCTCCGGAAGATATTTGCCAAAGGAACGCTGAGCTTCCTCACGGTAGCGGTCGGTGCTGGTATGGGTTACATGCAGATGATAGATATCAAATTTCCGGGCAGCCTCCCGGTAAAGGGCATCAGTTTCCACATCCCGTTCCAACGGGTCGCCAGTCACCCTGCTCAGAGGTTCTCGCGGCAGATACGGATTCAGAGGTTCGTCTCCCATGGTAATGATCAGACCCTTTTGATTTCGGCCCCAGCAATCCAGTCTGGTATGATGCAGTCCCATATACCATGCCGCTGTGTAGGATTCATAGCCATTTCCACCGCCGCCATGCTCCAGATAAACCTGATCCAGCTGCTCGGCAATGCGGATATCCGATTCAAATTGAGACATCTGGACAGGCGCATGATCATAAGCCAGATCGCCGATGCCCATCACCAGGAATTCCACATCCCGTACCTGATGGTATAAAAGGGTCATCACTTCGTTGAGTTTCTTGGCAACCTCTGCTGAAGCCGCTCCCATGCTGCCGGTTACGTCCAGCGCCAGAATCACCGGCAGCGTCTGCGGGTGTTCCTTGGTATCGCAACATTCCCGAAACACATTGTGAGGATTCAAGCCGGGGTGCAGATGCTGCTGTACAAACAGCTGCCGGTCTGTCAGGCTGTTGCTGAGCACGCCTTTGCTGTCCACGGTGCGCCCTCTGGATGCGCTGTAGTTAACAAAGCTTTCTCTCGTCCAGTTACCGTGTCCCATTGTCAGGCCTCCTTTTCGTCCTCAAAGAAATCTTTCATGAAATCCATATTGCCAGCCATCAGCATCAGCGGCAGCAGGGAAGAACCCTCTTTTCCCTTCATCATGCTGGAAAGCATCATGTATTTCATCATGTTGTTCTTTCCCTTTTTCCCCTTCAGACCGCCAAGACCCAGCATGGACACGATCTTGCCGTACAGGTACAGGTCGCCCATGAACATATGCCGCTCCGGCAGAAGGGTCTCAATAGTGGCATCCTCATAATTGATAGCGGTGATGGTGCTGCCATCGGTGCTGAGGACGCATCTGGGTTTGCCGCCGCAAAGGATGATATCACCGGCAGCGACCTTGTTGGTGGGCAGTACAAAGAAAAACTCATCTCCTGCATCAAAGGCGAAATGATCGCAGTTGATAAGGGTTTTTTTCTCAGGATCATAAGCCCGCCAGCCTCCGCCGGTTTTAATGGCGATGTGACCGCTGATGGAAAAGCGACACAGACCGGGAGCCACCCGGCCGCAGAAGTTACCAAAGGAATTTGCCATACATTCGTCCTCCTTCTCCTTTTGGGGTATAGGAAACAGAGCTGCCGGACAGGCTGCTTGATTTTGCCGTTTTTGAGGCCTCTCTGTTCACTTCAGGGTACAGGAAACACAGCACAGGCCGATTGCTACCTGCAAAGCCATTTCAGAATGCATTTCAATTTTCAAAAAAGGTACAGAAAGCAAACCCTGTCGCCTACCGCCGGTGAAGCACAGAAATCACCGCAGCATGGCAGGCAGATGATCAATGCAAAAGCGGATTGGTTATTCTTTCTCCCGGTCAAGCCGGAAGGCCACCGAACGTTTCAGGTATTCCAGATACTCCGCATCCCGGCACATGGCTTTGCCAGGGGTGTCGGACAGCTTGGCAACGGCCCGTCCGTTGACGGTCTGCAGCTTGATGACAATATTCAGCGCCCTCTCGCAGGTATCGTTGCTCAGGAAGGTGCCAATGCCGAAGGATACATTGATCCGGTCCCGGAACTGCTCATACAGTGCCTGCGCCGTATTAAAATCCAGTCCGTCGCTGAACAGCAGCTGCTTTGTTTTCGTGTCCGCGTTGTACTTCTGGTAATGGGCGATCATCTTTTCGCCCCAGGCAAAGGGATCGCCGCTGTCATGACGCACACCGGTAAAATTGTTCACCATGGAACGGTTAAAGTCCAGCAGGAACAGATCGGTGGTGATGGTATCGGTCAGGGCGGTACCGTTATCGCCCTTGTATTCGTTGTACCAGTCCTCCATGGCGTAATGGTTGGTATAGGCCAGCGGGATGGAATCGATTCCCTGATACATCTGTACATATTCATGGGCATAGGTGCCAATGGGCTTGAGGCCATACTTCATAGCCAGATACACATTGGAGGTACCCACGCAGTTGCTGGTTTCGCTGGTCAGGCGGCGGACCACCACATCCTCCCATTCCCGGGACAGACGGCGGCGGCAGCCGAATTCCGCAAAGCGGAAGGTGTACTTGCCGGACTGGAAATCACGGATTTTCTGATTCAGCTTTTCCTCTGCAGAAGCCCGCAGGGCAGCGTAATCATACTTCATGCGGAAATAGACTTCATTGACGATCTCCAGAAGATAGATCTCAAACTGCATGGCAGAAAACAGCGGACCCTTGACCGCGATATGCAGCCCACCCCGTTCAGACAGGCGGGTCTGAACATAATCCCGAATGGGATGCCACAATCTGAGAAACTCCACATAGTCGTTCTTGATGAAGCGAATGGAGCGCAGATAATCCAGTTCCTCCCGGGTAAAGCGCAGGGTGCAGAGATGATCGATCTGCGCGTTGATCTCCTCGAACATCTCCTGGGTGAATACCACATCCTCATTGCGGCAGCGGAAATAATATTCTCCGCACAGATCGGTGTGTTTGTGAAAGATCACCTGATCCATATTGAACTTGTACAGGTCGGTATCCAGCAACGAGAGGACGATCGGTTCCAGTTTCATAGACAATGCTCCCTTCTGTTTGCGTTTACGCCTTTGTATCAAGGGAAACCCAGTCCTGCTGACCATCCCGGGACAGGATCAGGGAAAAGTGCGTGGTCATTTCCTGGCCCATTTCAACGCCCAGATTGTTCTGAGCATCATAGCGGCACCATGGCAGAATATAGCGGTTCATTACCACGGGGCGGTAGAGGCCTTGGGGATCCAGCAGACCGGTCAGGTTCTCAAGGGTATAGGAGAAGTAATTTTCAGCGCATTCCCGCTCCCAGTTTTCCGTGTATTTGTATTTCAAAATGAAATGGGCCAGATTCTTCCTAAGGCTGATGGAGCCCCAGCGGTTTTCAAAATCCGCAAGCTGCTGTGCCGGCACCCGCTGGCGGATCCTTTCCACCGCTGCCGCAGAAACCGTTGCCTGCTCATCGGGGCTGTGGAACATCATATCCCGCACCACCAGATACCGGGGCGCGATCTGCCCGATCAGCCTGGGGATCATGGCGCGCTCACAGTCATAATGGAAGATTTCGTGCATTACCGAAGAAAAATTCACAGCGATCCGCCTGCGCTCAATGCCCAGTGTTTCGATCATGCGCAGCAGTTCTTCTTCGTTGCTGAAAAACCAGGTATTCTCACTGCGGTGCAGATTTGCCTGTGCCACCATGGCAGGGTCGATATCAAAGCCGATAAAGCACATGGTGGGAAACAGGGAATGCAAAAACCGGATCAGGGAACCATCGGCGCAGCCGTAGTCCACGATCAGCTCTGTGCCGGGCACCTTATCCATGAAAAACGCCTTATCCCACATGGAACGGCGCATGCGGTCGTTATAGATACTGTAGTTTTCGATTTTCAGCATGCTGATTGTCTCCTTTTTGGCTCAGAGCACATCGATCTGGCAGCTGCGCATGGTCTCCAACGCGGCGGCATGTTTTTCGGGGGTCACGCCAGCGCAACAGGCCTCCCGCACCCGGATCTCCGCATCCGGGAAATGGGCCTTGAGCAGCAGGGTGTTGCTGACCACGCAGATATCGGTGCACAGACCGATCAACTCAATGGTCATTGCCGCTGGATCATCAGCGAGCCCGCGAACGATCTCCGGCAGGCGGATGCTGCCGAAGGTGGGCTTTTCCACCAAAAGGGCATCACCCATGGCGTCCTGCACCTGCTTGCGGATCTGCCAGCCCTCCGTCTGACGGATGCAATGGGGCACGGGCAGTTTCCGGCCTTCGGGGGTATTCATATAATCCGGGGTGTGGGTATCCAGCGTTGCGATAACGGTTTCCCCGGCTTCCTTTGCCTGACGGATCCTTTCCACAACAGCAGGAACGATGGCCTGCGCCTCAGCAGTGCCCAGCGCGCCGTCGATAAAGTCATTCTGCATATCCACCACGATCAAAAACTTGTTTGCCATGTGTTTTGCCTCCTCCGAAATATTCTCTCTTCAGGGATGATAGCAGTACAGCACCGCCGGGCGGCCCCGACCGCTTTTGTGAATATTCTCCGTCTGCCGGATCCGTCCCGCAGCCTCATACCGGGAGAGGATGGAACGGCGGAAGTTGCTCTTATCTATTTCTTCGCCCAGAATAGCTTCAAACACCATCTGCAGTTCCCTGAGGGAAAACGCGTCCATCCGGTTCAGGAAGCGGAATCCCAGCTCGCTGTAGATGATCTTGCCCTGCAGGCGCTGGATTCCGGTGCACAGGATCTGCTCATGATCAAAGGCCAGTTGATTCTCACCCAAAGGCGCGCCTTCCGGAGTGATCAGGGACAGGCCATGCGGATCAGGGATGGCGGTGAAACATTTCAGTTTCACATCCGGGCGGGTAAGGCAGCCTTCCAGCTGCTGCCAGGGAACCGCCACCAGATAGGCGATGGAGATCACCCGTCCCCGGGGATCCCGGTTGACGCTGGTGAAGGTGAACAATTGCTCCATGTACACATCCTTCATGGGGAGCATTTCTGCCAGCAGGCCTTCCGCTGCGGTTTCCGCTGATTCATCCAGCGGCAGAATCCGGCCCGGCAGCGCCCAGCAGCCCTGATACGGCGCTTCCGGTCTGCGGGAGAGCAGTACCCCCAGTTTGCCATCGCGCACCGTGGCAATCAGCAGGTCAACCGCTACATGAATCGGACTGGATTCCCATGTTTTTTGCATTCGCACCACCGCCTTCTGTTAATGGTCACCCTGACCACAATGTTAGTATATTCCTGTTTACGATGATTGTCAATAATTATTGTCGCTTTGACCAAAATTATTTCCACAGGAGATATCATGCTGTTGTTTCCGATTCCGGTTCCCTGCAGAAGGAAGCCGACCAATGGATAGCCCTTCATCCCGTCTGCAGAGTCCGTCCCGCAGCAAACGCCAATGAAAAACCGGCACTGCATGCCGGAGCATACAATGCCGGTTCGGCGGTTTCAAACGCGCTTATTCATTTTCCCCCAGCTTCCGCTGGATAAACCGTTGGCTGTGATACAGGCTGAAATGTCCTGACAGCATGAAAGAGACCGCTACCACAATACCAAACAGCGGCAGATATTCGCTGCCAAACAACTCGATGGACAGCATCAGGGAGGCAAGCGGCGCGTTGGTCACGCCGCAGAACACGCCCACAAGGCCCAGACCCGCGCCCAGACCAGCGGGCATTCCCATAAGCGGAGCCACCACACAGCCCAGCGTGGAGCCCACAAAGAAGGAGGGCACGATTTCACCGCCCTTGTAGCCAGCGCTGAGGGTGACAGCGGTAAACAGCAATTTCAGAGCGAAGGCCTCGGGCTTGGCATGACCCGCCAGCGCCTCCACAATGGTGTGAGCGCCGCCGCCGTTATAGTCCCGGCAGCCCACCAGCAGTGTCAGAGCGATCACTGCAAGACCACCCACCGCCACACGGACAAAATCGTTGGGCAGCCACCGGCGCATCCACTTGCCGCTGGTGTGCATCACTATGCAGAACAGGATCGCCATCACCGCAAACACGATGCCCAGCCCGGCAGTCTGCAAGGCGGTCAGCGCGTTCACCGGTGCCAGGCCCGCTGCCAGCGGAAAGGCCTCTGCCGGTGCACCGATGAGCTTGGCTACCAGTGAAGCCGTCACGGCAGATACCATGCAGGGCAGCAAGCCACGGGTGTTGAACAGACCTACCTCAACGATCTCCAGCACGAACACTGCCGCCGTCATGGGCGTGCCAAACAGCGCCGCAAACAGCGCCGCCATGCCGCACAATTGACAGATGCGCTGCACGTCATTGCGCCGGTCAGGCCGGGTGATGCTGCCCAGCGCCGCGCCGATGCTGCCACCAAGCTGCAAAGCAGCGCCTTCTCGGCCTGCGGAGCCGCCCAGCAGGTGGGTCACCACCGTGGAGGCAAAAATCGCCGGGGCCATCAGAATCGGCACACGGTCCTGAGACCGCACCGTCTCAATGATCCGATCCGTGCCAATGTTCAGCGGCAGCTGCATCAGCCGGTACAGGCCTGCGATCAAAAGGCCGCCCACCGGCAGCAGGTACAGCAGCCACCCATTCTCGCCCCGCACATGCGTGACCCATTCCACCGCCATGGCAAACAGGCCTCCCACCACGCCGCAGATGCTGCCAATCAGGCAGGCCATCGCCAGCCACTTCACAAACCGGCGGGCATAATCCCAGATGGAGTTCAACGCTTGTTTCAGCTTCATTTGCATGCATCTTCTTTCGTTGGTTTTCCAAAACGATTCCTATTATAGCACTGGATGGGGCTGGTCGCTACAAGAATTTCGAGCCGTTTCGAGGGGGCATGATGGGTTGTTGTTACTCTTGCCGCTATGGTAGAATAAAGGACGACAAACATGAATTTGAGAGGGCTGCAAATGCAAGAGATCATCATGAATCCTATTGGCTATGTGAAAAATGATGTACAGACGAAAAAGGATGTATCGTGGGGAAATGAAGTCTCAACCATCCTTTTGAATGAAGAATACCATACAGGATGTACGGGTCTGGAAAATTTCTCCCATGCCATGATCATCTACTATTTGGATAAAGCAGCATTCCAAAAGGATCAACATTTACAGCGGAGACCGCAGAACCGGGAGGATATGCCGCTGGTTGGCATTTTCTCACAAAGAGGAAAAGACCGGCCCAACAGAATAGGGATAATGACTGTTCAGATTCTGTCTGTGGATGACACATCATTGACAGTCAAAGGGCTGGATGCCATCGACAATACCGCCGTACTGGATATCAAGCCCTATTATCCCGTTTATGACCGGAAAGATGCCCATGTACCGGAATGGGTTGACAGATTGATGGAACACTATTTTTAGCCGAACCGGCCATAGGCAGACGGGCATCCGTCCCCCCTGTTCCCGCTTCTATATCCCATCCGGCGAAAATTCCCCCAAAAACCACCAGAATACCCTTGAAAACCCCACCCAAAAAGCGTATACTGTCACAGGTTCATACCGAAATCATACAGGAGGATGTTCTTACGATGGAAAACCAAAACAAGACCAACGAAGCCATCTACGATGCCCGCAAGCTGGGTTTGCCCAAGACGCTGGTGCTGGGTCTGCAGCATATGTTCGCCATGTTCGGCGCTACCGTGCTGGTGCCCGCTATCACCGGCCTTGATGTAGCCACCACGCTGCTGTTTGCCGGTCTGGGCACGCTGCTGTTCCACCTGATCACCGGCGGCAAGGTGCCTGCTTTCCTTGGCAGCTCCTTTGCTTTCCTGGGCGGCTATGCTGCCATCTCCGCGCTGGGCGAGCCCTCCAAGATGCTGCCCTACGCCTGCTTCGGCGTTGCCTGCGCAGGCCTTGTGTACCTTGTGCTGGCCCTCCTGTTCAAGCTGTTTGGCGCCAAGAAGGTTATGCGCTTCTTCCCGCCCATCGTCACCGGCCCCATCATCATTGCTATCGGCCTCACCCTCAGCGGCACCGCTATCTCCAGCTGCTCCGCCAACTGGATCGTGGCGCTGGCTGCCATTCTGGTGGTCATCATCTGCAACATCTGGGGCAAGGGCATGATCAAGATCATCCCCATCCTGCTGGGTGTTGTGGCCTCCTACATCGTTTCCATGATCGTGGATCCCGCCTCCCGCGCCGCCGTGGCCCAGAAGGTGTCCGAGGCTGCCTGGATCGGCCTGCCCATCCACTGGGAAAAGACCGCTTTCTCCATCTTCGGTGAAGGATTCGATTCCAGCCTGCTGATCACCTCCATCATCACCATCATGCCCATTGCTCTGGCCACCATCGTGGAGCACATCGGCGATATGTGCGCCATCTCCTCCACTGTGGACAAGAACTTTGTGGAAGACCCCGGTCTGCACCGCACCCTCGTGGGCGATGGTCTGGCTACCACCCTCGCTTCCCTCTTCGGCGCTCCCGCCAACACCACCTACGGTGAAAACACCGGTGTGCTGGCCCTGAGCCGCGTTTTCGACCCCATGGTGGTTCGTCTGGCTGCCGTGTTCGCCATTCTGCTCAGCTTCTGCCCCAAGTTCGCTGCCCTGATCGTTGCCATGCCCACCGCCACCATGGGCGGCGTCAGCATGGTGCTCTACGGCATGATCTCTGCCGTGGGCGTGCGTAACGTGGTGGAAAATCAGGTGGACTTCACCAAGAGCCGCAACGTGCTGGTTGCCGCTGTGATCCTGGTGCTGGCTATCGGCATCCATTACACCGCTCCCATCACCTTCGCCATCGGCAGCGTGACCATCAGCCTGTCCGGTCTGGCTGTGGCTGCTCTGGTGGGTATCTTCATGAACGCCGTGCTGCCCGGCAAGGACTACGAGTTCGGCACCAACCAGCAGGGCGACACCGCCGTGAACTTCGGCGCTCGTCAGGACGGCTAAGAACCATTTTCAGGTTTCCTGCCCCGGTCATTGAGGCACAGTACGAAACCATTGCAACAGTTCCATCTACAAAGACTCCGCATGATCCATCGTCATGCGGAGTCTGTGACTGTCGAAAAACCCATACTTCTGTTCAAAAGTCGCACATCTTGCACCTACGGTGCTCGCTGTGCTTGCTGAAAAGCGCTGCGGTGCAAGGTTTTGTGGGCTCTGCCCACACCCGGCAGGAAACTGAGTTTCCTGCACCTTCCCCTTTTTTGACGACCTGAGACTCCGCATGATCCATCGTCATGCGGAGTCTTTTTGTCTGCATTGAACCCCTTAAGCGCTCAGCTGTCCTTCTGCGTCCTGCATCATCATCAGGATTTCCACTTCCTCGCCGGTGAGCGCGTCCAGATAGACCCGGTAATCGTTATCCGCGTATTCTCCGGGGATCTCGTAGCACAGCCGTTCCTCCCCCAGATGCGGAACCAGACACAGGCGGGCATCCGTAGCCTTCAAATGGGGCGACACCTGCTGCAAAGCCTGCATCTTGCTGTAGACCGGTACCAGATTGGTGCGCTGGGTATGGTTCATCAGGTAGTTGTTGGCTTCCAGCCCCACCACTTCGCCAGTATCCATCCTCAGCTGGATCTTCACCAAGTCGGGATACAGCAGCACTCCCTCCTGCACCGCCACAAAGTTGATCACGCACAAGCCATCATATACCCGGATGTGGTTCTGTTCCATCTCCCCATAGCCCCGGCTTTGCAGGAAGGCCTTGGCGCGGGCGGCGCAGTCCTCCACGGACAGCTTCTGCACAAAGGACGCATGCTCCGGCATCAGCCACAGCATCTGCCCGCCCTGACGGGTCACCTCCGCGTTGAGTACCGTGCCGTCGGTCAGGGTCAGGGTAATGCTGTAGCCCGCCAGCAATCCGGCGGTTTCCCCTGCACCTTCTGCCTTGCTGACCCGTTCAGCCCCCACGAAATCCCGGGCAAGGGTCAGGGCCTCTTCGGCGGTTACTTCCTTCTCCCCCAAGGCCTTGGGCGCGCCGAAGTGGGTGGCATCGGAAAAAGCGCCATCATAGATCATGGAAGGGTAGTCCATGCCATGATCCTTGTCCGCCACCGCCTCCAGAGGACGGTCGCTGAGCTTAAGCGGCGCATAGAATACACCCTCCTGCTGTGCCAGATGCAAACTGTTTTGCAGCATGTTCTCCTGCGCCACCGCCAGCTGTCCGCTGAGCAAGGCGCATTGATCCCGCAACCGGATCAACTGACTGAGGGTTTCCTCGCTGAGAGGCTGCCCGGATGCCACCAGCAGCGCCTGCTGCAAGGCATAATCTGACAACTGGTTGCAGAATTTGATGGTTTCCCCCATGGCGGCGTGGCTCAGAGGCAGCGCGGACAATCCGCTGACCACGCCATCCGCCTGTCGGCTGACCCCCACCAATAGTTCCACCTGCAAACGGGCATCTGCTGCCAATGGCGACTTACCCAGTTTCAGGGAAATGGCCTGCAAATGCTCCTGCGATTCCATCAGCCGCTGGGTATAGCTGCTCTCCAGCCGCCGGGTCATGCGCCCGGCGACCGTGCTGCGATTCACCCCGAAGATCACCGCCGCCGCCAGACAGACCCCTAAAATCCCCATCAGGATCGCGCTGCGTTTCTTACCCATGGTGCCTCCTTAAATGGCGAAATTATGCTTGCCGATGCTCAGCTGCACTGTCCGGGTCCAGATCCACTGGTTGGTGGAGGTGACCGGGTTGTAATAGTACAGGCAGCCGCCGCTGGGATCCCAGCCGCCCAAGGCATCTTTGGCGGCACGGATGCTGTCGCTGTCCGGGGTCAGGTTGTACTGTCCATCACTGACCGCATCAAAGGCTCCCGCCTGAAAGATGACCCCGCTGATGGTGTTGGGGAACAGCGGACTTTTCACCCGGTTCAGGACCACTGCCGCCACTGCTACCTTGCCCACATAGGGCTCTCCCCGGGCTTCCCCATGCACCAGCCGGGCCAGCATATAGGTCTCACTCTCATTGTAGCCAGCCGCCGCCACACTGCCGGAAAAATTCAGTCCCAGCGCAGCTGCCGTTCGCTTGCCCACAATGCCGTCCACCGTCAGGCCATTTTTGCGCTGGAACCATACCACCGCATCATAGGTATCCTTGCCGAATACCCCGTCAGCAGCGGCTGTCATGTATCCATACTGACGCAATTTTTCCTGAATCTGCCTTACCTGCGTGCCCTTGCTGCCCCAGCCGTAATCCGCCGCGTCCGCTTCCACCAGCACCAGAAACAGGGTGAAGGTGATCAGCGCCGCCACCAGTTGCAGCCAGAACATCCCGTCCCGCAGCTTATCCAGCACATATCTCCACATAAAAAAACCTCCTGACGAGGCTCTTTGTCCTCATCAGGAAGGTTTGCCCGGTTCGGGGAAAATTATGCAAGGGGCAAAAGAAGGGGCCGTCAGCGCCACATCCTGCCGGAAGGCTGCGTCCGTGTCTCTGTTGCTTACGCTGCTTCCGTTTCGGCTGCTGCCTGCGGCTTGCGGGTTTTCACCACCACATTGAGCACCGCAAACACCATCAGCAGACACACCGTCACCAGAATGGCGCTCATGCCGCCGGTGAAGCCGAACTTTTCCGCTGTAGCGCCCACGATGGTGGGCATGGCGATAGCGCCGGCAGAGCCGATCGCCAGCAGCGCGCCCGTCGCCATGGGATAAGTATTGGTGAAAATGGCGGCATCAGAGTAAATCATAGGGCAGATTCCCGCCATGCAGAAGCCAAGGCCCGCCACGGACAGGCTCACCATCAGCATGCTGCTGCTCAGGAGCATCATGGTAAAGAACACCGCCACGCCAAAGCTGGAAACCATCATGATCTTTTTCTGACTCACCCGGCCTGACAGCCACGCACAGAACAGGCGGCCCAGCAGCATCACCACCCACAGCAGGGTGGCCATGGTCTGGCTGTAGGTGCGCACAGCTGCAGTCACGTCCTTCCCGCCGGCAGCGAGGCTTTCCAGCAGGCTTTCCTTGTTCTGAATGTAGGTGACCAGCCAGCCATTGATGGCGTACTCAGAGCAAAGGTAGCAGAACATCATCATGGCAAGGATCAGGAAGGATGGATTCTTCAGGAACACCAGCGTGCTGTTGGTCTTGTCCTTGCGGTCGGGACGATCATTTTCCAGCCGCATCCGGCTGAAATTGCACAGGCTGATGACCCCGCACAGGATCACATAGCCAAGGCCCACCTGCCAGCCAAACAGGTTGCGCAGCCCCAGAAACGCCAGCGGAGCCAGAATCGCGCCAATGGCAAAAGCGCCGTGCAGCATATTGCTGGCTGCCGGATTGCCGCCCGTGAGGCGGTTGACCATGCGGTTATCGAAATTGGTCACGCTGCCGCGGCCCAGACCGGTAAAGACAAAAGCCAGCAGCAACCACGCCGGATTGCCCCAGATGGTCATCATCAGGAAACCGATGAAAGCCAGCGAGCTCATCAGCATGATGGATTTGCGCTCGCCCAGATACAGCGGGATCAGCGCACTGATGAAGCCTGCGATCAGATTGCCCGCCGAATGAGCGGACAGAAACAGGCCGCTGACCGTATCACTCAGGCCATAAGCGGCTTTCAGGTCGGGCATTACCGAGCCCATGGTCAGGCTCAGCGTACCATTGGCAAAGAAGGCGAAAAAGCAGGTCAGCAGCAGGCCGCGCTGCTTCTTATCCATTTTCTGAATAAATGAAAACATGGGGATATCTCCTTTGTGTTTATAGGGAGGGAAGACAATCCCTCCGTCACTGCTACGCCGTGCCACCTCCCTTTTCACAGGGAGGCTTACGTTGTCAGTCAATCGGCATTTCAGCCCGCAGTCGCGGACCGAAGCAAAGCCCTATGCCACAGGCTTTTCCAGCAACCGCAGCGCGCACCGATGGTGCAAGATGCGTGACACACATCAAAAAATACAGGTTTATGAACAATCTGTCCCTTCGCCGTGAAACGGCGAAGCATGTGGGTTTCCAAAGGACCTCAGGCCCTTTGGCGGAGTGCAGGGGAGACGGAGGGAAGCGCGTGCCCAGTGGCGACGGAGGGAAGTGTGTGCCCAGTGGCGACGGAAGGAAGCGCGTGCCCAGTGGGCACAATGCCGAAGGCATTAGCGACCTGAAGTCGTCAACCGAAGCAAGGGCTGGGC
>SVGQ01000071.1 GCA_015056245.1 Clostridiales bacterium | reverse complement strand
CGGTTCCGGTTCAGGTTCAGGTTCAGGTTCAGGTTCTGGTTCGGGCTCGGGTTCCGGTTCCGGTTCGGGCTCGGGAATAGGCTGCATCTGGAAGTTGATCTCGTTGGTGGTGGTTCCATCAGCATTGATGGTCGCACTCTGGGCATCGCTGCTCAACAGCTGGTATTCCACCAGTTCCCCTGCGCGATCCGGGGTGAACCAATGCTCACCGGCGGGCAGGTCGGTCTTGGTTTCGCTCAGCAATACCGCGCCTGTGGTGGCATCCACATAGTTGATCACGATGTTGCCCGTCTTGGGGATGGGCTGCATCTGGAAATTGATCTCGTTGGTGGTGGTTCCATCAGCATTGATGGTCGCACTCTGGGCATCGCTGCTCAACAGCTGGTATTCCACCAGTTCCCCTGCGCGATCCGGGGTGAACCAATGCTCACCGGCGGGCAGGTCGGCCTTGGTTTCACTCAGCAGCACCGCGCCCGTAGTGGCATCCACATAGTTGATCACGATGCTGCCCGTCTTAGGGATGGGCTGCATCTGGAAGTTGATCTCGTTGGTGGTGGTTCCATCAGCATTGATGGTCGCACTCTGGGCATCGCTGCTCACCAGCTGGTATTCCACCAGTTCCCCCGCGCGATCCGGGGTGAACCAATGCTCACCGGCGGGCAGGTCGGCCTTGGTTTCGCTCAACAATACCGCGCCAGTGGTGGCGTCCACATAGTTGATCACGATGTTGCCCGTCTTGGGAATAGGCTGCATCTGGAAGTTGATTTCGTTGGAAGCAGTACCGTCATCATAAATGACAGCGCTCTGGGCATCGCTGCTCACCAGCTGGTATTCCACCAGTTCCCCTGCGCGATCCGGGGTATACCAATATTCACCGGGCAGCAAACCCTCAACCGTCTCACTGAACAGCACCACGCCAGTGGTTGTGTCCACATAGTTAATGGTCACGTTACCATACACTGGTTCAGGTTCGGGTTCAGGCTCCGGCTGAGGCATGGGATCAGAGGACAGATACAGCGGGAAGGACGCGATGGGCGCGCCGCCCACTTCTTCCGCTGAACCAAACAGATCCACATTGCTGGTAAAGCTTGCGCCGTCAATGCCGCCTGCATTGGTTGCGGGGAACAGTACCGTTCCATCCAGTGTGCAGAAGCTGCCGTCCATCATCTGGGCAAGCAGTGTTACACCTGCATCCCAGTTGATATTTTCCGGCATCTGGCCCCAGTACACCACGTCATCGCCATTGGCAACAGCGTACACAGTCACAGACTGCGGATTGCCATCCCAATCTGTATAGTTGACGCTGATCACCGGCAGGGTGGATACATCCGTTGCCAGTGCAGCTACCGGCGCTGCCAGCTGGGTAACCAGCATCAGCAGGGTCATCAGCCATGCCGCTGCTCTCTTGATGAATGCGGGGGTTGTCTTGTTCATCCTGTGCTCCTCCTTTGATCGCCCGGTTCATTGGCCTATTGAAATGCGAAACGCTTTGCCGTCGGTGGATGATCATTCAATTGCCGCCGTCAAAACGGAATGGATGCATACATATATTGTACGTTGCAAAGCCATCTCCTGTCAAGAAAACATCCGCGTAAGTTCTTGGCTTTTCCGTATGCATTCTGTTTTTGTTACATGTTTTTACTTGTTCTTTTTTCTCTGCTGCAAGGGGGAATGCCATCCGACGGCGAATACTATCATACAGACCACTTAGCACAGGAGGATGAATCCCATGAGCGACCAGCATCTGCTTTCCGAAACCCTGTCCCAGAAAACTGTTTTCAATGGCCTGATCATTGATGTAGCCCATATGCAGGTCAAGCTGCCCAACGGCGAAGAAATGACCCTGGAAGCAGTGCTGCATAAGGGAGCCGCCGCTGTGGTTCCAGTAGACGATGAAGACCATATCTATCTGGTACAGCAGCATCGTGCGGTCGCTGGACTGCTGACGCTGGAGATCCCCGCCGGCAAGCTTGACTATGTGGGCGAGCCCCACATCGCCTGTGCTGAACGCGAACTACAGGAGGAGACCGGCCTGAAGTGCGAAAAGCTGGAACATCTGACCGATCTGGTCACCACCCCTGCTTTCTGCACTGAGAAGATCGGCATTTTCCTTGCAACCGGCCTGAGTCAGCATGAAAACCATCTGGATGACGATGAATTCATCGATGTGGTCAGAATGCCTCTTACGGAAGCCGTCCGTCTGGTAATGCAGGGCGAGATCCCTGATTCCAAAACCATTGCAGGCGTATTGATGGCTTGGCAGAAGCTGCATGGCCCGGATGCCTGCAAATAAGTAACGTTCCAAAACGTTCAAGCCGTGCAAACCTCCAAGAAATTTGCTATGGGGGGCTCCAATTTGAAAAAAAACCGTATTACCCCTTTTTTCCTGTTGATATCTGTTTTTCTGTTGATGCTGATTCTCGGCATCTGCATCATCTGTCTGGGGCTGCAGCCGCCCCGAATCACTCACTCGCTGCCCTACACCCTTTGATTTGTCAGGAGTTATCATGCAACCCTATCTGGATATTTTCTCTCACCTGCCCACCATCCGCACTAAGCGTCTCATTCTGCGCACAGCCCGCATGAGCGATGCCCAGGATCTCTACGAGTATTCCTCTGATCCGGAGGTCGCCCGCCATGTTCTGTGGACTGCCCACACCTCCATCCATCAGACCCGTACCTATATCCGCTATCTGCTGCGCCAGTATAAAAACGGTGCTCCTTCCAGCTATGTAATCGCTCTGCGGGATACGGGAAAAGTCATCGGCACCATTGGCTATATGTGGATCAAACCGGAGGATCGTTCCGGCGAGGTGGGTTACAGTCTGCACAGGGCCTACTGGAATCAGGGCATCATGACAGAAGCTTTGGAAGCAGTGCTGGCTCTTGGTTTCCTCAAGCTGAACCTGAACCGGATCGAAGCTCAGCACGAAACTGCCAATCCTGCCAGCGGCCGTGTAATGCAGCACGTACACATGCAGCACGAGGGCACCCTTCGCCAGCGCTTGTATAACAAAGGGCGCTATGTGGATGTAGAGTTGTATGCCATCCTGCGCAAAGACTATCGTCCCCCTGCCCATCTGCAGGGAGCCATCCCATGAGGAGACCTGATCTATGACCCGTAAACCAATCCTTCTTTTTGTGTTGCTTATCAGCCTGATGCTGCTGTTTACCAGCTGCTCAGTCAACCACACAAGCGCTTACAACAAAGCCGTGGAGATCTTTGCAACAGGCGAATACGCCGATGCTGCCGAAGCTTTTGAGAAGCTGGGCGATTACTCCAACGCGCCCACCTATGCCGCTTATTCCCGCGGTTTAGTGCTGTTTGATCAGGGCCAGTATGTAGCTGCTGAACCCTACTTTGCTCAAGTACGCGATTTTATGTACGGCGAGACTCGCTATCAATACTGTCACGGATGCCTGTTGGAAAGTGAAGGAAAATTTTCTGAAGCGGCTGCCACTTTTTTGGCTCTGGCAGACTATGAGGACGCAGCCATCCTCTATCGCTACAACAACGCCCGGTACGCAGAAGCCAACGCCGATTATGAAACAGCCCTGTATGATTATCAGATGGCTGGCGATTACAGCGATGCAGCCACTCGTCTGGATGCCCTTCGCACACAGGTGTATGACCAAGCCGTTCTTCTTGCTGCACAGGGCCATGACGAACAGGCCCTGCACCTGTTCACCATGCTGGGTAATTATTATGACAGCGCCGAACAAGCCCGTATTTGCAAACAGCATTTCCGGGATGCACGCTATGCTGAAGCAGAAGCCCTCTACAACAGCGGCGACCTGCAGGGCGCTTATGAGATCTTCATCAGCCTGACCGGCTTCAGCGATGCCACCACCCGCGCGGAGGAGATCGGTCAGATGCTTGGCATTGAGTTGCCCAATGTTGAATAACCACAAAGGAGAGACTTTCCAATGGCGAAACTGTACTTCCGCTACGGCGCAATGGGTTCCAGCAAAACTGCCAACGCGATCATGGTACGTCACAACTACATGGAGCGCGGTCAGCGTGTGCTGATGCTCAAGCCCCGTCTGGATAACCGCGACGGCGAAACCACCATTGCCAGCCGCTGCGGTCTTAACTGCGAATGTGCTTTTGTTGAGGACCTTGGCAATTATCATGTGAAGGACTTCGACTGTGTCATCGTGGATGAGGCTCAATTCCTCACCAAGGCGCAGGTGGAAGCGCTGGTACACGTGGTAGATGTGGATCATGTACCAGTAATTGCCTACGGTCTCCGAGCTGATTTTCAGGGCAACCTGTTTGAAGGCAGCCAATGGCTGCTGGCTTGGGCCGATACCATCGAAGAAGTGAAAACCATTTGCTGGTGCGGAAAAAAGGCCACCTGCAACGCCCGTGTCCAGAATGGCCGCGTGGTGAAAGAAGGCGAGCAGGTCATGCTGGGCGGTAACGAAAGCTATGTCAGTCTGTGCAGAAAGCACTGGGCTGAGGGTATGCTAAAGCCGGAAGTTTAAGCAAAACATATCAATCCCCTGATGCTATGGCTGTTTCCAGCTGCATCAGGGGATTTTTCCTATTTCCTTGGATAACTTCGATATTCGATTCTCTGTTCAGCCTTGCTTCAACCGAAGTTTCTCAAGCGCATACTGGAATTCCTTCGGCGGCTCTGCCACAAAATGCAGGCGTTCCCCCGTTCTTGGATGCGTAAAATCCAGTGTGTAGGCATGAAGCATCAGCCTTGGCACCCGTACACCGCCCTTGCTGAGACCATAAATGCTGTCACCAGCCAATGGACGGTGGATGCTCTGCATATGCACGCGGATCTGGTGGGTGCGTCCTGTCAGGATATGCACATTGAGCAACGCTGAATCCCGCAGGTTCTCCAACAATGTCCAACGAGTCACAGCGTCCCGGCCTTCAGGATCAATCGCCATTTTCTTACGATCCTTCTTGGACCGGGCAATCGGTTTGTTAATTTCACCCTCAGGCTCCTTCATGTTGCCTTCCACCACGGCAAGGTAATGCTTTTCCATGGTACGCTCGCTGAGTTGGCGGGACAGACTCTCGTGTGCCATATCATTCTTGGCGACCATCAACAGCCCGCTGGTATCCTTATCCAACCTATGCACAATACCCGGCCTTTTCACCCCACCGATTCCGCTGAGGCTGTCCATGGCATACAGCAGAGCATTGACCAGCGTACCGCTCTCATTACCTGCCGCAGGATGCACCACCATTCCGCAGGGCTTGTCCACAACTGCCACATCCTCATCCTCATAGAGAATATCAATGGGAATGTTCTCTTTTTCCACAGTGGATTCCACAGCATCGGGAATGGTAAAGGCAACATGATCACCGACTTTCACCGAATAGCCTGCTTTGGTGATGGTCTTTCCATTTACCTGACACAAGCCATCTGAAATCCACTTGGCAGCCTGCGACCGGCTGGCATCGCCCTCTAAGGAAACCAGCACATCCAAGCGCATATCAATAATCGCCGTTTTCTCAATCTTTTGCATCTTTCTCTCTCCAATCCTGCGGACGAAATAGCAGACTGATCATCAGCAGCGCAACGCCGAAACACACCGCCACATCTGCCACATTACAAACGAACCATGGCAAAAATGGAAAATAGATCATATCCACCACATACCCCTGAAAAAGCCGCTCCGCATAATTTCCCAAAAAGCCACCCAGTATCAAACCGCAAGCAATCTGGATATATCTTGTGCTGCGGTATTTGCGCAGCATCAGCCACCCACAGATCATAATCCCCACAGGAAGCACCAGCAGGGCAATCTTGTTTCCGCTCATCAGTCCCAGTGCGATCCCGTCGTTATGGGTCAGCCGCAGCGTCAACAGCCCGGGAACAGCAACTACATCACCGCTGCCAAGATGCAGCGTGGACCAGTGCTTCATGATCATATCAAGAAACAGCGCCAAAGAAGCAGTGATCACTGTCCAGAACATGCCATTCCCCCATTTTCTCATTTCATTCCGTTTTGTACCACATTCATGATCTCATCCAGCAGCTCGCCGATCAGCGGCAGATTATGCCGTGCCAAATCCTGCAAAATCAAGATCAGAATAGCGCCCAATATGGTAAAGCCAATCGCCATGCCCACGCCCCTGGCAATACCAGACCAGAAACTGGACCAGAATAATCTTCTGCGGTCGTCCACATAGCGCACATACTCAGCAAGGCGCAGCCTTTCCATACTCTCCAGCCAGCGGTTGAACTGCTCCTCAGCCAACGAGATTCTCTTTTCTGACGAGGTTTCGTCCTTATGACCATCATGGTTCTGCTGTCCAAGTCCCTGCTCCCTTTTTGCCCGGCTTTGATCCTGTTTCAAGCCCACCACCCCTCAGGATAGTGTGCCCACTTTCCCAAGGGCATGTACTATCATAACAAAAAAGCCCTTCCGATGCAAATCGGAAGGGCTTTTGCAGCTCGTGAACGAGATTAGATGATCTCGATCAGGCACATTTCAGCGGCGTCGCCGCGACGGGGCCCGAGCTTATAGATGCGGGTGTAACCACCGGCGCACTTCTTTTCTTCGTTGCGAGCCTTGAACTTGGGGCCGATCTCGCGGAAGAGCTTCTCAACGACGGGATACTTCACGTCCTTGGTGCGCTCCTTCCAGTCAGCCTTATCTTCATCGGCGCGCTGCACATCCTTGAGCTCGTACAGGTAGCTCATGATGATGCGGCGGGCATGCAGCTTGCTGGGAGCATCGTTCACGGTCTCGATGGTCATCAGCTGGCCCTTATCGTTATGGGTTTCCTTGGTAACGGTAACGGTATTGTCGCACTCCTGCACAGCCAGAGTGATCAGACGCTCAGCAGCGCGGCGGACTTCCTTGGCGCGGGCTTCGGTGGTCTCGATGCGGCCGTACCAGATCAGGTTGGTCACCTGATTGCGGAGCAACGCCTTACGCTGGTCGGCGGTACGACCCAATTTGCGTTGTGCCATGGTATTTCTCCTCCTTTGAAGGATCTATCAATCAACAGTTATTCGTCGCTGGGGCGCAGGCTCAGGCCCAGACCGGCCAGTTTCTGCACCACTTCTTCCAGACTCTTGCGGCCGAGGTTGCGGACCTTCATCATGTCCTCTTCGTTGCGCTGTACCAACTCACCGATGGTATTGATGCCGGCGCGCTTCAAGCAGTTGTAAGCGCGGACGCTCAAATCCAGTTCTTCGATGGTCATATCCAGCGCCTGGCCCTTCTTGTCGTCTTCCTGATCAGCGAAGGTGACGGAAGCCACCTGATCGGTCAGGCCAACAAACAGGCTCAGATGCTCGGTGAGAATCTTGGCGGCAAGGCTGATGGCTTCATCAGGCTGCACGCTGCCGTCGGTCCACACTTCCAAGGTCAGCTTGTCATAGTCCGTGATCTGGCCCACGCGGGTATCGGTCACGGTGTAGTTGACCTTCTTGATGGGAGTGAAAATGGAGTCGATCGGGATCACACCGATGGGCATGTTGGGGTACTTGTTCTTATCGGCGCTGACGTAGCCGCGGCCCTTGTCCACGGTCAGAGTCATCACCAGATGCGCATCCTCATTCAGGGTGGCGATATGGGCTTCGGGATCAACGAACTCCAACTCGTCGTCGGTCTTGATGTCCTTCGCCTTTACCTCGGCCGGGCCCGTCACATCAATGGTGACAGTCTTGGGCTGATCAACGTACAGCTTGGCAGAGAGAGCCTTCAGGTTCAGGATGATCTCAGCCACATCCTCGGTCACGCCGGGAACGGTGGAGAACTCATGCTGAACGCCCTCAATCTGGATGCTGGTGACCGCTACGCCGGGCAGCGAGCTAAGCAGCACGCGGCGCAGCGCATTGCCCACGGTGTAGCCGAAGCCGCGCTCCAAGGGCTCGATCACAAAGCGGCCATAAGCACCGTCCTGGCTGAGCTCCTCGCATTCGATACGCGCTTTTTCGATTTCGATCATTCGGTTTACCCTCCTGTTTTATGCCACTAGGTCGAGGGAGTATCGCCGTTCTATTAACGAGAGTAGTACTCGACGATCATGTTCTCCTGCAGAGTCAGGTCCACATCATCGCGAGCGGGCAGAGCGCTCACAGTAGCGGTCAGGTTGGCGGCGTCGGTGGTGAGCCACTTGGGAACCACGCGGCTGATGCCTTCCTTCACGATCTGGAAGTGCGCCATATCCTTACGGGTGGAACGGACGGAGATCACATCGCCCACCTTGCAGCTGTAAGAGGGGATGTCAACCTTCTTGCCGTTAACGGTCATCAGACCATGGCAAACGAACTGGCGAGCCTGAGGACGGCTGGAAGCCAAACCGCTGCGATACACAACGTTGTCCAGACGCAGCTCCAGCAGCTGGAGCAGGTTTTCGCCGGTGATGCCCTTCATGCCGGTGGCACGAACGAAGGTGCGCTTGAACTGGCCTTCCATCAGGCCGTAAGCGCGGCGGGCCTTCTGCTTTTCACGCAGCTGCAGGCCATACTCGCTGGCCTTGCGCTGACGAGCCTGACCGTGCTGACCCGGAGGGGTAGGACGGTTCTGCACCGCACACTTGGTGGAGAAGCACTTCTCACCCTTCAGGAAGAGCTTGGTGCCCTCGCGGCGGCACATACGGCATACGGAATCAGTATATCTTGCCATTTTGATTGTACCTCCTCGATTACTTACACTCTTCTACGCTTGGGCGGACGGCAGCCGTTGTGCGGGATGGGTGTAACGTCTTTGATCATGTTCACTTCCAGACCGGCAGCCTGCAGGCTACGGATAGCAGCCTCACGTCCGGAACCGGGGCCCTTTACATAGACCTCAACGGTCTTCAGGCCATATTCCATCGCGGCCTTGGCAGCGGTTTCAGCGGCCATCTGGGCGGCGAAGGGAGTAGACTTCTTGCTACCACGGAAACCCAGACCGCCAGCGCTGGCCCAGGACAGGGCGTTGCCGTTGGTATCGGTCAGGGTGACGATGGTGTTGTTAAAGGAAGAACGGATATGCGCAGCGCCACGCTCGACGAGCTTTTTCTCACGGCGCTTGCGAGTAACCTTCTTAAGCTTCTGCTTAGGTGCCATGTTGCTCACTCCTCCATGCTACATCAGCAATGTTCAATGTCAGTTGGTAAGAAAATTACTTGGCCTTCTTCTTACCGGCGATGGTGCGCTTGGGACCCTTACGGGTACGCGCATTGTTCTTGGTGTTCTGGCCGCGGACAGGCAGGTTACGACGGTGACGGACACCGCGGTAGCAGCCGATTTCCACCAGACGCTTGATGTTCAGGGAAACCTCACGACGGAGATCACCTTCCACCTTGACGTTGTGCTCGATGTAGTCACGGAGCTTGCTGACTTCGTTCTCGGTCAGATCCTTGACGCGGGTATCGGGATTAATCTCGGTGTTGGCCAGGATTTCCTTGGAAGTAGCCAGGCCGATGCCGAAGATGTAAGTCAGACCGATCTCCACACGCTTTTCTCTGGGCAGGTCAACGCCCGCAATACGTGCCATTTGGTTACACCTCCATAGAATGTGCTCTCTTGAGCCAAGGGTCTCTTGTAGTTGGCTGTGTAAGCGTAGAGTAAGCTGAGCACAGCCCAAGACCCCGCACGGCTGAGCCGCGCTTTGTCAATGATGATGTTTCTGCATAGCCCGTGGTCACATGTGGGGTTAGCACATATGCAGCCGCCCACGGCTCCACGCATACTCCAACTTTTGAATTATAACATGTCAAAACGCAAATTGTAAAGCCCTTTTCCAAAAGAATTTTTCTGAATTTTCCACATCAAAAAACGCTACACAGAAAACTGCATAGCGTTTTTTGTATGAACCCAGTCTGACGGTCTGACGACCTGTCATCCCAGCATTAGCCTTGCTTCTGCTTATGCTTGGGGTTCTCGCAGATGACCATCACGCGACCCTTGCGCTTGATGATCTTGCACTTTTCACAGATGGGCTTCACAGAGGGACGTACCTTCATGACGGTTTCCTCCTTTTCCGATAAGTGATCTGGGCTGAGCCCTTAGTTCTTGCTGCGCCAGGTGATTCTACCGCGGGTCAGATCATAGGGCGAAAGCTCCACGGTCACTTTGTCACCGGGATAGATGCGGATGAAGTTCATGCGCATCTTGCCGGAAATCTGTGCCATGATCATATGCCCGCCGGGGAGCTCCACCTTGAAATTCGCGTTGGGAAGAGCCTCGGTTACGGTGCCTTCCATTTCAATGACATCACTCTTAGACAAACGCGCAATCCTCCTTCTGCTGCGTTACGGCGTTGTTCACGCCCTGGGTTTCCTGTTGATATGCATCCCATACCTTTTTGAGCTGCTTGCGGATATCGCTGTCTGCAATGGGACCGCCGCTGCCGCCCTTACCCTCCACCGCAATGGTGAGCGGGTAGGCGCGAAGATGCAGGATGTTCTTTCGTTTTGGTTTTTGCAATGTACGGGTTTTGCCATCCACCAGAAGAACCGTCTTCTCGTCAATGACCTGAAGTACCGCACAAATGCTTCCGGCATCATGGCCCTGTGTTACCAGTACCACGCGGCCGGTTTCTGCCACGCTTGCTTTCACTCTGCTTCCTCCGTCAGAACATAGCCCGGGAAGGTGAGCAGCTCAGGAAGGCCGTGCTCGTTGATGGCCAGCGTATGCTCGTAATGGGAGCAGATGCTGCCGTCATCGGTCACGATGGTCCAACCGTCGTCCAGCTGGGAAACCAGATAATCACCCATGGCGATCATCGGCTCAATGGCAATGGTCATACCAGCACGAAGCCGAACACCATGACCGGGCCGTCCGAAGTTGGGAATGCTGGGATCCTCGTGCATATTCCGTCCGATACCGTGACCGGTCAGGTCGCGGATGACGCCGTAGCCGTAGCTTTCAGCCTGCTTCTGGACAGCATACCCGATATCGCCAATGTGTGCGCCGTTGATGGACGCGCGAGCGCCTTTGAAGAAGCACTGCTCCGTCACATCGATCAGCTGCTGAGCTTCAACAGAGATCTTACCAACGCCCACGGTGAATGCACTATCCGCCTGCCAGCCATCCAAAATCAGGCCACAGTCCACGGATAGCACATCGCCTTCCTGGAGGATCACGTCATCCGCAGGGATGCCGTGTACTACCTCATCGTTTACAGAAGCGCAGATGCTTGCCGGATAACCCTGATAATCCAGAAAAGAGGGAATGGCTTTGTGCTTGCGGATCAACTGCTCCGCGTACACATCCAGTTCAGTGGTGCTCATACCGGGCTTGATGGCTTCCCGCAGGTGACAGAGCACCTCATAGAGAAGTCCGCCGGATTTGCGCATGCACTGAAGCTGTTCCGCATTTTTCAGATAGATCATCGGCTTGCCTCAAGAGCGGCCAGAACCGCAGCAGTCACCGCTTCAGGAGCATCAGCAGCGTTCACGGAACGCAGCAGACCAGCCTTCTGATAGAAATCAATCAGGGGAGCAGTCTTGGCATGATACACCGTCAGACGGTTCAGCACCGTTTCGGCCTTATCGTCATCACGCTGGATCAGCGTGGTGCCGTCCACCTTGCAGGTGGTTACATCGCCAAGGTAGTCCACATGGTAGGGAGCACCGCACTGGGGGCACACGCGGCGACCGCTGAGACGCTTTACCAGCACCTCATCAGCCACAGCCAGATCCACCACAGCGTCGATCTTGGCAATGCCGGACAGCGCTTCGGCCTGTTCCACCGTGCGGGGGAAACCGTCCAGAATGTAACCGCCCTGGCAATCGTCCTCAGCCAGACGTTCCTTCACGATAGCGATCACCACTTCGTCGGGAACCAGCTGACCAGCGTCCATGTAAGTCTTGGCTTTGAGACCCGTCTCGGTCTGGTTGGCGATGGCGGCGCGAAGCATGTCACCGGTGGAAATCTGAGGAATGTTCAGCTTTTCACAGATCTGCTTGGCCTGAGTGCCCTTGCCAGCTCCGGGAGGGCCGAGAAAGATAATGTTCATAATGTCCGCAACCTCCTTGGTTCATCGCATATGCGGTTGGGTAAGGATACGGATGAATGCCGCCGGCACGGGCCGGCTGATGATACCACAATCAGTAGCCTATGCCAAACCGTGCAGGCGGCTTTCTCATCCGTGCACTGTCATCAGGACAGCGTATCGTAGTTGCGGGCAACCAGCATGTCGTCCAGCTGACGCTTGGTTTCCAGAGCTACGCTCACAGCGATCAGGAGGCTGCTGGCGGCAAAGGGAATCTGAACCTGAGCAGCTTCGGTGATGATGTTGGGCAGCGTGGCCAGAACGGCCAGGAACAGAGCGGCAAACAGGACCAGGCGGTTGTTGATGCGCTTGAGGTAATCCGCGGTGGGCTTACCAGGACGCACAGAGGGAACAGCACCGCCCTGCTGCTGGATGTTCTTCGCCATCTCGTCCGGCTGGAAGGAGATGGAGGAGTAGAAGTAGGTGAAAGCGATGATCAACAGAGCGCAAATGATCATATACAGAGGAGAGGTTGCGTTCATGTTGTTCATCCACCACTGGTACAGGCCGCTGGTGGGCTTGGAGGCCAGCTGGATGATGGTTCCGGGGAACGCCATGAAGGAGTAGGCGAAGATCAGGGGCAGCACGCCAACGCTGACAACCTTCAGCGGGATGATGCTGCTCTGACCGCCGTACATCTTGCGGCCGGAAACACGCTTTGCATAGTTGACATTGATGCGGCGAACGCCCATGTCGATGAAGGTCACGATCAGGATCATGACCAGGGCCAGCAGCAGCACGCCCACGAACTTCAGCCAGTTGCCGAAGGTGGGGTTCTGGATGGCGGTGATCAGCAGATTGCTGTAGCCGGAGAACAGGTTGACCACGATACCGACGAAGATCAGCAGGGAGATACCATTGCCGATGCCGTTTTCGGTAATGCGCTCGCCCATCCACATGGCCAGAGCAGTACCAGCAGCCATGCTGGCACCCACCAGCACGTAGTTATACCAGCCGGGCTTGATGAAGCCCACGCTGCTCACCAGACCGATGGCCTGGATCACAGCCAGCACAACCGTCACATAGCGGGTGATCTGCGCGATCTTCTTCTGACCGTCGGGGCCGCTCTTCTGCATACGCTCCAGAGCGGGGATGGCGATGGTCAGAAGCTGCATGATAATGGAGCTGTTGATGTAGGGGCTCACACCCATGGCCATGATGGTCAGCTGACTGAAAGCATTACCAGTCATCATGTTCATCAACTGCAGCAGGGGGAGATCCTTCATACCGGCTTCATTGAGGCGGGCGATGTCCACGCCGGGAGCGGGGATAACGCTCACCAGGCGGAACAGCACCAGCATAACGAAGGTATAGATCAGCTTAGAGCGGATATCCTTTACCTTCCAGGCATTGCGAAGAGATTGCCAAACGGACACCTTATTGGTAGCGTTCTTGGCCATCTTACTTCACCTCGGCTTTCCCGCCGACCGCCTCGATCTTTTCCTTGGCAGACTCGGTGAACTTCGCGGCTTCAACGGTGAGCTTCTTGGTGAGCTCGCCATTGCCCAGAACCTTCACGCCGTCCATGGTCTTCTTGATGATACCGGCAGCCTTGAGCAGCTCAGCGTTCACAACAGTACCTTCGGTAAACACTTCCAGCTGACCAACATTCACTTCAGCATATTCCAGACGGAAGATGTTGGTGAAGCCCTTCTTGGGGACGCGACGGTACAGGGGCATCTGGCCGCCCTCGAAGCCGGGGCGCTTGCCGCCGCCGGAGCGGGCCTTGGCGCCCTTGTGACCCTTACCGGAGGTCTTACCCAGACCGGAACCCACGCCTCGACCGAGACGCTTGGCAGCGGTGGTGGAACCTGCGGCGGGTGCCAACTCGTGCAGTTTCATTTGGGTTCCCTCCTTAGTCGTTCATTTCCTTAACGTCGATCATGTGCTTGACACGGAAGATCTGGCCGCGGATGCAGGCGTTGTCTTCCTTAACCACAGTCTGGCCGATCTTACGCAGACCCAGCGCAGCCACGGTGTCCTTGTGAACCTGGAGGCAAGCGATCGGCGACTTCTTGAGAGTGATCTGCAGTTTCATCGTCAACGTCCTCCTTAGCCCAGAATTTCTTCCACGGTCTTGCCGCGGAGCTTAGCCACCTGCTCGGCGCTGCGCAGCTGCTTCAGAGCCTCGATGGTAGCCTTCACCATGTTGATCTTGTTGTTGGAGCCATAGCTCTTGGTGCGGATATCCTTCACGCCAGCCAGCTCCAGCACGGCGCGGGCAGCGCCGCCGGCGATAACACCGGTACCTTCGGGAGCGGGCAGCAGCTGCACCTTGCTGGTGGAGAAGCTGGCCTTGCTCTCGTGAGGAATGGAAGTGCCAAGCAGGGGAACGTTCACGAGATGCTTCTTGGCATCTTCGGTGCCCTTGCGGATGGCTTCGGTGATTTCCACAGCCTTGCCCATGCCGACGCCAACGCGACCTTTTTCGTCGCCGACGACGACCAGAGCAGAGAAGCGGAAGTTCTTACCGCCCTTAACGGTCTTAGAAACACGGTTTACAGTAACGAGTCTCTCTTTGAACTCGCTTTCCTGTGCCTGTCGTTGCATGCGTTCGTCCTCCTTCTTAGAATTCCAGTCCGGCTTCACGAGCGCCAGCAGCCAACTCGGCCACGCGGCCAGTGTACACATAGCCACCGCGGTCGAAGACGACCTTCTTGATGCCCGCTTCGGACGCACGCTCGGCGATCAGCTTACCAACGATCTTGGCAGCGCCCTTCTTGTCGGTATCCTTGATCTGAGCCATCACGTCCTTCTCCTGAGTGGAGGCGGCCGCGAGGGTAACGCCCTTGGTA
>SVGQ01000185.1 GCA_015056245.1 Clostridiales bacterium | reverse complement strand
GGCGGCGGTGTAGCCGCGGCGGCGCAGGGCGCTGAGGGTGGGCATGCGGGGATCGTCCCAGCCGCGCACAAAGCCGCCCTCGACCAGCGCGCGCAGCTTGCGCTTGCTCATCACGGTCTGGGTCATATTCAGGCGGGCAAACTCGATCTGGCGGGGCTTGGCGGGCAGCATATGCGCGCTCTTTTCCACCACCCAGTCATACAGGGGACGATGGATCTCGTACTCCAGAGAGCACAGGCTGTGGCTGATGCCTTCCAGCGCGTCGCCAATGGGGTGGGCAAAGTCGTACATGGGATAGATGCACCACTTGCTGCCGGTGCGCCAGTGCTCCTTGTAGAGGATGCGGTACATGGCGGGGTCGCGCATGACGATGTTGGGGCTGGCCATGTCGATCTTGGCGCGCAGGGTGTACTGACCCTCGGCAAATTCGCCGGCCTTCATGCGGCGGAACAGGTCAAGGCTCTCCTCCACGGGGCGGTCGCGCCAGGGACTGTTCTTGCCGGGCTTGGTGAGCGTGCCGCGGTACTCGCGCATCTCTTCCTTGCTCAGCTCGTCCACATAGGCAAGGCCGCGCTTGATCCAGTCCTCGGCGATCTCGTAGCACTTGTCGTAGTAATCGCTGGCGTAGTACAATCCGCCCGTCCAGTGGAAGCCCAGCCAGTTGATATCGCGCTTGATGGCCTCCACGTACTCGGTATCTTCCTTGGCAGGGTTGGTGTCGTCAAAGCGCAGGTTGCACTGGCCGCCATACTTTTCAGCGGTCAGAAAGTCCATGATCAGCGCCTTGCAGTGACCGATGTGCATATAGCCGTTGGGTTCCGGCGGAAAACGGGTGTGCACGCTTTGGTAGCGTCCGCTCCGCAAGTCTTCTTCTACGGCTTCCCAGATGAAATTGGTCTTGGTTACGGCGGTCTCCATCGCTGTGCCATCCTTTCTGTATATTCCATACATTGTTATCAGCGGAAAAAACCGCTGTACCGTTCATTATAGAACGAAACAGCGGTTTTGGTCAAGAAAAATATGCCTTTCAGGTGCTGTTACCAGCTTACCTCCAGATCTTTCCGTTTCATCCAGCCAATCCTGCCAGCGGTTTCCATGCGCCATCCGGCTGTGCCATCCTCCGGCACAGAAACAATCATCCATCCGTCCTTCATTTCCGCAAGGACCTGTACCTCCGTCCTCTCCGGCAAAAGCATCAGCATATTTTGGCAGCTGCTGTCCCATAGCTGCGACTGTCTGATGGTCACTGCAGATGGAAGCGGAAGATGGCTGATCTGCCGGGTTCCCGGCAGCTTCACATAGGGGCCGCTCGCCCAGCAGATGAAATCGCCAATCCGAATCTGGTACCAGTGATCCGTTCGTCCCTTCCGGGTATCCAGAACCTGCACAAGGGTCCCAGCATGCGCGCTGCCCAGCCATTCCGATTCAGCCGTCGGGCGGCTTCGCAGATTGACGCCCGTAAGCATGGCAAGGCCGGTGTCTTCCAGCGCTTGCATGGAGGCTTCTGAAAATGACCGAAGCTCCTGCATGCTCACTGGCAATTTTCGCAGCGAAACCACATGCGAAAGATAGGGCGTTTCCCATACCGGAAAGCTTTGACCATTTGCCACGATCTGACCGCGCGGATACCATTCAGCCGCAAAGCCGTCTTTGGTCCGCCATTTCGCCAGCGACCAGTCCGACCCGCTCTCTTCCCGGAAATAAAAGGTACCATCCACTGTTTCCAGCACAAAGTGCGATTCTTCCTCGGTGTCTTCCGCCTTCATGCTGACGTCTTCTGAAAGTGAAAGCCCAAGCGTGCCGTAATCCCAAAGGCTGCTTTCGCCTGTCGCAAAGGCTGAAAGCCCGATCAGGCTGCACAGGCCGTTCTTTTCCAGCACCAGCAAGGCGGACGTTCGTTTCCCTGCTGAGCTGTCTGCAGCTTTGGCACGCTCCAGCATGGCTCCCGCGCGGCAGCTCCAGCCTTCATAGCCTTGTTCTGCCAGCATTGCCAAAACCTCTTTGGGCATTTCCGCTGCAAAACCACAGGATGTGATCAGCCAGCGCCCATCCGCACTGAGCCGCTGTACGCTTTCTGATTTCCCGGTCACAGGCAGCAGCAATAGCAGGCAGACAAATAAAATCAGCTTCTTCATTTGCAATCCCTCCCCAAGGAATGGAACGAAATGGAAGCTGATTTTATTGCATTTATTCTTTTTTGGTACCGATCAGCTGGATCCATCCGATGATCTGCCCGGACAGAAGCACCGTAATCAGCGAATACGCGATGCGCAGAACCGGCAGATACGTCAGCGACAAACCCAGCACCGTCAGGTCGCTGATCAGATAGTACCAGCGGATATCCCAGCCCCACAGTTTGTTGATGCTCATGCCCAGCGCGTCATCGCCGCCGGGGGCTCCGCCGGTACGCACGCACAGGCCCACGCCCACGCCAATGAACAGCGCACCCACGATGGCGGCGGTCAGCGGCATATTCGCCAGCTGCGGCCACAGGGGCGGGAACTGTTCAACAATCCAGTAAAACACCGAAAAGCTGCCGCCGGCCAGAATGGAGTACTTAACAAAGGAAAGCCCCAAAACCCGCCAGCCGATGAAATAGCAGATAAAGTTGAGAACAAGACTGGATACGGCAGGCGAAAGGCCGAACCAGTTC
>SVGQ01000070.1 GCA_015056245.1 Clostridiales bacterium | reverse complement strand
GGCCTGATGCATTCCCAGTGTGCGCACGCTGAACCATGCCAGCGCCGCCATGAGCAGCATGTTGCCCAGATTCATCAGCTGCTGCTTGGGCACATCCCGGTTCAGGCCGTGGCCCAGTTCGTGGGCGAACACGGCGCAGATCTCGTCCGGGGTCATGGTATTGACCAGATTGTCATACAGAACGATGGTCTTCAGGCTGCCAAAGCCGGTGAAGTAGGCGTTGGACTTGGTGGTGCGGCGGGAGGCGTCCATCACTTCGATGGCCTTGACCTTGTAGCCGTACTTGGTGAGCAGCGCGGTCAGCTTGTCCCGCAGCTCGCCCTCTTCCAGCGGTACAAATTTGTTGCTGACACGGCTGAGGATGGGATAAAGGAATGAAATAAACAGCCCGATGGCAAACACGCAGGCGGCAAAGAGCAGCACCATGCCATCCCCCAGCCAGCGGTGCAGGGCGCACAGCAATGCCCCCAGACCGATGCCCAGCACCAGTTCGATCAGCAGATCCCGCACCTGATCCACAGCAAAGGTCTTGGCGGTGGAGCGGTTGAAGCCGTATTTTTCTTCGATCTTCATGGTGTCCACATACTTCAGGGCAACGCTGCACAGGGTTTCCACCAGCGTCTGGAAGGCGATGACCACCGCCAGCTGCCCATAGGGATTAGCGGGGAACAGCTTGGCTACAGCGGCGTGGGCATTGCACAAAAGCAGCACAAAGGTGACCGCCCAGCTGATCAGCCCGGCAAAGATCGCCAAACGGTTCTTTTCGCCGGAATAGGCCATCCAGCGCTGGTGAGTGTCTGCGTCATACACATCGCTGACGTTTTCCGGCACCGGGTTGGCAGCGGAGCGATACTGGATATAGCTCAAAAGCATCTGATAGGCGCTGGTCAGGGTCATAATCATCAGGATGATCCATTTCCAATTCATAGAGGGTTCTCCTTTGAAATTCAGATTTTGCGGAGCCTGCCGGGGCAGAGGACAGACGATGCAGGCTGCCGAAAAACACGCCTGTCGCGGCATTTTTGCCGATCTACGCTCAATGTGTCCTCAGGGCGGCAGCAAACGCGGAGCCTGCTTGGTCAGAGGACAGACGGTCACAGGCAGCAAACAACCTTCAGAAACCGCTTTTCTTTTCTCTTTTATCTCTCCCGGGGGATAGCCCATCTGCGCCTGTATAGCAGGCGCAGTCAGACTGTCGAAAAACCAATACTTCTGTTCAAAAGTCGCACATCTTGCACCTACGGTGCTCGCTGTGCTTGCTGAAAAGCGCTGCGGCGCAAGGTTTTGTGGGCTCTGTTCCGCAACCTCAATTGTCGTGTAGGCTACTGCCGTAGCCCACACTCGTTTCGGTTGACGACTTCGGGTCGTTTTGCGCTTCGCGCAAGTGCCCACTGGGCACACACTTCCCTCCGTCGCCACTGGGCACGCGCTTTCCTACGTCTCCACACCCGGCAGGAAACTGAGTTTCCTGCACCTTCCCCTTTTTTGACAACCTGCGCAGTAACGGGATTCCCAAGGGATGAAATCCCTTGGGCGGGGTGTGGGGCAGCGCCCCACCGTCTCCCCCTCAGACCTGCCCCACCATTTCGGCAATATACCCGCTGAGGGACGGGCACTCGGACGCGCCGGTATCCCAGGGCCTAACGGGCTTGCCATGGGCGGCATCCCGCAAGAGCCGGTCGGCGGTCTCCATGAGGAAGGCTTTCTCCCGCTGGCTGTTCTGAGCCCGGGTCACCCTGTCCAGAATGCGGGCGCGGCAATCGCTGTTGTCATGGACCAAAGCCGTTTCGTGGGTGATCTCCAGCCGCACGCCCCGGTCGGGACGCACCTCCTGCAGGGTGACCACCAGCGTGTTGTAGGCTTCATCGTAGCAGGCGGGCAGGGTTTCGCCGCCGACGGATACGGCAGCGCCCCTGCGGAAGCCGCGCAGGTACAGCGTCCAGTCCCGGGTGGGCACAAGGGCGGTCTGCCCCTGCGCAGCGTGGATGGTCAACTCCGCGCGCTTCTCCTGCCAGTCCAGCGTGATCGGGGTCTGGGCATAGCCGCCCTGTTGGTAGGCAAGGGTCTCGCCGTCGTCCTCGTAGAGGGTGAAGGCTCCGGAAGCGCCTGCTGCCACCACCAGCTCCATCTCCTCCGCGCCGCCCAGCTGGCGGCTGCCGGGCACATGGGCCTGCATGGGCACGATGCCGCCGGCTTTCAGCAGCAGGGGCATTTCCTCCAAAGGCCGGTACAGGCTCAGCTTTTTGCCGCCCTTGTATACATACCCGGTAAAGAAATCCACCCACAGGCCATCGGGCAGCCATGCGTCAGCCTTGCCCAGATCGCTTTCATCCGCCTTTTGGGTAACGGGCGCGGCGAGCAATTCGCTGCCGAACCAGTATTCATTGGGCATCTGATAGGCTTCGTCATGCTCCGGGTGGGTATGGTACATGGGCCGCACCAAGGGGATCAGGTCCGCTGCATTGCGGCGGCACATGGTGTACAGGTAGGGGAACAGCCGGTGGCGCAGGCGCATCATGTCCTCGATGACCAGCTGTGCCCGGCGGTTGTAGTTCCACGGCTCCCTGCCCAGGAAGGGGCTGTCGGAGGAATGCAGCCGGAATATGGGCGAGAATACCCCCAGCTGGATCCAGCGTACGGTCAGTTCATCATCCCGGTAGCCGCCCATATGCCCGCCGATATCGTGGCTCCACCAGCTGTAGCCGATGTTGGAGGCAGTGGCGGTGAAATACGGCTGGAAGCGCAGGCTTTCCCAGGTGATGTAGGTATCGCCGGAGAAGCCGATGGGGTACCGCTGGCTGCCCAGCCCGGCGAAGCGGGAGAAGATCATGGGCCGCTTGCCGCCCCGCTGGGCTGCCAGATAGTGCATGTGGTTCAGCATCCACAGGGGCGTGATGCCCGTGGGTCCCTGAGGCTTTCGCCCATCGCCGGTGATGGCGGCGTAGTCGCTGCCCTGCTGCCAGTCCATCCACCAGAAGTCGATGCCGTCGGCTTCGTAGGGGAAGTGCAGCTCTTCAAAGTAGGCGGCGAGGAAATCCGGGTTCAACCAGTCAAAGGGAATGGGGGTCTCCGTGGCGGGATCCACACCCATGCGGGCCGCCATGGCAGGGTATTGGGCTTCATGCTTGCGCACGCCGGAGGACGGGTGCAGGTTCAGGGCAGTGCGCAGCCCCCGCTGATGCAGTTTGTCGATGAAGCCCTTGTAATCCGGGAACAGCTTTTCGTTCCAGGTGTAGCCCGTCCAGCCGTCGCGCCAGTATTCGCGCCCGTCCCCGTCGGTGAGATGCCAGTCCATATCCACGATGCCCACACTCAGGGGTACATCCCGCTTGTGGAACTGGTCCATCAGGGACAGGTATTCCGTATCGGTATAGGCATGGTAGCGGCTCCACCAGTTGCCCAGCGCCCACGCTGGCAGCATGCCCGGCGCGCCGGTGAGCCGGTAGTAGTCCTTCACGCACTGGGCATAGTCGTGCCCGTAGCCGAAGAAATACACATCCAGCCCATCAGGATGGGGCGCGAACCAGCCGTCCGGACGGATCAGCGGGGTCTGGCTGTCATCAATGAGGGCAAAGCCATCCAGGGAGCATATGCCGTCCTGAATGGGGCAAGCGCCGTCCACGCCGTCCAGCGTGGAGGTGGTACCGCCCAGATTGTGGGTGGGCTTGTCGCCGTAATGCCACAAAAAGGCCGGGGCTGTTTCCCGCTGGATGGTCAAACCCTGCGCAAGGGGCAATGCGGGGTCGTGGCGCAGGGTGAGCACGCCGGTGCGCAGGGTGGTCACGCCACTTTCCACGGCAGCTTCCACCGGGCAATCGCCCAGATCCCGCTGGATCACGGTGAGGGTGGCATCATCGGTATCGTTCCCCTGTTGGATGCGTAAAAGGCAGGGAGTGAGCACCGTCAGGCGCAGATCGCCGCTGTGAAACACGTTTCCGCTCAGGGGCTGGGCATGGGTCGCCATGCGCAAATAGGCGGGCAGGGCAGCGGTGGGCTTCATGAAAAACGCTCCTTTCCCCTATGGGGTTGTCATCTGTCCTTATCATAAGCCGGATGGGGCAGAAAGGCAAGCGGAAACCACTGCCCGACAGGCACAAAAAAAGCACTGCCGCACGAGTGTCTGACGTTCGTGATATGCGAAGCAGCATGGAAGCTGTAGCGCGTAGCGGCAGTGTTTCTGCTGTTATTGTAAGGGAGCATGGGAAAAGTGGCAAACCATTGGTAGCGCCAGAGCGACCAGTCATAGATCATTGCATGCAATTCGCAAGCAGGAAAACTCAGGAATTTCAACCGTTTGATGGTTCTTTGGACAGTTGCTGTCATGCCTTGACCTGCGGGGTCTCGCCGCCTTCGCCGGGGGATACCACCTCTTTGATGAGCCGCCGAGATACATTGAGTACCGTGCCACCCTTGAGGATCACCTCATGGGCTTTCTGATCCACGCTCTGGATATACAGGCGGTTGATGGCGCAGCTTTTGTGGATGCGCACGAACCAGTCCGGGTTCAGCCGTGGCAGCAGATGGGTCAGGCTTTCCCGCCAGGTGAACACACCGCCGTTCATGTGAGCGGTCACATATTCCCGCTCCACCTGCAGGTAACGGATCTCCTTCTGATCCAGTACCTGCGTCACTGTGCCTGCGGTCACGCTGAGAGGATACACGGACCGGGTGCGCTCAATATGCAGGATCACATCCCGGATGGCGTTTTCCAGCCGCTGGGTGGTGTAGGGTTTCAGGATGAAGTCAAAGGCATGGGCGCGGCAGCATTCCATGGCGTATTCCGCATAGGCGGAAACATAGATGATGTGAGCCCTGACCTGATGCTCCCGGATGATGGCGCACACATCCAGCCCGTTCAGGTCGTTTTCCATCTCCAGATCCAGCAGATACACCAGATCGCCGTCGTGCTGCTGCTTGGCATGAGCGATCACCTCCCGGGGGTCGGTGGTGGTCAGGTCGATGGCGCAGGGCATGGTCAGACGAGGCATGATCTGCTCCAGATGGTAGGTCATGGTCTGGTTGTGGCGGGGGTTATCGTCGCAGAGGATGATATGTAGCATGAATACGGCCTCCTGTAGGAAACTGAAACAGAAAAGTGGTCATGAATAACGGCAAATGAATGCAAGCTGCCCTCACCGGCTCAACAGCAGCTGAGCCTGCACATACTGGCCCGTGACCCAGAAATTCAGGAACGCGCCTTTTCGCCGGGCCAGGATCTCATAGCAGCTGCGCAGACCCTGTCCCTCGTGCCCTTCCTTGGTGGAGACGCCGCCCCGGGTCAGCTGGTCAGGGGTGACCTCCCCGGCATAGGTGTTTTTCACAATGATCTCCACGCCGTTTTCCACATTGCGGATCTCCACGGAAACGAAGCGTTCCTCCGCCTTGTCCGCCGCTTCGATGGCGTTGTCCTGCAGCACGCCCAGCACCTGACACAGATCCGCATCCGGCAGGGTGCGCCCGAAGAATACCTTCTCCTGCACATACAGGTTCATGGGCAGGTTCAGCTGCCGGGCCTTGTCCACGCTGTGCAGCAGCACGGCACTGACGGAAGGATTGGTCACCCGCTCCAGCGCGGCGATGTTTTCGTTGTTCACCAGCATGCATTTTTCCCGCATCTGCTGATAGTAGGCGGTCACGCTTTTCCGGTCGCCGCCGATCAGCTCGCCTTCCAGTCCGTAGAGCATGTTGACCATGTTGTGCCGGAAATAGCGCAGGTTCTGCAAAAGACTGTTGCTGATGGCCTGCTGCTGCTCCAGGGTGTTCAGCCGCTGCAATTGCAGGATATACCGGATATCCTGCACCATATAGGAAACCGCCACCGCCAGCATGACCGCCACGGCCAGCACCAGCACCAGATAGGCCGGGTTCTTGGTGGTGATGGCAAAGGAATTGGGGCCAAAAACAAACTGGGGCAGGGAGAATACCGTAAAAGCAGAAGCCACCAGCAGCAACACACGGATGATACACCGGGCATACAGCCAGTGCCGGCGGCGGGTTTCAGCAGGCAGCGTTTTGCGCTGGCGCAGGTGATCCCAGATCAGCAGAACGGTGAGCATGGGCAGCAGCCCCAGCAGATTCAGCAAGCCGGATGCCAGCTCCATGGTGTGGTTGTGAAGCGTATCCACAGTGGTCAGCAGGAACAGGTCCTGAGGGATCCCCAGAGGCCCCACCAGATTGATCAGCAGCGCGCAGGACAGCTCAAACACGACCATGAACAGCATGATTTTCAGCATGCTCAGCAGAAGATCCCAGCCTTTTTTATGGAACACTCTGTACAGCATGATGGGATACCATACCAGCGAGGAAAGCACGTTCCAGCCGTTGGCGTAGAAGATGATCAGCCGGTTGCAGGCGTAGTTGCCCATCATGTACAGAATGAAGGGAAGAATTTGCTCCTTGCGGTGCTCTGCCCGCACCAGACGGCGGGTTACTTCATAGAGCACCAGGGATTCCGGCAAAAGATACAGGCAGAACCAGAAAAGTCCGGTGATGTGATACCAGATGGTCTCAAGCATGAAGCGAAGCCTCCCAACAAAAGTGTGTCAGCGTTCCAGCAGCAGTTGTGCCTGCACATACTGGCTGGTGACCCAGAAATTCAGAAACGCACCCTTGCGCTTTTTCAAAAGTTCATAGCAGCTCAACAGGCCGTGACCCTCATGGCCCTCCTTGGTGGAGTTGCCGCCCATGGACAGCTGCTGGGAAGTGACTTCTCCCGCATAGGTGTTGCGCACGATGATCTCCAGCCCGCGGTCCACATTCCGCATCTCGATGGACACATGCCGCTCCGCCGCCTGATCCGCGGCCTCGATGGCGTTATCCTGCAACACGCCCAGCACTTGGCACAAGTCCCCGTCGCTGAGGACATGTCCCATGTGTACCTCTGGCTGCACATACAGGTTCATGGGCAGGTTCATCTGCCGGGCCTTGTCCACGCCCCGCAGCAGCACCGCATTGACGGAAGGGTTGGTCACCCGTTCCAGCGCGGCAATGTTTTCGTTGTTCACCAGCGCGCATTTCTCCCGCATTTCCTGATAGTAGGCGGTCACCTTCTCCCGGTCCCCGCTGATGAGCACGCCCTCCAGCCCATAGAGCATATTGACCATGTTGTGCCGGAAATAGCGCAGATTCTGCAACAGGCTGCGGCTGATAGCCTGCTGCTGTTCCAAGGTGTTGAGCCGCTGGGTCTGCAAAATATAGCGGATATCCTGCAGCATGTAGGAAAAGGCAATCACCATCAGAAAAGCGGAAAAGACCGTCAGGAGGATGTATTCCTGCGAATTATCAATAATAAACGAAAGCAGGGTGCGCTGCCCGAAAAGCGCGAAGGGCATGGTCAGCATGCCCAGCGAGGCGATGATCAGACCAAAAAGCCGGAGAACAGAACGGGCATACAGCCAATTTTTCGATGGAAATGAATCAGCGATATGCCGGGGACTGCGCAGGCATTCCCATATCAGCATGCAGCCCAATATCAAAAGAAAGGCGGTAGAGTTAAGCAGACTGTAGAATAACATGTTTTCCAGCTGGAGCAGGTCGGCAACACTGAGCACCATCAGCTTGTTCTGGTCAAGGCCCAGTGCGCCCATCGCCGTGAAGATCAGCATGCACAGCACCTCTGCCACGGATAGCATCACCACAATCTTCACCATCGTCACCAGCAGTTGCCAACCCTTTTGCCGGTACACAAAACGATTCAAAACCAAAAAGAATAACAGGGATGAAACGATGTTCAGCCCGTTGATCCACATGGTGATAAGGCGGTTGGAGACAAAGTTGAGGCACATCAGCAGTGCGCACCAGAAAAAATCACGCCAATTCCAAGAAGTATGCACGATGCGCCGGGTGACAGGATACAGCAGCATAGCCACCGGTAAGTTGATGAGCGCATACAGGAACAGATTGCCTGTCCAAGTCCAGAAACTGCCTGTCATGGAATCCATCCCTTCTGCAAGGAAACTTTTCTTTCTATTTTATCTGTTTCCGGACATTTTTTCAACCATGGCTTGCCGCCTGACTCCCTGCGTGGTATGCTGATGGCAAAACCAACCGGTACAGGAGGACAAACCCCTATGGCAAAAGAAGCATGGCGTTTGGAAAAAGAAAAGATGGTGGAGGGCTTCCGGGAGAAGAACCGCCTTTGCGAAAAGGGGCAGGTGGTATTCGCCGGTTCCTCCCTGATGGAGATGTTCCCGGTGGAAGAATGGGCAAGCGAGCTGGGGCCGGGCGCGCCCAAACTGTACAACCGGGGCGTGGGCGGCTACCGCACCGATGACATGCTGCCCATTGTGGATCTGTGCGTGACGGATCTGCAGCCCCGCAAGGTGTTTATCAATATTGGCACCAACGATCTCAGCGACCCCGACCTGCCCATGGAAACCATGATCCAGCGGTATGACCAGATTCTGACCCGCATTGAGAAAGCCCTGCCCGGTGTGCGCATCTACCTGATGGCTTATTACCCCATCAACTACGAAGCCGCCGCCGATTTCATGAAGCCCGGCCTGCTGATCCGCACCAATGAGAAGATCGCCGTCGCCAACGGGCTGGTTCAGCAGCTGGCAGAGAAGCACGGGCAATGCTACATCGATGTGAACGCGCCCCTGAAGGACGAACAGGGCCGCCTGAAAGCGGAGTACACCATCGAGGGCATGCACATCAAGCCCGAGGGGTACCGGGCCATTTTCCCGGAGTTGGTAAAGTATATCATGGAGTAATTGTTTGTCTTAACTAACGCCGTCAGATGCTGCTTTGTAACATCTGGTGGCGTTTTTTCCGTGTTTGAAAATAGTGTCTTTCCCTTGTTGACAAACGATTCAAAAGGTGTTATATATTAGTTAGCCGCTTTTAATCGATGGCGGCATTCCTTTGAACAATGGGTTATCTATGGCTAACTCGTTGTGTGCAATGATGGAAGATCCAACTGCAAGGAGGCCAGCGTTATGGGTAAAAGTTTGCTTCATGCCGATGAGGGCAAGGAATATATCATTCGGGAAATCGACACCGACGATGAAGAACTGGATTCCTTCCTGTTTTCGCTGGGCTGCTACAGCGGCGAGCCCATCACCGTGGTCAGCCGCAAGCGCGCAGGCTGTGTGGTGGCGGTCAAAGACGGCCGCTACTCCATTGATAATCAGCTGGCACAGGCCATTCTGGTCTGAGCGGGCTGAAGGCGTGCGGGGGCAAGGTGCCTTGATTCCTGCCGCACATCCTGCCCCTGTCGCGTTTCGCGCTGCGGTGCTGAAATGCGGAGCTCTGCCTTGCGCAGCAGCAGGGGATGATCGTCCCGTTTTTTCCTCGCTATCCACGGCCTTTGGGCCGTTTTTCTTCGGAGGCGAGTTAGTAGGAGCTAACCATGGCGGCAATGACCGTCTGTGTAGGCATATAGCCATCAACCAAGGAGGAAACCCCATGAGAATTGCTTTGGCAGGGAACCCCAACAGCGGCAAGACCACCATGTACAACGCCCTTACCGGACGCAACGAGCGGGTGGGCAACTGGGCCGGCGTCACCGTGGACAAAAAGGAAGCGCCCATCAAAAAGGCCCTCACCGGCGATCGGGACGGCATCATCGCCGTGGACCTTCCCGGCGCATATTCCATGAGTCCCTTCACCTCGGAAGAGAGCATCACCTCCAGCTATGTGAAGCAGGAAAACCCCGATGTGATTCTCAACATCGTGGACGGCACCAACCTGAGCCGCAGCCTGTTCTTCACCACCCAGCTTCTGGAGCTGGGCATTCCTGTGGTGGTGGCCCTGAACAAGGCCGACATCAACGAGAAGAAGGAAACCGAAATTGACGAAGCCGCTCTGGCAGAGAAGCTGGGCTGCCCGGTGATCGAGACCACCTCCACCACCGGTGACGGTCTCAAGGCCGTTGTGGAAGCTGCCATGGCATCTGCCGGCAAGGCGCAGGCCGCGCCCTATACCCAGGCCGATATCGACCTGACCGACAAGGCTGCCGTAGAAGCCGCCGACCGCCAGCGTTTCCAGTTTGTAAACGGCATCGTGTCCCAAGTGGAAACCCGCAAGGTGCTCACCAAGGACACCAACGTGCAGGACAAGATCGACGCTGTGCTGACCCATCCTGTGGCTGGCATCCTGATCTTTGCGGTGGTCATGTTCCTGGTGTTCCACATTTCCCAGTCCGATGGCGCGCTGGGTCTGGGCGTATGGCTGGCGGATACACTGGTGGGCTGGATCGAGCAGTTCCAGGGCTGGGTGGGCGGCCTTATGGAAAACGCCCATCCCCTTTTGCAGGCCCTGCTGGTGGACGGCATCATCGGCGGTGTTGGCGCAGTCGTCGGCTTCCTGCCGCTGGTGATGGTGATGTACTTCCTCATCGCCCTGCTGGAAGACTGCGGCTACATGGCCCGCGTGTCCGTGGTGCTGGATCCCATCTTCAAGAAGGTGGGCCTCAGCGGCAAGTCCGTCATTCCTTTCGTCATCGGCACCGGCTGCGCCATCCCCGGCGTGATGGCCTGCCGTACCATCCGCAACGAGCGGGAGCGTAAAGCCACCGCCATGCTGGCCCCGTGGATGCCCTGCGGCGCCAAGCTGCCCGTGATCGCCCTGTTTGCAGGCGCCTTCTTTGAAGATGCTAGCTGGGTGGGCACCCTGATGTATTTCGTGGGCATCCTGCTGATCTTCATCGGTGCGCTGCTCATCAACAAGATCACCGGTCACAAGAACCGCAAGTCTTTCTTCATCATCGAGCTGCCCGAATACAAGTGGCCCAGCCTCAAGCGCGCCACCCTCAGCATGCTCAGCCGCGGCTGGAGCTACATCGTCAAGGCCGCCACCATCATCCTTCTGTGCAACACCGCCGTGCAGATCATGCAGTCTTTCGACTGGAGCCTCCAGCTGGCAGAAACTGCTGAAACCTCCATCCTTGCCACCATCGCTCATCCCTTTGCCTATGTGCTGGTGCCCATCGTTGGCGTGCTCAGCTGGCAGTTGGCTGCCGCTGCCGTGACCGGCTTCATCGCCAAGGAAAACGTGGTGGGTACGCTGGCTGTGTGCTTCGTGGGCCTTGAAAACCTGATCGACACCGAGGAACTGGCCCTGATGGAAGGCGCGGGTGCGGAAGTTGCCACCGTTTTCGCCATCACCAAGGTGGCTGCGCTGGCCTACCTGATGTTCAACCTGTTCACCCCGCCCTGCTTCGCAGCCATCGGCGCCATGAACTCCGAGATCAAGGACAAGAAGTGGCTGCTGGGCGGCATCGCCATGCAGCTGGGCACCGGTTTCACCGTGGGTTTCCTGGTCTACCAGATCGGCACCCTGATCACCACCGGTTCCTTCGGCGCGGGCTATATCCCCGGTCTCATCGCCGTGCTGCTGATGGCTGGCGCGGTGGTGTACCTGATCCGCAAGGCCAACCGGAAAACCAACGAGGAATACAAGCTCAAGGCTCAGGCATAAACTGAACCCATAAGGAGGGACACACGCCATGACCAACCTGATCGTGATTCTGATCCTCTGCCTGATCGTGGGAGCATCCGCTTTCTACATCATCAAAGCCAAAAAGCAGGGACAGAAGTGCATTGGCTGTCCCTATGCCAGGGAGTGTGCTTCCAAGGGGTGCGGCAGAATGTAAGAAGCATGCTTTGGGAGGGGTGCCCATGCCCCGCCAAAGGGGCCTTCACCCCTGAAGCCCCCCTCCCCGCACCCATTTCACGCTCGCATGGCAGAAACCTGCACAGCACCATACAACAATCCCCTCCCCCGGGCATCCTGCAACGGACGCGCAAGGGAGGGGATTTTCTGTTTCACCCGATCACCTTGTAATGATTCATGCTGTCAAAGGTGGCATAATACAGTTCGCTGAGCCGGAGCCGCCACTCCCGCCGCTCCCGGCCCAACTGCAGCAGCGTATCCCGAATCAGGGCGGTTTCCACCTCATCAAAGCCGCCGGGGCGGTAATAAGCCAGTGTGGCGTGGAGCGTCAGCGGATACCCCAACGGACGGATCTGCTGAAACGCCTTGTACAGGCTCATCAGCACCCGGCAGTCGCTGTCCTGCGCCGGTTCAAAACCCATCACGATGCTGGTGTTCACCATGCTGAACACACAGCTGGAACGGACGATCACCTCCGGCGGCAACGTGTCCCGGGCGTGACTGAGCAGCGTCTGCGCCCGCTTCTGGTTGCCCGGCAAACCGGAAGGCCAGCCTGCGGAACTGTTGTGCAGATCATGCAGGGTGATGTGGAAGGTATCCGGTGCCAGCCGCTCCGCCAGATAACTGCCGCAGGCGGCGTACAGATCCTCCTGTACCTGCGTAAGCCAGCGGATCATCTCCGGGGGCAGGGTAAAGATCACCGTATCCCCGTAAAAGGGCAGCAATTTGCCCTCCGCATCCGCTTTGGCCCGGAGGCCCGGGCTGGTATGGATGCCGCCCTCATGAGGCAGGCTGTCCCACATAAAGCTGGTGCGCTGTTGGTATGCCATCAGGTTTTCCATGGTCATCCCTCTTTCCTTGGTTTTGCTTTCCCTATTCTCCCCCGATGGGACAGCCGGGATGCAGCATCGGCTCCAAGGTATGCAAAGTGATTATTTCATGCAGAAATCATCGATATGAAGCGGTACTGCCCTGCCATCCACGATCTCGCCCAGCTGACAGTAGAACTCTCCGCACCGGGGCAGCACGAACACATAGCCGCCCAACGCTTCCGTCGCTACCTCCTGACCGCTGAGGCTCACCGTTTCCCGGATCGCCCCCTCATCCAGCCGGAACAGGATGGCCCGGTGGGCAAAACCTTTCCCATCCACCACCGATTCCACCCGCACGCAGCTGATGCCGCTGGAGCATTGCCGGATGATGGGCAGGATCCATTCCACTCGCTCCTCGCGGGGAAAGCGGTCATCATCGAAATAGTACAGCAGCGCGTCCCGCCCGCCAAAGCACTGGCGGTTGATGCGGAAAGCCACGCCCTGCGCTCCCTCCCAAGAGGGGGCGTCATAATCTGCCCAGCCGCAGGCCTGAAAGGGTACCATGGGATTTATGCCCCAGCCATGGAAACCGCTGTGCCCCTGAGACAGACCGGCTCTGCCGATCTCATAGCCCACCAGCGGCAAGGCATGCGCGGGCAGGGTTTTCAGATGGTTCTGGTAGTCGTCCCGGAAGGCTTCCAGCTCCTGCTCCCACCTGCTTTTGATTTGCTTCTCCTTGTTCTGCTTCAGGTTCGCCACCTGCGCTCTGGCGGTCTTCCACGCCAGCAGCAGCGTATCCCACTCCGCGTCCAGCATGCGGACGATCTCCCGGCCCTCTGCCGTAAGGATCTCATAGCGGCCCTTCAGAATCTCCTGCCAGTCCTCATCCACAGAGCCATCCTCCAGCCGGTGCGCAGAATCATGCAGCATTTCGCAGTAGTTCCATGCCTCGTTCAGATCGTTGGGGTCATGGATGCATGCCAGATCGTGACCAGCCTCCAGATACGGCATCAACCGCTCCCGCACAAGGGTCGGCTGGCTGCGTACCATCTCCACCTTCTCATGGCGCAGCGTTTCTTCCCAAGCCTTCATTTCCTCATAGGTTCGCTGCCAGAGGTTGAAATCCCCCAGCTTCTCCAGCTGCGCCCGCTCCCATTCCAGCGACCATTCCTCCGGCAGGGAATCCAGCTGGAAGGGCTCATGGGCAGGTGGCTGAGGCACGGCTGCGCCGGCGACCGAGCCAGCCACGCCGGGCTGGTTCGTCTCCGGCTGGCTGCCCACCTGCTGCTTGGGCTGAAGCATGGAATGCCATTTCTGAAACCACATAGGGATACACCTCCTGTGTAGGCAGGATGCACTCCTGCAAAGCCATCGCATGCATCCTTTCAAAACCAATCTCAAAACCGGATATTCTTCATCTGAGGCCGGTAATCATGGGGCGCGTCCATTTCGCTGTGCCTCAGATCCATCTGCAAAGCATACAGCGAATCCGCCAGAAAATGCTCCTTGCACATCGGAACCCAATCCCCATCCACCACTTGGCCCAGTTCGCATTGAAACTCGCCCGAAACAGGCACCATCAGCACATACTGTCCGCTCCCTGCGGCTTGATCCAGCCGGAAGGTGAAGCCGGAATCATACCCGCCGGGGCAGTGGCTTTTCACCTCCGCCACCCGGATGCCGCTGGAATACTTCTCAATGGTTTCCGCGTACAGCTTTTCATCCTCTATGCCCCGTCCGTAATCCCGATAGAACAGAAGCGGATCCTTCTTCCCGAAACATCCCTTCCCGATCTCAAAGGAGATGCCCTGGGTGCGCTGATACCCCTCAGGCCATTCCGGGTTGATGTAATCAGGCCAGCCAGCAAAAGCAAAGGGTTCGCTTGCCGGCTGAGCAGATGTCTCCGGGGTATCTTTCTTTTGACAGAACCATTTCCGAATCGTTTTCCACATCGTAGCTTACCTCCGCAATGCACGAACCTTTTGGCTCTGTCCCTATCATATCACACGCAAACAATAGGTGGCAATCCGGATGGAGCCCAACAAAAAACCACCCACACCGAAGCATGGGTGATGGATTGGCTGATCGACAAAAGGAAGGAGTTATCCTTCACTTTACAACTGGTAAATAAAAAAAATCACGCAGACATTGCATCAATCTCTGCGTGATTGGATGGTTAACCCGGTTTATTTTGATACAAGGGACGGTTGCACCTGGTTGGGTGCAGGAATGGGTGCAATGCACCTGTTTTTACTGATCAAACAGATCCTTCAGATACCCGTATCCCCCCGCCTCCATGTGTGCATAGGGGATAAATCTCAGCGACGCGCTGTTGATGCAGTAGCGCACACCGTTGGGAGATTCCGGGTCATTCTCAAATACATGGCCCAGATGAGAATTACCTGCCCGGCTGCG
>SVGQ01000184.1 GCA_015056245.1 Clostridiales bacterium | reverse complement strand
CTCCGCGGGGGTGGCAGCGATCACCGCGCCGATTTCCATACGCTTGGCAGCGTAACCATCGTGGTACAGTTCATCCACGATGCCGGTGGCCAGACCGATCTGGTTGCCGTAGCTGGAATAGCCGGCAGCAGCGGTGGTGACCAGCTTGCGCTGGGGCAGCTTGCCCTTGATGGTTTCGCTGACGGGGCGGGTGGGGTCGGCAGCGCCGGTGACGCGCATGGCGCCGTACACATAGCTGCGACCGGACAGGGGATCGCGGATGGCACCGCCGATACAGGTGGCAGCGCCGCCGAAAGGCTCGATCTCGGTGGGATGGTTGTGGGTCTCGTTCTTGAACAGCAGCAGCCAGGGCTCGGTCACGCCATCCACTTCCACATCGATCTTCACCGTGCAGGCGTTGATCTCCTCGGACTCATCCAGCTTATCCAGCTTGCCTTCCTTCTTGAGGTAGCGCACAGCGATGGTCGCCAGATCCATCAGGCAGACGGGCTTGGTGCGGTTCAGATCCTTGCGGGTCTGCATGTACTCTTCGTAGGCCTTCTGCAAAAGCTCATCCTCGAAATGAGCATCGTCGATGATGGTCAGGAAGGTGGTGTGGCGGCAGTGATCAGACCAGTAGGTGTCGATCATGCGGATCTCGGTGATGGTGGGATCACGGTCTTCGCTCAGGAAGTAATTCTGGCAGAAAGCCACATCATCGGCATCCATGGCAAGGCCGTACTTCTTCACGAAGGCTTCCAGACCTTCCCGGTCCAGCTTGGTAAAGCCGGTGAGGGTTTCCACCTCGGTGGGGATGGCGTAGGACACCTTCAGGGTTTCGGGCATATCCAGCGTGGCCTCGCGGGCTTCCACCGGGTTGATCACGTACTTGCGGATCTCGGCGATCTGCTCGTCGGTCAGGCTTCCGTAGAGGGCGTACACACGGGCGGTGCGCACGGTGGGACGCTCGCCCTGAGAGATGATCTGGATGCACTGGGCAGCGGAGTCGGCCCGCTGGTCAAACTGACCGGGCAGGTATTCCACAGCGAACACGGCGGCAGCGCCGTCCACATCCAGCTCCCGGGAGGTCATGTCCAGCTGGGGCTCGGAAAATACGGTGCCCACAGCATAGTCAAACAATTCTTCGGTGATGTTTTCCACATCGTAGCGGTTAATCAGGCGAACCTTCTCCAGACCCTTGATGCCCAGAAACGCGTTGGCATCGGACAGAAGGGCGCGGGCCTCGTTAGCCAGTTCGGGTTTCTTCTCCACGTAAATGCGATATACCATTACTTTTCCTCCCCCGCTGCCTGCATGGCGCGCGCGCCGATGTCGTGGCGGTAATAGGCGTTGTCAAAATGGATTTTCTCTACCAGACCATAAGCGTCCTTGATGGCATCGCCCAAGGTATCGGCAATGGCGGTGGCACCCAGCACGCGACCGCCGCTGGTGACCAGCTTGCCGTCCTTGATGGCTGCGCCAGCCACGAACACGTTCTTGGCGATCTCATCGGGAATGGTGATCTCAAAGCCCTTGTCGTACTTGGTGGGGTAGCCCTTGGAGGCCATGATGACGCAGCAGGCGTGCTTATCCGCAAACTTCACTTCGGTCTCGCTGAGGGTCTGGCTGGTGACCGCCTGCATGATGGTCAGCAGGTCGCTTTCCAGCAGGGGCAGCACCACCTGGGTCTCGGGATCGCCGAAGCGGCAGTTGTACTCGATCACCTTGGGGCCATTGGGGGTGAGCATGAGGCCGAAATACAGGCAGCCCTTGAAGGTGCGGCCTTCGGCGTTCATAGCGCTGACCGTGGGCAGGAAGATCTTTTCCATGCACTCCGCAGCCATAGCATCGGTGTAGTAGGGGTTGGGGGCAACGGTACCCATGCCGCCGGTATTGAGGCCGGTATCGTTATCGCCAGCGCGCTTGTGGTCCATGGAGGACACCATGGGCTTGACGGTGATGCCATCGGTGAAGGCCAGCACAGAAACCTCGGGGCCGGTGAGGAACTCTTCGATGACGATCTGGTCGCCGCTCTTGCCGAACACCTTGTCGCTCATCATGGAGTGAACCGCCTCGGCGGCTTCCTCAAAATTCTGGGCGATGATGACGCCCTTGCCCAGCGCAAGACCATCAGCCTTGATGACGGTGGGCATGGGAGCGGTTTTCAGATACTCCACAGCGGCGGCTTCCTCGGTAAACACCTCGTAAGCGGCGGTGGGAATGCCGTATTTCTTCATCAGGTTCTTGGAGAACACCTTGCTGCCCTCGATGGCGGCAGCAGCGGCATTGGGGCCAAAGCAGGGGAAGCCCTCCGCAGAGAGCGCGTCCACGCAGCCCAGCACCAGCGGATCATCGGGGGCGACGACCACATAGTCCACCTGCTGCTCCTTGGCAAAGGCCACGATAGCGGGCACATCGGTGGCGGCAATGCCGACGCAGGTCGCGTCGGTAGCGATGCCGCCATTGCCGGGCAGGGCAAAGATTTGTTCAACCGTGGGGTTTTCCTTGATCTTGCGGATAATGGCGTGCTCGCGTCCGCCGCCGCCTACGACCAATACTTTCATATGATCCTCCACTGACAATCAGATTAATGATGGAACAGGCGCATGCCGGTGAAGCACATGCTGATGTTCAGCTTGTCGCACTCCTCGATGACCAGATTGTCACGGATGGAGCCGCCGGGCTCGGCGATGTAGGTAGCGCCGCTCATGCGGGCAC
>SVGQ01000183.1 GCA_015056245.1 Clostridiales bacterium | reverse complement strand
TGGCGACGGAGGGAAGTGTGTGCCCAGTGGGCACTTGCGCGAAGCGCAAAACGACCCGAAGTCGTCAACCGAAACGAGTGTAGGCTACGGCAGTAGCCTGCACGAAGATTGAGGTTGCGGAACACAATGCCGAAGGCATTAGCGACCTGAAGTCGTCAACCGAAGCAAGGGCTGGGCACGGGTAGTGCCCAGAACGCCGACTGAGGTTGCGGAACACTTGCGCGAAGTGCAAAACGACCCGCAGTCGGGGAGTGAAACGAGTGCAGGCCACGGGAGTGGACTGCACGACGATTGAACGACCGGAGGTGGCACGGCGAAGCCGTGACGGAGGGATTGTCTGTAGCCGTCACCTACCGGCTATGAACATTTCTCCACACCCTCGTTTTGTTGATTTTTGGAGGTTTGTTATGGCTTTTACACCTTTGTTCAGAGGCGCTGGCTGCGCGCTGGTAACGCCCTTCACCAATGGTCAGGTGAATGTGGAGCAGCTGCGTAAGCTGGTCAACTGGCAGATCGAACAGGGAACCGCCGCGCTGGTTGCCTGTGGCACCACCGGTGAACCCGCCACCATGACCATGGAAGAAAAGGAACTGGTCATCCGGGAAACCGTCCAGACCGCTGCCGGTCGTGTGCCGGTGATCTGCGGCACCGGTTCCAACAACACCATGGCGGTTATCGAGACGGAAAAGCGCTTCCGCGATCTGGGCTGCGCTGCTCAGCTGGTGGTCACCCCTTACTATAACCGCACCACCCAGGAAGGCCTCTACCGGCACTTCATGACCATTGCGGAGAATACCGAGCTGCCCATTATCCTGTATAATGTGCCCAGCCGTACCAACGTGGATATCTCTGCCTCTACCCTGCGCCGTCTGGCTGCTTCCGACCGTTTCATCGCGTTGAAGGAAAGCTCTGCCGCCATCAATGCCGTTATGGCGAAGATGGAAGCCATCGAAGGCAAACTGGCCCTGTACAGCGGCAGCGACGATATGGTCTATCCCTTCCTGTCCATCGGCGGCGACGGCGTCATCTCCGTGGTCAGCGATGTGGTGCCTGCGGAAATGGCGAAGGTGTGCAGCCTGTACTTTGAGGGCAAGCGCGAGGAATCCCTCAAGCAGCAGATCCGTCTGTTGCCGCTGAACAACGCGCTGTTCCACGAAGTTAGCCCCATCCCCTGCAAGTATGCCATGGCGAAGCTGGGCCTGTGCAGCGGCGATCTGCGTCTGCCGCTGGTGGAAGCCAGCGAGGAAACCCGCGCCATGATGGATGCAGCTTTGGCGGGTCTGGGACTCTGATAGCATTTTGGTATATGAACACAGACCTGTGTATACAATGCACAGGTCTGTCTTTTCAAAAGGTTCGATGAATGACTTTTGCGCCCATGAAATGGGCGCAATGATGGGATTCCAAAGGGATGAAATCCCTTTGGCGGGGTGCAGGGGCAGAGCCCCTGCCCACATCCCCCATATCAAAAAGGAGGACAACCCCTATGAAGATCATTCTTGGCGGTGCCATGGGCCGCCTTTGCCGGGAAATCGCAGCGGAAGCGGTGACCCACGGCGATGAGATCGTATATGGCATGGATATTGCGTACACAGGTCAGGCCATGGATTTTCCCATGGCAAGCAGCTATGACCAGATCGACTGCGAAGCCGATGTGCTGGTGGATTGCTCCCGCCCCGATGGCCTGAGCGATCTGCTCAGCTTTATCAAGGCAAAGAAAATGCCAGCGGTGATCTGCACCACTGGCTTTACGGATGCGGAGCTGAATCAGATCAGTGAAGCGGCGAAGGAACTGCCCATCCTGCGCAGCGGCAACATGAGTCTGGGCATCAATGTGCTGGAGCACTTGGTGGCGCAGGCTGCCAAGGCGCTGGGCGACGGCTATGATGTGGAGATCATCGAGCGGCATCACCGTATGAAGGTGGACAGCCCCAGCGGCACGGCCCTGATGCTGTACGAAGCCGTGAAAAAAGGCACAGACGCTGAAAAAACGCCTGTGCATGGTCGGTATGGACGCAATGAGAAGCGCACCAATCAAGAGGTGGGCATCCACGCGGTGCGCGGCGGCACGGTGACCGGCGAGCATGAGGTGGCGTTCTACGGCATGGGCGAGGAGATCATCCTGACCCACCGGGCCGAGAACCGCAGCCTGTTTGCCCGTGGCGCGGTGCGCGCAGCGGCATTTTTGAAGGATAAAGAGCCGGGCCTGTACAACATGAGCCACGTGGTGGCGGAAATTCTGGGCTGATCAGCGCTGGGTGCGTACGTAAGCGTCCAGCAGGGCCAACATTTCCTGCATGGTATCCAGCTGGCGCTCGTTGAAGGGCTTTTCCAGATTGGACAGCGTGGTGCGCTTCAGGCTGGCAGCCAGCAGGTAGTCCACGGATACATCCAGAATGTTGGCTAAGGCTACCAGGGTTTCCAGACTGGCCTGACGGGTGCCCCGTTCCAGATGCCCAATAAAGGACGGACTGACCCCGATAAGCTTTGCCAGCTCGCCCTGGGTCAGGTTTAGCTGCCTGCGCTGGATGCGGATGCGGCGACCGATATCTACATAATCCATAGGGTACCTCCGATAGCAATGAGCTGTTGAGGGGTGATGCGCATGGGTTCACACCCGTGCGTCAGGTTGTCAAAAAAGGGGAAGGTGCAGGAAACTCAGTTTCCTGCCGGGTGTGGGCAGAGCCCACAAAACCTTG
>SVGQ01000069.1 GCA_015056245.1 Clostridiales bacterium | reverse complement strand
CTACGATATCCGTAAGGATCTCTTCGCTCACCTGCAGCGGCTGCCCTTCAGCTATTACGACAGCCGTCCCGCCGGTAAGATCCTCGTGCGCGTCATCAACTACGTGAACTCCGTCTCTGATATTCTCTCCAATGGTATCATCAATATCATTCTGGAGATCATCAACCTGGTGTTCATCGTCGTCTTCATGTATACCACCAATGCCACGCTGGCAACCATCGTGGTGGCGGGTCTGCCCTTCTTCCTTGCTTTTATCATTTATATCAAACCCCGTCAGCGCAAGGCATGGCAGGCCCAGAGCAACAAGAACTCCAACTATAACGCCTATCTGGCGGAGTCCATCGATGGCGTGAAAGTCAGCCAGTACTTCACCCGTCAGGAAGTCAACAAGTCCATCATGCAGCGCTTGGCAACGGCCTGCCGCACCGTGTGGATGCGGGCCATCCGTATCAGCAACACCGTTTGGCTCACCAGTGAAACCATCACCCAGATCGTGTTCACCATGCTGTACATCGCTGGCGTGTACTGGCTCACCGGTGGCGAGATGGTGTCCTTCGGCGTGATTCTGGCCATGAGCCAGTATGTGGGCCGTTTCTGGCAGCCCATCACCAACCTGGCCAACATCTACAACAATTTCGTCAACAACCTGGCCTATCTGGAGCGCATCTTTGAAACCATGGACGAGCCCGTTACCGTGGATGATGCCCCCGATGCCGCCACCCTGCCGGAAATCGATGGTCGGGTGGATTTTGAGAAGGTCACCTTCGCCTACGAAGAGGGTATCAACATTCTGGAGAACATGGATTTGCACGTGAAGGCCGGCGAGAGCATCGCTCTGGTAGGCCCCACCGGCGCTGGTAAATCCACCATTGTCAACCTGCTGTGCCGCTTCTACAACATCAATGACGGTTCCATTTCCGTCTATGATAACGAGGGCAATGCCTACGATATCTCCAAGGTGACCCTGCACAGCCTGCGTACCCAGATGGGCATCATGCTGCAGGAAAGCTTCATCTTCAGCGGCACGCTGCTGGATAACATCCGCTATGGTCGGCTGGATGCTTCCGAGGAGGATGTGGTGAAGGCCGCCAAGGTGGTTCGTGCCGACGACTTCATCCGGGAGATGCCCGATGGCTACAAAACCACTGTCAACGAGCGCGGCAACCGTCTCTCTCAGGGCCAGAAGCAGCTGGTATCCTTTGCCCGTACGCTGCTCAGCGATCCCCGCATCCTGATTCTGGACGAGGCCACCTCTTCCATCGATACCAAGACCGAACGCCTCTTGCAGGAGGGTCTCAACGCCCTGCTCAAGGGCCGTACCTCCTTCATCATTGCTCACCGCCTGTCCACCATCAAGAACTGCGACCGCATCCTGTATATCTCCAATAAGGGTATCGCGGAAATGGGCAGCCACGACGAGCTGATGGAGAAAAAGGGTCTCTACTACGACATGTACACCGCTCAGGCCAGAGAACAGGGTCTGGACGTGTAAGTTACCAAGGAGGAAAGCGCCATGGCACAGTACCCCAATGTTTTCAGCCGTATCGGCATTGACGATGAAACCGCTAGAAAGCGGGTGGAGGAATGCTTCCAGACCATCTTTTTTGACCCGGAAAACGGCTTTTACCATGATGTGGACGCGGACAGCGGCTGCATGGAGGATACCGGCAACATTGATGCCCGCACCGAGGGCATGAGCTACGGCATGATGATGACCGTGCAGATGGATCGGAAGGATCTCTTTGATAAGCTGTGGTGCTTCTCCCGCCGGTATATGTACCAGAAGGAAGGCAAGTATCAGGGCTATTTCGCGTGGTCTGTGCAGCTTGACGGCAAGCACAATGCCGAAGGCCCCGCCCCGGATGGCGAGGAATACTTCGCCATGGCGCTGTTTATGGCAGCTGCCCGCTGGGGCAATGGCGAGGGCATCTACAACTACGCCGAGGAAGCCCGGGCGATCCTGCGCCACTGCGTCCACCAGCACGAGATGGTTCAGGGCGGTCAGCCCATGTGGGAAGCCAGCAACCATTACATCAAGTTTGTGCCGGAAACGCCTTTCTCCGATCCCAGTTACCATCTGCCGCATTTCTACCAGCTTTTCTCCCAGGTGGCGGATGAAGCCGACCGGCCTTTCTGGGCCGAGGCTGCCAAGGCCAGCCGGGAATATATCGTCCTCAGCGCTCACCCGGTCACTGGCATGAATGCTGAGTATGCCGAGTACGATGGCACTCCCAAGCTGATGTTTGGCAAGCCTTACGCCTACTATTCCGATGCTTACCGCGTCGCCATGAACATCGCGCTGGATACCCTCTGGTTTGGCAAGAATCAAGCCATGAGCGATGTGGTCACCCGCCTGCAGGATTTCTTCTGCGAGAAGGTGCCCGACGGCGACTACAAGGCTTATGATCTGGACGGTACGCCCCACGACGAGCCCGCCATGCACCCGCTGGCCATCACCGCTGTGCTGGGCGCTGCCAGCATTGCCAGCGAAAGCAAGCATGCCGACGAATGCCTGCGCCGCTTCTGGGAGGCCCCCATGCGCACCGGCAAGCGCCGCTACTACGATAACTGCCTGTACTTCTTCTGCATGATGATGCTCTCTGGACAGTACCGCATCTACCTCTGATCAACCCACGCAAACAGGAGGGAACAACCATGGAACGTCTATTCAACGACAACTGGCGTTTTGCGAAACTGCCCTTTGGCAGCACCTTGGAAGCCGCAAAGGCAGCTGACTGGAAGAAGGTCGATCTGCCCCACGACTGGCTGGTGGCCCAGACCAATGATCTGTACGAAACCAGCGATGGCTGGTACCTGCGCACGCTGAATGTGCCCAATGCCAATGATGGTCAGGTACGCCTGCTCCGATTCGATGGTGTATACATGGACTGCGATGTGCTGGTGAACGACCAGCTTGCCTGTACCCATCGCTACGGTTACACTGCCTTTGATGCGGACATGACCCCTTATCTGCACGATGGTGACAACACCATCATGGTGCATATCCGGCATCATAGCCCCAACACCCGCTGGTATTCCGGCGCGGGCATTTTCCGGGATGTGGTGCTGCATACCCTGCCTGCCCGCCATGTGGCGATGGACGGCGTGTATGTGCATACCCGCAAAGAAGAATCCGGCTGGGTCATGACCATCGAAACCGAGCTGACTGGCCCGGAAAATGATGCGATGCTGCGCCACCGTCTATTGGATGCGGACAGCAACTGCATTGCGGAAACCGCTGCCCCGGCGGAGGGCAGCAAGGTGATCCTGACCCTGCAAGTGAACGATCCCCAGCTCTGGAGCTGCGACCAGCCCAACTGTTACACACTGGAAACCATTCTGGACAGCCGGACCATCCAGCAGAATGTGGGCTTCCGCACCGCTGAGCTGACCACTGACCGGGGCCTGCTCCTGAATGGTCAGCCTGTGAAGCTCCATGGCGTGTGCAACCACCACGATCTGGGCGCGCTGGGTGCTGCTTTCAACGAAAAGGCTGCCCGCCGCCAGCTGCGCATCATGCGGGAGATGGGCGTCAATGCCCTGCGCACCTCCCACAACCCGCCCGCCAAGAAGCTGATGGACCTGTGCGACGAGATGGGCATTCTGGTGCTGGACGAGCTGCTGGATATGTGGGAAAAGCCCAAGACCACTTACGACTATGCCCGCTTCTTTGCCGATTGCTGGCAGGAAGATGTACGCAGCTGGGTGCGCCGGGACCGGAATCATCCCAGCCTGCTGATGTGGTCCATCGGCAACGAGATCTCCGATGTGAACGAGCCTCGGGGTGAGGAACTGACCCGCCTTCTGTGCGATGAAGTGCATCTGCATGATCCCAAGCGCAATGGATTCACCACCTTCGGCTCCAACTACATGCCCTGGCAGGGCGCGCAGAACTGCGCCAAGTGGGTGGACGCGGTTGGCTACAACTACGCTGAAAAGTATTATGAGGATCATCATGCCCAGCACCCGGACTGGGTCATCTACGGCAGCGAAACCTCCTCCATGGTGTTCAGCCGGGGGATCTACCACTTCCCGGAGAGCGCCAACATCCTCTGTGACGATGACCTGCAATGTTCCTCCCTGCTTAACAGCGCCACCAGCTGGGGCACCAAGGATTTGCGCATCCTGTTCACCGAGGATCGTAATACCGAGTTTTCTCTGGGCCAGTTCATGTGGACGGGTATCGACTACATCGGCGAGCCCACGCCCTACCATACCCGCAACAGCTACTTTGGCTACGCGGATACCGCCTGCTTCCCCAAGGATGCCTACTACGCCTGTAAGGCCTTCTGGAATGATGAACCCATGGTGCACATCGGTGTGTACTGGGATTGGAACGAAGGCCAGACGGTGGATGTGCCGGTCATGAGCAATGGCGCGGCGGTGGAACTGTTCCTCAATGGGGTTTCCCTCGGGAAGGAACCCATCGATCTGAGCGACAGGGAACACTGCATCCCGGTATGGCGGGTGCCTTATCAACCCGGTACTCTCACTGCCAAGGCATACGATGCCGCGGGCAATGTCATCGCGGAGGAATCCTGTCATTCCTTCGGTGACAGCGCCACCATCTGCCTGAAGGCAGAGGATGCCTATCTGCAGGCCGATGGTCAGGATATGACCTTTGTGGAGATCACCATGGCGGATGAGTCCGGTCACCCGGTGGAAAACGCCGTGGACCGCGTTACGGTGTCCGTCAGCGGCGCAGGCCGTCTGGTGGGTCTGGACAACGGTGACAGCACGGACATCGATCCTTACCAGACCCAGAGCCGCCGGCTGTTCAGCGGCAAGTTGCTGGCAATGGTGGCTTCAACCGGCGAAACCGGCGATATCGTGGTCAGCGTGGCTTCCCAAGGCAAGCCCACTGCCACCCTCACCTTGCAGGCTGTGGCTGCGGATCTGCCCGAGGGCGTATCCTGCGGAATGAATTTCTCTGTGGCATCTGCTGAGGAACTGGCTGCCGCCACTTGTGATACTCCTGTGCGCCGCATGGAGCTGATCGCCCAGAACGGCTTTACCATCACCCCCGATCAACCCCAGCTGACCTTCACCGCCCGTTTCTATCCCGAAAATGCGGATCCGCAAGCCGTCACTTTCCGGGTAACCAATGCGGCGGGTATCGACAGCCCCTGTGCTGCCATCCAGCAGGACGGCAACACCGTCACTGTGACCGGCAAGTTCGATGGCGAGGTCTACCTGCGGGCTACCTGCAACAACGGTTACGACCATGTGCGGATCATCTCCCTGCAGCGGCTCACAGTGGAAGGCATGGGCGCTACCGCTCTCAATCCCTATGAGTTCGTAGCTGGCGGCCTGTACGACCTGAGTTATGGCGATCTGGGCGCAGGCAACGAGCATGGCGTATCCTTCGCCAGTGATCATGAGAGCATGGCTGGCTTCAGCAATGTGGACTTCGGTCTGGCTGGCTCTGATGAAGTAACCCTGCCCATTTTCACCTTCAGCGGCGGTCAGTACGATATGGAACTCTGGCTGGGCAATCCCCGGGAGGGTGGCGAAAAGCTGATGGATATCGCCTATCAAAAACCCAGCATCTGGAATGTGTATCAGCCGGAAACCTACAAACTGCCCCGCCGCCTCACCGGCATGCAGACCCTGTGCTTTGTTATGTGCACCAAGATTCATCTGGCGGGCTTCACCTTTGCAAAGCAGAGCCGTGCATGGCAGATGATGTCTCCCTTGCAGGCGGATACCCTCTACGGCGACAGTTTCGTCAAGACGGATGAAGGCGTTACAGGCATTGGCAACAATGTGTCCTTCGGCTATCAGGAGATGGATTTTGAGGATTGCACCGAGGCGGCGCTGGTCATTGATGGCGCTACCCCGTTGGCTGAAAACCCCATCACCATCCGCTTGCAGGATGAAAACGGCAACGAGCGTACCGAAATGGTCACCTTCAAGGGTGGTCAGGGCCGCAGCCAGCAGCGCTTCACGGTTGGCGCGCCGCAGGGTGTTTGCAGCGTGACCTTTGTGTTCCTGCCTGGAAGCAACTTCGATTTCTATTCTTTCCGTTTTGAAAAAGCGTAAAGCAAAACAACACGCAGCCACCTGTTGCCTGAAAAAGGCAGCGGCGGCTGTGTGCCGTTTCAGAAAGGAATGTGGCTTGAATGAAAGAAACCATCCGGCAAATACTGTTGTCTCTTGGCGCTGATGTGTGCGGCTTTGGGGCGCTGGATCGCTTTGAAAAAGCGCCTGCTGGCTTTTCGCCCACGGATGTGTGGCCTGAGTGTCAGACGGTGATCGCCTTTGGTGTTGCGCTGCCCAAAGGGCTGCTGGAAGCACCGGGAAATCTAATCTATGGTCACTTCAACGGTTTATCAGCCGGAAAAATCGACCGGATCGGTCTGGAAGCCGCCCGAAGGATCGAAGTGGACTATCCGGCAAAGGTCATGCCCATTCCCTGTGATGCGCCTTACGACGCATGGGATGCAGAAACCATGACCGGCAAAGGTATCCTGTCTATGCGCCATGCGGCGGTGGCTTGCGGACTGGGTCAGGTGGGCAAGAGCAGCCTGCTGTTGAACCCCACTTACGGCAACCAGTTGACCATTGGTGTCCTTTTAACGGATTTGGCGTTGCCATCGGATGAACGCAGCGAGAACATCTGTATTCCTGGCTGTACCCGTTGTATGGACGCCTGTCCCGCCAGCGCCATCCAGCCGGATGGTACCATCCAGCAAGGAAAGTGCCGCCCCAACACCTTCGGTCAAAATGCCAAGGGCTTTGCCACGGTTTGCTGCAATAGCTGCCGCACGGTGTGTCCCATGCGGTTCGGAAAACCAAAAGCAGAATGATATGCAGGAACCCCGGAACCAGAACGGCTCCGGGGTTCGCTTATGCTTGTCGGTAAAGCTTAATGATAGATCTTCCGGCCCTTGGCATCCTCTACACCGGACAGGCGGCAGAAGTAATTGTTGACGATATCGCACCAGTTGCGGGCGTTGATGAGCTGGCGCTCCATGCGTTCGGCAGCCACCTCTTTGTCAGGGGAGGGCAGGGGCAGGGTTTTCAGGGTTTCTGCCATCTGCTCAACTTCCTCGTAGCCCTCAAAGTGGTCATCGTAAATGCGCTGGATCAGCGTGCGTCCGTCGGAGAGCACGTCTTCGTAGTGCAGGTAATGGAAGAACAGCTTCAGTTCATCCGGGCAGGTGGCAAGGTCGCTGTAGTAGCGGCACCATTCCTCGGGGTATTGCTTGGCATAGCCAGTGCCGGTTTCGGTACGGTCGATGCCCACGCCGTTGCGGTCTGCGCGGATGTAGCAGCCCCAGGCGGCGTATTCGTAGCCTTCCGGGTTGGGGCCGTAATGATGGTTGGGGTTCACCATCCAGCAGATGCCCAGCGGTGCGGTGTACTTCTCATAAGTGCGGCGGCTGCCCATGAGCATTTTCACCAGCGTGTTTTCGTTGGCTTCATCAAAACGGTAGGTGAGACGGGCCCACAACCGAACGGCTTCTTCCGGGTCGGTGGCGGGGTTCCAGGCAAACAGGCCGTAGCTGAACAGATTGACCGCTGCGAAGGGATGCCCGGTGTAGTTGTCATCCCGGCCCAGATTGGTCACAGCGGCGATGGACATGACCGTTTCGGCAGGCAGCTGCTCAAACAGCTCCTTCCACATGGGCGGCATGGTGTAAATATCGATCTGCTGACCGGTGTACTCCTGCGCCAGCTGCAATTCCAGCGCCAGATGGGTCTTGGGCATGGCGTAGAAGGTGGGGGAGATGGGCTCACGCACCTGGAAGTCGAAGGGACCATGCTTGATCTGCAGGATCACGTTGTCCTCAAAGGTGCCGTCCAGATAGGTGTAGTGCTGGTAGGCAGCCATGGGGCGGTCGGTCTGGTAATCCCGCCAGTCCTGCTGGCAGTTGTACACAAAGCAACGCCAAACCAGCATGCCGCCAAAAGGCTTGAGGGCACGGGCCAGCATGTTGGCACCGTCCGCGTGGTTGCGTCCGTAGGTGAAGGGGCCGGGACGGTGCTCGCTGTCCGCTTTCACCAGGAAACCAGCCAGATCGGGAATATACTTGTATACCAGCGCAGTCTGCTCCATCCACCAGTCCTGAACAGCCTTGTCCAGCGGATCGGCAGTCTGGATGCCGTGGCGCATGGGATGGGCATAGTCGATGGAGAACATCAGCCGGATGCCGTAGGGGCGCACCAACGCTGCCAGCTCAGCCACCTGAGGCAGCCATTCTTCCTCGATCAGTTTATGAGCGGGGTTGCGCACGTTCACGTTGTTGATGCACAGCACGTTCAGGCCTACGGAAGCCAGCATGCGGGCCAACTGACGAATCCGGTCGGGGTCGTAATCCAGCTTGCCGTCTTCAAAAAACAGGCTGCGCCCGGAGTAGCCGCGCTCGATATCGCCATCGGCGTTATCCCAGCAGTTGAGCATGCGCAGGCCATAAAAGGGCTTCTGCACGCCTTGAGGGATGGCAGCCCCTGCGTTGAGGGCCATCAGCAGGCGGTATACGCCATAGAGAATACCAGCCTCACCGCCGGTAATGGTATAGGCATTCTCGCTTTCTTGAATGATCTGCCAGCTTTCGCCCATGGCTGCATCCACATTCAGGGAAACAGTGGGAGCATCAGCCAGATTGGCAAGACCGCTGAGCAATTCCGCCTGAGCCGTCTGCAGGGGAGAGGTACAGCCAGCAGGTGCAGCATTTGTCAAATAGGGAAGCCAGGTAAGGTGTTTGACCGAAGTATTCATGAACCATCGTTCCTTCCAGTAAAACTGTGGTACATTATACCATGCATGAAATGGGCGGGCAAGCAACCAAGGGGCGGTTTTGGGGCTTTTTTGCCCTGCGGAAAATGCAAAAAACTATGCAAAATATGCAAACTAAAGAAAGTTACGAAATTCCCTTTCCAAACAAAAGGAGAAGCGTCTCTCTTTGTCGAAAAGAATGTCGGAATGGAAGTACTCCTTCCATTTTTGATGAAAGAAACGGAGGCGTTACCATGGCGTTGACGGTTCACCCGGTGCTGCCGGGCGTATACCATATTGCGGATTGCATGGGCGTTTGCCAGACGCTGCTGGTGGGGGAGAGGGAAGCCCTGCTGGTGGATGCGGGCTATGGCATCGAGAACATTCGCCAGACGGCGGAAGAAATCACCTCTCTGCCGTATCGGGTCATCCTGACCCATGGTCACCACGATCATGTGCTAGGCGCGCGCTGGTTCAATGAAACCTGGATGTTCCCGGAGGATCAGGAGGATTTTGCCGAGTACACTGCCGAACCCACCCGCAGGCGCATATTGGCTTCCGCTCAGAATAACGGTCTGGCAGTGGATGAGGCAGCCTATCTTGCCGCTGAGCTGACGATGCCCAAGCCCCTTTCGGAGCAGACCATCGATCTGGGCGGCCTGACGGCGCAGATCCTGCATGTGCCCGCTCATACCCCCGGTTCCTGCGTGGTGTATGTGAAGGAACGACAACTGTTGCTCACCGCAGATGACTGGAACCCCTGCACTTGGGCATTTTTTCCCAAGGCATTGCCTGTCCGCGTGTTTCGACAGAATGTGCGTAAGCTGTTTGACCTGCCGTTCGAGCACGTGCTCTGCTCTCATCGCGCCGCCCTGTACGACCGCAGCGTGATGCAGGCGTTCTTTGATGGCATCACTGACGATGTGCTGAAAAACGCGCCCCGGGTCACTATCGGGGGATGGGAAAACACCAATACCCACGAAGCCGCCCCCGCAGAGGGTCAGGTTTTCGTGTTTGACTATGATAAATTGGATTAAGCTGGAGGAATGAATCATGGAAAAGCATATCCACATTACCCCGGAAAGCAAGGCAACCTTCCATAACAATGCGGATTTCTGCGTGGGTACGGGCCGTATGGGTCTGGCCATGCAGGAGGAATACCAGAAGCAGCTGGCCTTGGCACAGGAGCTGGCAGGGTTCCGCTATATCCGCGGTCACGGCCTGTTCTGCGAGGATATGAGCATCTACCAGACTGCCCCGGATTTCAAGGGCGGCTGGAAATTTGCCGGTTATAACTTCACCTATCTGGATCGCGTGGTGGACAGCTATCTGGAGAAGGGCATCCGTCCCTTCATTGAGCTGGGCTTCATGCCCGGTGCCATCGCCAGCGGCACCCAGACCATTTTCTACTGGAAGGGCAACACCACTCCGCCTGCCAAGGATGAGGACTGGGTCAATCTGGTCAAGGCAACCCTGAATCATCTGGTGGAACGCTATGGCTACGAAGAAGTGGTCACCTGGCCCTGCGAAGTGTGGAACGAGCCCAACCTGCCCGGTTTCTGGGAGAATGCGGACAAGGAAAAGTACCTGCACCTGTACGAGATAACCGCACCTGCGGTGAAGGAAGTGCTGCCGGAAATGAAGGTGGGCGGCCCTGCGGTTTGCGGCGGCGAGACCACCCCTGACTGGATCCGGGATTTCCTTACCTTCTGCCGGGATAAGAAGCTGCCTTTGGATATGGTCACCCGCCATCTGTACATGGGCAACACCCCCGAGCGCAAGGGCCGCTATATGTATCACACCATGCGCACCGTAGACAGCATCATTGAGGAAGCTGAGGGCACCCGCGCCATCATCGACAGCTTCCCCGAGTACAAGGGCATGGAGCTGCATATTACCGAGTTCAACACCTCCTACAATCCCTTCTGTCCCATCCATGATACCAACCTGAACGCCGTGCTGACCGCAGGCCTTCTGTCCCGTCTGGGCGATACCTGCGCTTCCTATTCCTACTGGACCTTCGGTGATGTGTTCGAGGAAGGCGGCGTGCCTCCCCGTCCCTTCCACGGCGGCTTCGGCATGATCGCCAACCAGCTGATCATCAAGCCCACCATGTGGACCTTCGCTTTCTTCAACAATCTGAAGGGCGAGCCGGTTTACCGGGATGACAACATGGTGCTGGTGCGCCGCAAGGACGGTAGCTATCAGGGTGTGGCATGGAATATCTGCCAGGAAAACCGCGATGCCATCACCTTGAATGTGACCCTGCCCCTCAGCGGCAAGCAGTCCCTGATGCAGCGCATCGTGGATGAGGAATGCTGCAATCCCCTCAAGGCGTGGCATGAGATGGGCGAGCCTGCTTCTCTGACCAAAGAACAGCTCCAGTTCCTGAAGGATGCCGGTCAGCCCCTGTGCAAAACCGCTCTGCTGGAAGGCGAAGAGATCTCCTTCGCGCTGGAACTCAAGCAGAACGCGCTGGTACAGTTCACCGTGAACCCTGTAAAGGGTGAGCCGGATGAGGGCTATGACTACCAGTGGTATGTGGAGCATGCCTGATCATTTGCCGAGTTGATAGCAATCTGAGAAAAACGGATACAAAATACGCCCCGCAACAGGCCTGAAACCTGCTGCGGGGCGTATTCTATGCTGACGGGTCTCAAACGGAGGCCATTACCACGGGTATTCTTCGCCGGCGTAGGTGACGAAGATGGGGCCTTCCTTGTCATGCCGCTTTTCCTCAAACAGGAGGCGCATGGTCTCCGCGTGCTCGTAGGGATCGAAAGGCGCTTTGGCATTGCCTTCGTTGGTGCGCATCCAGCCGGGATGAACGCAGATGATGTTCATCTTGGGATCATCCTTGAATTTGTTGTGCAGGGTTTTGGTCGCCATGTTCAGGGCAGCCTTCGCCATGCCGTAGTCAATGTAGGTGGTACGGTAGCAGGTTCCGATGCTGCCCGCTTCGGAGGAAATGTTTACGATGAGCGCTGTGCCTTCGCTTTTGCGAAGCATCGGCAGGAAAGCTTTAATCACCCGCAGGGGGCCGACGGTGGCTACATCCAATGCGGGCATCACCGTATCCAGATCAAAATCCTCCAGCTCCTTGTTGGTATCCGGTGAAGTGGTAACGGCATTGTTGATGATCAGATCCAGACAGGGCACCAGCTGGGAGGCTGCTTGTGCAGCTGCGTTCACCGATTCGGTGCAGCCAATGTCCATGGTGAGGATGTGCAGGGTATCAGGGTATTGTTTCTGCAAGCGTTCCAAAGCCTCCGAAGGCTTGCGGATGCAGGCGAACACGGTGTCGCCCTGCTCCAGATAGCGGCGCACAAAGTTGAAGCCCAGCGCCATCTCCCGACCGGTGCCAGTGATGAGAACATTTTGCTTCATAAACGGTTCCTCCTTAGTCGTCAAGGCCTTCCAAAGCCTCCAGCATCTTGCCGAACTGGGTATCAAACAGCTGCTTGTACACGCCGTCCTTTTCCAGAAGCTCTTCGTGCTTGCCGCTTTCTGCAATCACGCCGTCTTTCAGTGCCAGAATCTTGTCCGCTGCCATAATGGTGGACAGGCGGTGGGCGATCACAATGCTGGTGCGGCCCTGCATCACGGTTTCCAGCGCGTTCTGGATTGCGCTTTCGGAGATGGAATCCAGCGCGGAGGTGGCTTCGTCCAGAATGAGGATCTTGGGATCCTTTAGAATGACCCGGGCAATGGAAATACGCTGCTTTTCACCGCCGGAGAGTTTCAGGCCGCGATTGCCCACAGGGGTATCGTAGCCTTCGGGCTGTGCGGCGATAAAGTCGTGAATGGAAGCGGCTTTGCAGGCTTCGATCAACTCTTCTTCTGTGGCGTCTTCCTTGGCATAGAGCAGGTTTTCCCGGATGGTGCCGTTAAACAAATAGGTATCCTGCGATACCACGCCGATCTGGCTGCGCAGATAGGTCAGGTCAAAGTTGCGTACATCTACGCCTGCAATGGAGACGGAACCGCCCCACACATCGTACAGGCGGGGGATAAAGTTGATGATGGTGCTCTTGCCGCTGCCGGAGGGGCCCACGATCGCCACCATTTCGCCCGGATTCACGGTAAAGTGGATATCATGCAGCAGTTCCTGATCGGGCAGGTAGCCGAAGCGGACGTGGTCGAAGGTGATGTTTCCGCCATCCACGCTGGGCTTCACGGCATCTTTGGGAGACTGGATATCGATCTCCCGGTCGAAATAGTCAAAAATTCGGGTAAACAGGGCGAGGCTGCGGGTGAAGTCCACCTGAATGTTCAGCAAAGATTCCACCGGACGGTACAGCCGGTTGACCAGCGCCACCATGGCGGTGATGGTACCAACAGTCAGGGTGGGATCGATCCCCTTGATGATCAGATAGCCACCGGCGAAGTAGATCAGCAACGGCCCGATCTGGGTGAAAATGCCCATCACCAGGAAGAACCAACGACCGCTGAGCTGCTCTTTCAGAGCCAGCTTGGTTACCTCGCCGTTGACCTTCTCAAACTTCTGGTACTCGGTCTCCTCCCGGGTGAACAGCTTGGTCAGCATGCTGCCGCTGACGCTGAGGGTCTCATTGATCAGCTGGTTCAGCTCATCGTTCTTGGTCTGGCTCTCGCTGAGCAGTTTCCAGCGGGTGCGGCCTGCGGAACGGGTGGGCAGGATCAGCAGCGGAATGACGCAGATGCCCACAATCGCCATTTTCCAGTTCATGCCGAACAGAGCGATCAGGGTGGTCACCACGGTGGCAACATTGCTCAGAATGCTGCTCAGGGTGCCGGAAATCACGGAGGATACGCCGCTGATGTCCGTATTCATGCGGGTAATGATGTCGCCCTGCCGCTCGCTGGTGAAGAACGCGTGACTCATCTGCTGCAGATGGCGGTACATCTGGTTCTTCATATCAAAAATGATATGCTGGGAGATCCATGCGTTCAGATAGGTGGTCAGCAGGGATACGCCCTGAGAGGCGAAGGTGGTGATCAGGGCTGCCAGCAGCAACTTGATCAGCAGCTTCATGTTTTCGCCAACCAGCGCCTGGTCCACGATCCGTCCGGTGATGATGCTGGGCAGAAGTCCCAATACGGAGGAGATCAGGATGGTGCCGAACACCATCAAAAACTTGGGCCAGTAGGGGGTCAGGTAACCAAGGATCCGCTCCAGCAGCGAACCTGTCACCTTGGGCAGATTCGCCTTCTCTTCATCAGTCAGAAATCCGCGCGGCCCCAGCGGGCCGTTCATTCGTGCCATACGGTTCATCCTTTCGTGTCAATATATGGGATTGTATCAAACCAAGTTGTGTTCTTCGTTTGCAGTATAGCACCACAGGATGTTTTTCGCAAGAATACGGAGAAACAAAAGAAGCGCCTGAACGATATCAGACGCTTCTTTGCTTAACGGAACCAGACAAACACACAGAATGCCACAAATAGCACCAGCCCGATGCTCATCACCGAAGCAACCAGCAAAGCGGCTTTCAGGGCGCTTGCAGTGTACATGCGAACCTGCTTTTTGGTCAGTTCGTCTTTGGAATTGCTGCCGGTAGCCGGGGGCAAGTCGGGACGCTCCGGTCGATACCAGGGCATCCCTTCCACATTCATATTGGCGATGGTACGTCCATCGTCCCCCTCAGGCAGGCGGCTGTGCTTGTACTGCTTATTCATTGTCGTATCCGCTTTCCGGATCGTAGATATGGCAGGCTACGAAGTGGCCTTCCTTGGCTTCGATGTTCCGGGGAACCTTCTGCTTGCAAACATTCTTGCAATTGCGGCAGCGGGTGTGGAATTTGCAGCCGCTGGGCGGATTGGAGGGGGAGGGAATGTTGCCTTCCAGAATGATGCGGTTCATCTTCACCGTGGGATCCGGCACGGGAATCGCGCTGAACAGCGCCTGAGTGTAGGGATGCAGCGGGTTGGCGAAGATCTCTTCCTTCTCTGCAAACTCTACCATGTTGCCAAGGTACATCACACCGATGGTATCGGAGATGTGCTGCACCACGGACAAGTCGTGGCTGATGAACAGATAGGTCAGGTTGAACTCCTTCTGCAGGTCCTCCAGCAGGTTGATGATCTGGGCCTGAATGGACACGTCCAGAGCAGAAACCGGTTCGTCGCAGACGATGAAGTCCGGGTTGAGGGCGATGGCGCGGGCGATGCAGATACGCTGGCGCTGACCGCCGGAAAACTCGTGGGGATAACGATCCTTCTGGTACTCATGCAGACCGCAGGCTTTCATGATGCGGGTCACATAAGCATCCAGCTCGTCATCGGGCACCAGACCGTGCTCGCGGACCGCTTCGCCGATGATTTCGCCAACGGGGAGGCGGGGGGAGAGGCTGGAGTAGGGATCCTGGAAGATAATCTGGATCTTGGGGCGGAAAGCCTGCATCTGCTTGTGGCTCAGCTGATCCAGCTGGGTATCCTCGTTGAAGATGACCTCG
>SVGQ01000068.1 GCA_015056245.1 Clostridiales bacterium | reverse complement strand
AGCCTTCATGGCAGCCATTTCAGCACGCTTTTCGGGAGTGATGTTCCAGACGAACTTGAAGGCCGCCCAGGAACCCAGAATGAACACGGCGGGAACCAGCACGCACAGGGATTTGAGGCCGAAGATGGTGCCGGCGCTCTGAGCTTCCAGCGCAGCGTCGAAGCCGATCCAGCCCAGAACATAGAAGCCGAAAGAGCTGCCGATGGCCTGACCGATGCGGCGGGACAGGTTGAAGGTGCCGTAGATGGAACCTTCGGTGCGCTTGCCGGTGATCAGCTCGTTGTAGTCGATGGCTTCACCCACCAGACCCCACTGCATCTGAATGGAGACCATAGCCATGCCGGAGCCGATGCCCAGCAGCACGCCATGAACCAGAGGATGAACATCCATGGTCAGGTGCATCACGAACAGGGCCATGCAGATGGCACCGCCGATCAGCAGGGAGTAGCGGATCAGCTTTTCCAGACCCAGCTTCTTGCAGATGAAGGGCACGGCGATCATGGAGCCGATCATGAAGGGAGAGGAGAGCACGGAGCTGATGGACTGGTAGGTCACATCGTGGTACACCTCAGAGTACATGTACAGGCTGATGTTGGAAACCAGATACTGCATCGTGCAGATGCAGATACCGTGGATGCACAGCGCCAGAAAGGGACGGTTCTTCTTGATAACGGTCAGGATGTCGGTGAACTTGATATCGTCAGACTTGGTATCAGCACCCACGGTGGTGCGCTCCTCGGTCCAGAAGTAGTGCATCAGACAGACCACGAAGCCGAGCACAGCGCAGGCCACACCGGTGATCATGTAGCCGGTGGAGGTTCTGTCGCCGAACATGCCGATCACCACGGGGCCGATCATGCCGGGGATCATGTTGCCGATCATGGAGCCAACGCCGCGGGCAGAGGACAGGGAGGCACGCTCGGAGTCGTTGGTGGACATGGCGGACAGCAGGGAGCCCATGGGGATGTTGAACATGGTGTAGGCACCCTCGTAGAGGATCTTGAAGGAGAACAACACAACGATGGTGGTGATGCCTTCAAAGAAGGTGGGCACAGTCCACAGACCGATGGCGGTCACAGCCAGCAAGGGAGTGGCGCGCAGCAGCCAGGGACGGAACTTGCCGTTCTTGTTCTGCTTCTTGGCGAATGCTTTGTCCATCAGAGCGCCCATCATGGGGTCATTGATGGCATCCCAGATGGTCCAGATCAGCACCAGCGTGCCCATCAGGGCGGGGTTGATGCCCAGCACATTGGTACAGTACATGGAGAAGATGCTGGCCATCAGGGCGAAGGTCATGCATCCGCCCCAGTCGCCGAACATGTAGCCAAGCCAATGTTTCGTGGTCAGGCTGCCGGGAATTTTGGTTTTCTTTGCCATGGTTGGTACCTCCTGTTGATTTTTCATTTGTCGCGAAGATCATGCCAATATAAGATGCACCTATTGTAACAGAGCGAAAATGCAAAGTGAATTGAAATATCTGCAACAAATATTGAAAAACCTGCAAATGGATGATATGATGATTTCAGAAGAAACCCCGAAGGAGGGGAATGAATGAAATTATCTGAACTGAAAACGATGACCCAGAAGATTCCCGACTTGCAGGGAGAGCAGCTGCAGCAATGGCTGCGTGAGTATCTCACCGAGATCGGAATGGATCCCAATGCCATTTATCAGGAACTTGAGATGACCTCCCGTTTTGTGGATACCCACCGGGACACCAGCTATGTGAACGCCCAGCTGCAACTGCACAGCCATACCTTTTTTGAATTGCTCTATTGCATCAATGATTGTGGTGCAGAATATCTGGTGGGATCTGAGCGGTACCGTATTCAAAAAGGAGATATCATTTTTGTGCCGCCCGGCATCAGCCACAGGCCGCTGCTTCCAGAAGGCATGCAGGAACCTTACCGGCGATATGTACTTTGGCTCAGTCCGGAGTTCATGAAGCAATACGCCAGTCTGTTTCCCTATGCATTCACCGATAAGCAGCAGAAGGCCAGCATGCTCCGTACCGCTGGAACGCCATGGGAATCTCTGGGCGACCTGTTCCGGAACGGAGTCAAGGAAGCGGAGCAGCAGGCAGACGGCTGGGAGGCAGCGGTGATCGGCAACACCATGCAGCTGCTCACGCAGATCAAGCGGGCAACGGATGCGCAGACCGCAAGGCCGCTCAAAGTGGAGCAGCCGGAACTGCTGGACAGGATCACCCGCTATGTGGAGGAACACTATTTTCAGCCCATCACCATCGATGAATTGTCGAAGCAATTCTATGTCAGCAACAGCACCATCAGCCATTTATTCAAACAACGGATGGGCGTCAGTTTCCACCGTTATGTTTTGCAGCGCCGCTTGATCGATGCCAAAACCCGCATCGAGAATGGTCAGCGCTTGGAAGAAGTGGCTGCCCAAACCGGCTTTTCAGATTATTCTGGATTCTATCGTTCCTTCAAGCATCAGTTCGGCATTTCGCCACGGCAGTACCGGTCGATGCAGGAAAATGATAGTTGATGATCGGGGATAGGGGAATGAGATTTTGTTGTTGGGTGATAGAGGAAAAGAGCGTTCTTTGAACGCGTAGCCGCATGAGTTATCATGCCAAAAGGGGATTGGGGCAGGTTGCCCCAACAAGCAACCCCAACAGATAGGGCAGAGTGCCTTCTGTCGGGTTTTGGTATGTGTGGCCACACATGCATTGCTTGCTGAAAGTTATGTGTCTACAAAACGTTCACTTGTATCAATCAAAAAACACCTTCCAGCTCCATTCTTTGTGCCGGAAGGTGTTCGTTCATGCTCGCTTTTCTTCGTGCTCCTGAATCCACGCGGTCATTTCTTCCACATCGGCAGCTCCTTGCGCTACCGCCAGCCCCAACGCAATCAGTTCCTCTTGCGTGTAGGAAAGCCGCACACCGTTTCGGCGCAGAATCAGCAGCATGGTAGCCATGCCAATGCGTTTGTTGCCGTCCAGAAAACCATGGTTTTTGGTCAGACCGCAACCGATGGCAGCAGCTTTCTGCTCGATGGAAGGATACAATTCCACGTCTCCGAAAGCAGCCTGACCCCGTGCCAGTGCGCTTTCAATCAGACCGATTTCGCGAACGCCAGAAGAACCGCCGGATTGTTCAGCCATTTTCTGATGCAGCAGCAGAATGTTATCAATCGTGGGCAGCCACATTATTTGGCCAGCTCCTTCCATGCGGGAAGGTTTTCGGTAATGATGGCGTCCATGTCGGCTTCCAAAGCTTGCTGTTCTTTCTGTTTAAGGAACGTAACAAAGTCCAGTACCTGCTGTTGGGTCTGCGGGTGCAGCGTACCGGCTTCAAGGGCGATTTGTTCAATCAAAGTCATGGTAACGCCTCCTCTCTACCTGATACTATTCTGCGCAGTTGTTTGATTTTCCTTCTTGTTATTCCTTCAGCCGTCCATCCGTAGTCACCGTCACCACCCGCCACGGAATGAACTTCCCACTGGCTTGCAACGCCCTCTTCGCCGCATTCTCGATCCCGCCGCAGCAGGGCACCTCCATGCGCACAATGGTCAAACTCCGAATATCATTCCCTGCAATGATCGCCGTCAGCTTCTCGGCATAATCGCCCTCATCCAATTTCGGGCAGCCGATCAGCGTGATGCGGTTCCGGATAAACTCCTGATGGAAATTCGCATAGGCATACGCCGTGCAATCGGCGGCGATCAGCAGATTGGCCCCGTCAAAATAGGGCGCGTTCACCGGCACCAGCTTGATCTGCACCGGCCACTGCTGCAGCTGGCTGGTCATGGGCGCACAAGCGGCAACCTCAGCCGCAGCTTCCCGCTTGATGGCCCGGCTCTGGGTGCCCGGGCAGCCGCAGGGAAGTTTCCCAGCTGCTTTCTTTGCCGCCTGTGCCTCCTTCACGGCGGCTTCGTCGTAGGCAGGGGCTTCCCGCTCCTCAAAGGAGATGGCATCCACCGGGCAGGCGGGCAGACAATCGCCCAGACCGTCGCAGTAGTCCTCGCGGGTCAGCTTGGCTTTGCCGTTCACCATTTCGATGGCTCCTTCGTGGCAGGCATCGGCGCACAGACCGCAGCCGATGCATTTTTCTTCGTCTATCTTGATGATCTTTCTTACCATGTTAGTCCCTCCCGGGTTGATTTTTACAGTCACATCATACTATACTATTAGCAACAAGTATGTTGTTATAACAACAAGGAGGCAAAATGGATACGCTTTTTCTATCCAAGACCGATCTGTTCCGGAGCATCCCTCCGGAGGATATCCAAAGCATGTTGGGCTGCCTGAAGGCGGCAACGAAAACCTATCAGCGGTGCGATTTCATCTGCCGGGAGGGGGAGACTGTCACCGCCATGGGCATGGTGCTCTCCGGCAGCGTATCCATCGAGAATGATGATATCTGGGGCAACCGCAGCATTCTGGATCGGGTGGGCGCAGGGCAGGTCTTTGCGGAAAACTACGCCTGCCTGCCCGGCGAAAAGCTGATGATCAGCGCCGTTGCCACCGAGCCAACGGAGGTGCTGTTTCTGAACACCGAGTGCATGTTCACCGTCTGCCCCCACGCCTGCGGTTTCCATAACAAACTGATCCGCAATATGCTCACCATCGCCGCCCGGAAAAGCCTGAGCCTGTCCCGGCGCATCATGCACACCAGCTCCAAGAGCATCCGGGGCAGGCTGCTCAGCTACCTATCCTTTCAGGCAACGCAGCACGGCTGCCGGGCGTTCGATATCCCCTTCAACCGTCAGCAACTGGCGGATTACCTGAGCGTGGACCGCAGCGCCATGTCCAACGAGCTGAGCAAGATGCAGCGGGATGGGATCATCACCGTGGATCGCAATCATTTTGTGCTGCTGCAATCGGATCACCTGTAAAGAACAGCGTTCATGTGAAAAACCAGCCCTTCTTTTCAGATCACTCCTTGACAATGGTGGGTTTTGGTATTATGATTGGTTAGTCATAACTAACCACCAACCAAAGCGAGAACCCTCACCTTGCCCAAAGGAGGAACCCACATGATTTTCCTGATCGAATGCATCGTTGCCTGCATCCTGTTCACGCTGATGGTCAAGCTGGCCACATGGAAAAAGCAGACCGCCTTCACCAACGATTACCCACCCGTGGTCACCGACAAGCTGCGTACCATGGGCCTGATCGCCGAAAAGCCTCCGGCCCGAAAGCAGGACTACATCCGTAAAGCAATCGCTATGGTGGTGTTCGCCTTCCTGTTTGCGCTGGTGCTGCGCTATGTGAACGGGCTGACCGGCTTCCTGCCCGCAACCCTCACCGCCTACGCCCTGTGGCTGGTGGTGGACTGGTATGATTTCGCCGTGGTGGATGTGCTCATGGCTCCCTTCGATAAGTTCTACCGGCTGTCTGGGGTCAGCGCCTTTGAGCCCTCTGCCGTGAAGTTCCACTTCCTCCACAGCGTTTACGGCATGGTCCTGGGGCTGCCGGTGGCGGTGGTGGCCGGACTGCTGGTCATGCTGATGTAAGAAGGAGAGTAACCCATGCAAAAAAGCAAGCATATGACCCTCGCCCTGCTCTGCGGCATGCTGGGCTGCCTGTGCTTCGGCGGCGGCGACTGGTTGATGATCTATGGCGATACCACCCATTCCGGCAGCCTGTACTGGCTCACCGAGGGCGTCAAGCAGATCGCCCCGTGGCGTAACCTGCTGGCCATGGCGCTGTCGTTTCCCGGCATCATCCTGTATGGCGTTGCGCTGTTTTCCATCGAAAGTTGGATCACGGAGCCAAAGAACCGCCGGGTCTACCATTATCTCACCGTCTTCGGCCTGACCCCATGGCTGGCGTTGCACCTGTTCTATGTAATGATCCTGTACCTGTTTGCGTGGCTGAACGGCAACGGCTATGCTCAGGCGGCGATCCCGGCGGCAGAAGCGTTGTACAGCCACCTGTCCTGGGTGGTGATCGTCAGCGAAGGACTGATGCTGCCGCCCTTTGTGTATTGGGCATGGCTTTCGGCAACGGGGAAAACCGTTCATCCACGCCGGATGGCGGCGATCAATCCGCTGACGCTCTATGTTGTGCTGTCCGTTGGCAAGGTCATTTTGCCGGATGGCGCTTTCCGCATCGGCTTCATCAATGGGCTGATGAGCGAGAGCATGATCCTTTGGTTTGTAGCATTCATCATATGGTATTTGAGGAGGAATCAGCATGTCCCGCAAGGATGAGATCCGCAACGCATACCGCCACATGGGCGGCGACCACGACTTCTACGATGGTATGATCACCTGCTCCACCTTCTCCGGCAGGTTGGTCACAAGGGCTGTCTGGGCTATGAGCGAGGAGGAGAACCACGAATATATTGCCAAGGCCATGCAGGGCATTCCCGAGGGCTTCTCCGGCAGGCTGCTGGAGGTGCCGGTGGGTACGGGCATCCTGTCCATGCCCCTGTACAAGACTTTGCCGGAAGCCGATGTCACCTGCCTGGATTACTCTGCTGACATGATGACCCGGGCGCAGCGGCGTGCGAAGGGCATGAGCCTCTCCAACGTGCATTTCAGACAAGGGGATGTGGGTGCGCTGCCCTACGCGGACGGCAGCTTCGATGCGGTGCTGTCGCTTAACGGCTTCCACGCCTTCCCCGATAAAGAGGCAGCCTACCGGGAGACATTCCGTGTGCTGAAGCCCGGCAGCATCTTCTGCGGCTGCTTCTACATCGCCGGTCAGCACAGACGCACCGACTGGTTTGTGAACCATCTCTATGTGCCCAAGGGCTTTTTCACCCCGCCCTTTGAAACCTTGGAAAGCCTGTGCAGTCGGCTGGAGGGCCTGTATGCCCATGTAAAGATCGAAATCGTGAAGGGCATTGCCTGTTTTACCTGTACGAAGGGAGAATGAACATGAAGAAGAAGGAACATCTGTCGTTTTTCGGCTGCGGCCCCGTGTATGGCGCGATCATCATCACGCTGACGGTGCTGGGGGCCATTGCGGGCGGTCAGTCCCTGCTCAGCGGCGGCAGGGTGCTGCAGCTGGGGTGGCTCTTCCGGCCCCTTGGCATTGCGCTGATCCTGATCGGCATGGTCATGTGGGCGCTGGCCAACTTCCATTCCAAGCTGGATCAGAACATTGTCAGCAACACGCTGGTCACCACCGGCGTGTACGGCTGGGTGCGCAATCCCATCTATTCCGCATTCATGCTTGCCTGCACAGGCGTGCTGCTGCTGGTGTGCAACCTGTGGCTGCTCATCCTGCCGCCCCTTTACTGGCTGCTGATGACTCTGCTGGTATCCGCCACCGAAGAAAAATGGCTGCGGGATTTGTACGGACAGCAGTATGTGGACTACTGCGCCCGGGTGAACCGCTGCCTTCCTTGGTTTCCAAAAAAGTAGGGAGGCGCAAGTATGAGATTTTACGAATCCGGTCTGTGGGATGCGCCTGTGCTGTTGCTGCTACCCGGCACCTGCTGCCATTGGAAGAAGAACTTCGGGCCGGTGCTGCCTTTGCTGAATGAACACTTCCATGTGGTCTGCGCCTCCTACGATGGCTTTGACGAAACGGAAAGCACCCTCTTCACCACTGTTACCGATCAGGTGGAGAAGATCGAAGCCTTTGTGCAAAAGCAGTTCGGCGGCACCATCCATGCGGTTTATGGCTGCTCTCTGGGCGGCTCGCTGGCGGGTATGCTGGTGGAACGGGGCAATATCCGCATCGCCCACGCCATTCTGGGCAGCAGCGATCTGGATCAGGAGGAAGGGCTGCCCGCCCGGTTCAAGGCATGGCTCATTGGCACGGTGCTGCACGGCATCATGCAGAAGGGGCGGCTGCCCCGGTGGATGCAGAAACGGCTGGAGCAGAAGCCGCCCGAGCAGAAGGTCTACATGGAGAAAATGCTGGCCATGATGGGGCTGCTGGATGGCTCCATGGCCTTTGTGAAGCGTGCGAGCATCCAAAGCCAGTTCCATTCCGATCTCATCACCCCGCTGGGATTGGGCATCCAAAAAGAGGGCACCACGGTGCATTGTTTCTATGCAAAGAAGATGGGGGAGGAGTACCTTCGCCGCTACAATCAGCACTTTGCAAGGCCACATATCGTGGAGCACGATCTGCTGCACGAGGAGCTGCTGCTGTGCCGCCCGGAGCAATGGGTGCAGGAAGTGTGCCGTGCAACGGAAACCGACGGGAAAAGTTGAAAAAAGTGCTTGACAGAGTAATCAATGGTCTGTATAATGATCATGTAAGTTAGTTACAACTAACTTACCGGTGGGAATGAAGACCTCCCTCACCGGTAAAGACCATTGGGCAAAGCATCGCCCCCCTCCAAGACAGGGTGCCCGGGATTGGCCTCCCGGGCATTTCTTCTCTACAACTGGTCTGAGGCCTTTTCTTTTTCTATCCGAGTTAGATATAACTAACCTTGAAAAGAGGGATACCTGTGTCGGAAGAACAAGTCATTCGCCATTGCGCGCCCACGCTGGCCAGCATCAAAACAGGCAATATCCTTTCCTGCCCCTATGCCTCCAGAGAAGAGATGAACAGCAGCGTCCGCGCGTATAACCGGCGGCTGCTGAAGAAGGGGCTGCGGGTGCTGCCCCTGCGCTACCGCAACGGCATCGGGCTGATCTATGTGTACCGCCCAAACCGCCTTGCCGAGGATCTGAACCACCACATGGCCTGTGAGCTTTTGCAGGGCTGCGGCTACACCTGCGGCAATGCCAACCACTGCATCCGCAGGCTGATCCAGCGGCTGGCCCAGGAGGAGGAGTTCCCCCACGAGATCGGGCTGTTTCTCAGCTATCCCCCGGGGGATGTGCATGGCTTCATCCACCGCAAGCAGGAGGCCAAGTGCAGCGGGCTGTGGAAGGTGTACGATGATGTGGATTCTGCCCGGCGCACCTTCTGCCAGTACAAGAAATGCTCCGCCGTCTACTGGAAGCTGTGGAACCAGGGGCGCAGCATTGAGCAGCTGACTGTGCCCACCCAGCTCAAACGGGCTGCGGAGTGATCACATCTACATGCAGGAGGATATTATGGAAAACATCATCATTATCGGGATCATTGCGGTGGTGGTGGCGGTCGCCATCCTGCACACTGTAAAGCACTTTCGGGGCAAGGGCGGCTGCTGCGGAGGCGGCAGCAGCTACAAGCCCCCCAAAAAGAAGCTCCCTTCCACCCTGTACCAAAAGACCTTCAAGGTGGAAGGGATGCATTGCGACCACTGCAAGAACCGCATGGAAGAAGCTGTTAACGATATACCCGGTGTTGCCGGGAGCGTGGATCTGAAAAAGGGTCAGGTAACGGTCTCCTATGCGCAGGATGTGTCGGATGAGGTGATCCGGGCCAAGATCCAGCGGGCGGGGTATGCCGTTGTGGAATAAAAACGGCGGGGGATCTACCCCTTCCGCCGTACCCGCCGCACATTCCAATTCATCAGATGCCGACCCACCTGCCGGTAAAGGAAGCTTTTGAAAGCTGACATTTCCTGATGGTGCTCCCTGAGCAATTCATCCGGCGAATCGTACACGCCGAAATCCTGCGTGATGCCCTCGCTCTGGATGTAGGTGCTGTTGCCGTTCCAATCGATGACCGGGTGCCGGAAGTCCGACACCGCAACGCCGTAGCCGCAGAATGCGCCGGTGCAGTCCGCATGGATCTGCTGCAGGCTGGTCAGGTAGGGCTTATCCAGAATGAAACCCTCCAGCTCGTACCATTGCCCGTCCCAATACACTTCCACCCAGCTGTGAAAGATGTGCTGCGGCGCATTGGCATAGACAAAGCCGGTCATGGCTCCCTTTTGCAGCTTCTTGTTGATGGTGAAGCCGTGCACCCGGCAGGGAATGCCTACGCAACGAAGCAGCGCCATGAACAGCGTTCCCTTGGTGTTGCACTGGCCGTAGCCGTCCCGCAGCACACGGGAAGCCGGGATGCCGTCATCCACATTGTAGCCGAAGGCGATCTCATCCCGTACGAAGTTGTAGATGGCTCCGATCTGGTGAAAGGCATCCAACTCCCGCCAGCCCCGCAGCGCCACAAGCTGCTGAATGGCGGGGTCGGAATAATCCAGCATTACGGTCTCCCTGAGCAAATGTTCCATACAAGCACCTCCGAAAGAAAAGATTCCCTATGCTTTCTCTGTAACACCGTCATGATAAAGCACAGGGGATCTTTTTGCTTTCAAAAATCTGCTGTTTTCTTCAATACCTCGCTGATGGAGATGCCCGTCAGCTTTTTGCAGGTGTAGGCCAGATGGGCAGAGCTGGCAAACCCGCTTTCGTGGGCGGCCCGGGTCATCCTGCCGCCGGAGGTGATGAAGCGATAGGCTTTTTCCAGCCTGCGGATGACCAGATAGCTTTTCAGCGATATACCGGCGTTTTCCTTGAACAGGTGGGTCAGGCGGCTTTCGGACAGGTACACCCTTGCGGCGATCTCCCGCACGCTCATCTCCAGCCATTGCCCGGAGATGATGTTTTCCACCACCTGCGAGACTCTCTCGTCTGTCATGCTGCCCGGCTCTGATGAAAGCCCCAGTTGCGCCAGAACAGCCTCTGCGTTCTGCACGATCAGTTCATCCGGCAGGGTGTTCAGCGTTTCGGCAGGCGGTAGCTCTGCACAGGGGATGCTTGCGGAGGAACGATTCTGCAAATAGCGGCTCCGGATCCACTCTGCCAGACGGCTGGTGGGATCGATGAGCAGAAAGAAGCCGATGCCGCTTCCTGGGGACACCGCATGCTGCACATGAGGGCCGGTCAGGATGCAGCTTCCCTCCATCAGCCCGTCTGCCGCAGAGATCCTGCACCCGTCTGCACCGCAGAACAGGTGCAGAAAGGGATGCCTGTGCGCAGCCGTTGAAGCAAACGAAGGCAGCACAATGATATAGCTTTTCTGAAAAATGATCCGGCTCATGTGCTGCCCTCCCTCTGTCACCGGTTGTTATGCTCCGCAGTCGATCATCAGCTCCGAACGGATGCCGGATACGCTGATCACCTGCTCGCCCTCTGTGCAGAGGGGCTCTTCGCAGATGGCGCCGTCCCTGCGGTACACAAGGCTGCATTTTCGACCGTTGTTCTCGGCTTTGTAGGCTGCCGGGTCAGCAATGTGCACGATGGCATTGGCGCAGAACTGGTTCACATCCAGCTTGGCGCAGGCTCCCTCCAAAGTGATGTCGTAATCGGTCTTACCGGTCAGCTCCACGCTGCCGCTTACCTCCCGGATGAACACCTGCCGGGCATCGCCGTCGTATTCCAGACGGCTGAGGCGCAGGTTTTCAATGCGCAGCACCTTGGTGGAAGCGTCGATCTCGCAATGGCTGGTATAATCCGCCGGCAGCGTGAGGATCACATCCACAGAGGCCTCAGTCTCGTAGCGGGTAACGCCCTTTTTGGCAATGCAGTCGATATCCAGCTTGCTGCGCTTTTCGTCCAGCTTGATCTTGTACAGGGAGGCGAGGTTTTCAAGGGTCTCCGATTGCAGCTTGATGTGGATCTTTTCGTCGCTGCCGGAGGTGATCACCACGCTCCGGGCGCTGCCCATGCGGATGTCGAAATGCTTGTCGCCGTCGATGTCGTAGACGGTCTCGCTTTCGTAGAGGTTCTGCTGGCGCTGGATCCGCTGGGATTCCTGCAGCACCAGCTCATCCAGCGTTACTTTGAAGATCTCTGCCAGAATGACCATGTTCTCGATGTCGGGCAGACCCTTCTTGGTTTCCCATTTGGTGATGGCCTGCCGGGATACGCCGATCTTCTCGGCCAGCTGCTCCTGAGAAAGCCCCTGAGAGGTTCTGATCTGCTTGAGTCTATCGCCAAAATCCATGATTGGTTCCTCCCTTTATTCCTTGATCAGCGCATAGGCGGAAATTTTGCGAATGGGCAGCGTCAGGCAGATGCTGATGGCGAAATTCAGAGCGATCAGCACGGCGGCGAAAAGCATCAGGAAGGCAAAGGAGACCTCCAGATGGTTCCTGACTGCGCCCACAGAAGAGAAGATAATCTGATTGATCCGGGGCATATAGAACATGCCCAGCGTAGCCGACAGCAGCACCCCGGCGATGGTGACCGGCAGGAAGCTGCCTGCGGTCTGCAGCATCAACTGCCCGCTGGTGTAGCCCATGGCCTTCATGATGCCCAGCTCCTGCTTGCGGCGCACCAGCAGCGACCGGATGACGATGTAGAGGATGAACAGCACGATCAGGATCGTGATCAGGAAGATCACGGCGATCAGCGCTGCGCTGATGCCCATGTACATCTCCTGCGTGGTCCGGGCCATCTTCTGGGAGTCGATGCTCTTGAGCAGCAGCTCCGCATGCCCGTTTTCGTATCGGCTGATGACCGATTCGGCAGATGCGCCCTCCTTCAGGTATACATACAGCGACGGCATGGCGATCTCGCCGCACAGGGCTTCGTAGCCCTCCGTGGTCAGGCCGCAGACAGCACCCTGATAGTTGACGCTCTGGATGAAGCCGGTCACCTGATAGGTGCAGGTCTTATCGCCGCTTTCAATGGTGACGGCATCCCCAATATTATACTGCGCCTCAAAGGCACTGCCAAGAGCGATCCCGCCCTTTTCCTGCGGGTTGCGCCCCAAGTAGCACAGATCGTTGGTGGTACGGGAGAAGTCCTCGCAGACAAAGGCGGTAACGGCACTGCTGCCAAGGTTCACATTGGCGGTGGTGTAGTTCAACACAGACTGCACATCCGCATCGGTGCGCAGGTTGTCGGTCAACTGCTCAAGATCAGCCGCTTTGGTAACGAAGATGATATCCGGCGTTTCCTCAGAGAGGGTGGACATGAAGTTTTCCGGCTTGATGACCACGTTGTAGAACAGCGTGCCGGAGAAGGCCACCAGCACGGTGAGCACAAAGGAGACGAGGAACAACAGCGCGTTCTGCTTCCTGCTGGCAAGCATCTGCTTGAGGATCAGCCGCAGCCCGGTGCTGAAGCGGGTGTTTTCCAGCGGCAGGGGATTGCTGCCGGTGGCGCTTTCATTGCTGCTGCCGCGGATGGCGCTGATGGGCTGGATCTTCCGGATGCGCCCCGCTGCGCTGACGGTGAACACCAGCACGATCCCCAGCGGGATCAGCACGGCGCAGGCCAGCGCGGCTAAGTCAAAGGCAGGGGCAAAGGAAAAGCCCGACTGCATGGTAAGGAAATCTGCCAGCAAAGGCAGCACGGCGTAGGAGAGCGCCACGCCCACAGCGGCGCACACCGCAGTGACCAGCATGTAGGGCACCACCAGACTGGCGATGATCATGCCGCCGGTGTAGCCCATGGCCTTCAGCACGCCCATGCTGACCATCTCATCCTCAATGGCGTTGCTGATGCGGAACTTGCTCAGGAACACGCTGACCAGCAGGATCATGCAGGCGAACGCGATCAGGATCAGGATCAGTAGACCGCAGACCATGGTGCGGGTATCCTTGGTGGAGGCGCAGTCGTTCATGGCCAGCAGGGTAATACCGTGTATGGCGAGGATATCGGCGGCTTCCTGCCGGACCTGCTCCGGCGAAGCGGACTTGTCAGCGACCAGCGCATATTCCACGATGGTCTGCATTTCGTTCGCGGCACGGAAGTCCCGGTAGGCGCTGCCGGAAAGCCACGCGCCCATCAGGCCCTTGCCGTAGTTACCATACTGCATCTCTTCTGCCACACCGGCCACGGTAAAGGCGTTTTCGCTGCCGTTTACCTGATAGACGATTTGGTCGCCGATGGCAAATTCGCCGAAATTGGCCACATACATGGGCAGGAAGATAGCAGGCTCCTGTGGATCGTCTGCCACTTGGCGCATCTCCAGCCGGTTGATGCTGCGTTCATCCTCCATGTTGTAGAAAACGGTGTTCATATCGAAATCAGTGCCCCGGAAATCCTTGACCACGGCTTCTGCATAGACCGCCTGCCGGGCCTCCACCATGCGCACGCCGTCGATGGCGTTCAGCCGGGCAGAAAGCGAAGCATCGTCCTGCATTTCGGGAATGTACAGGTTGAGGGAGGCTGCATTCAGCGCATCGAACTTTTTGTCGTAGGCCTCGTCCACCTGAAACGCCAGCACCAGCGCCAGATTCAGCATGAAGGCGGTAAACAGCACGATCAGACCAAAGGAAACGAAGGAACCCTTATCCTTCTTCAGATTGTGGATCACCTGCGTGGAGATCTTGCTCACATTACCACCCCATCTCGTTCAGGAAACTGTTCAGTTTGGCTTCCCGCTCAGCGTTGTCTGCCTCGTATTTGCCCAGATCGCATTCGCCGAAGATCTGTCCGTCCCGGACGTACAGCACCCGGTTGCCCCGCAGGGCGGTGCGCTTGTCGTGGGTGACCATGATGATGCTCTGCCCCTCGTTGTGGAGCCGGGTGAACACATTCAGCACGGCGGCGGAGTTGTGGGAGTTGAGTGCACCGGTGGGCTCGTCGGCAAACACCACCTGGGGCTTGTTGATCACCGCCCGGACGATGCCTGCACGCTGCGCCTCGCCGCCGGAGACCTGCGAGGAGAACTTCTTCCTTGTGATCTCCGGGATATTGACCATGTCGAACAGTTCTTTGGCCCGCCGGATCAGCTCCTTGCGGCTGCCCTTGCAAAGTGCGCCCGCCGTGAGCACATTATCCATCAGGCTCATTTTCTCCAGCAGGTAGATCTGCTGGAACACGAAGCCGCAATGCTTTCTTCTGAAGACCGCCAGCTGGTCGTCGGTACATTTGGTGATCTCTCTGCCTGCGAAGTGGATCGTACCGGTGGTGGGGCGATCCATGCCGGAGAGGGAATACATCAGTGTGGACTTGCCTGCGCCGGAGGAACCCATAATAATGGTAAAATCGCCGCGGTAGATATCCAGATCCAGATTTTCAAAAATCGTCTGTTGGTTGTCGCCGGTGCCGAAGCTCTTCTTGAGCTTTCTTGCGGAAATGATAACGTCTCGTTCGGTGCTCATGCTTACCCTCCGTATTTCAGGCGGAGGGGCCGGAGCCGACCGTCCGTCTGTGATGGCTCCATTCTATCCGGCCCCTCCGGTTGCAGCCACCAACAGTTGTTTGCAGGCGCAAAAAAACGATGCTACGCTTCGTAGCATCGTTGAAATGACTGGGTTTGCAGGTGCGTGTGACAGTTCTTTTCTCTCACAAAGGATCCCCGAACGAGATCGGTTCGGTCTTGCTTTATTGCCCCTGTTTTTCGCTGCCAGCTTTCTTCAAAAGGAAATACAGCCCGAAGAACATCAGGCTGCTGCCCACGTTCAAAGCGCCCATGCCCGCCAGCAGCACCGCCGCCACCATGGTAAAGGGCAGCGTGTTCACCACGCACGCCCACTTGGGCAGGCAGGTCTTCTGCTTG
>SVGQ01000067.1 GCA_015056245.1 Clostridiales bacterium | reverse complement strand
ACTGACGGTTAAGGTCAAGATGTTCCTTGGCCGCGAAACGCCCGTGGAAGTCGATCTTGCCGACGTGGAAAAGATCTGATCTTCCCCGGTAGCATCCCCCGGGATGCAGTGGGAGGAATGCCAAAGGCATTCCGCCATGACCACATTGAAGGAGGTCCATACCAATGGCAAAAAAGGTTAAATCCATGATTAAGCTTCAGGTTCCCGCCGCTAAGGCTACTCCTGCGCCCCCTATCGGTCCTGCGCTGGGTCAGCACGGCGTGAACATCCCCGGTTTCTGTAAGGAGTTTAACGAGCGCACCCAGAAGGACGCCGGCATGATCATCCCCGTCGTCATCACGGTGTACACCGATAACACCTTCACCTTCATCACCAAGACTCCCCCCGTGCCTGTTCTGATCAAGAAGGAACTGAACCTGCAGACTGCTTCCGGTCGCCCCAACCGCGACAAGGTCGGCATGCTGACTCAGGATCAGGTTCGCAAGATCGCTGAGATCAAGAAGCCCGACACCAATGCCACGGACATCGAGTCCATCATGAGCATGGTCAAGGGTACTGCTCGCTCCATGGGCATCACCGTCGAGGAATAACGATGATTGAGTGTGGGAGGACATTGTGCCGTTAGCACCACAGGAAGGACGAAACATGAAACACGGAAAGAAGTACGTTGACAGCGCTAAGCTGATCGACACCATGATGGCTTATGATCCCGCTGATGCTTGCGATCTCGTTTGCAAGACCAGCAAGGCCAAGTTTGATGAGACTGTTGAAATCTCTGTCCGTCTGGGCGTTGACCCCCGCCACGCTGACCAGCAGGTCCGCGGCGCCGTGGTTCTGCCTCATGGTACCGGCCGTACCGTTCGCGTGCTGGTCGTGACCAAGGGCGACAAGCAGAAGGAAGCCGAAGCAGCTGGCGCTGATATCGTTGGCGGCGAGGAAATGATCCAGAAGATCCAGACCGAAAACTGGTTTGACTTCGACGTCATGATCGCTACCCCCGACATGATGGGCGTTGTGGGCCGCATCGGTCGTATCCTGGGCCCCAAGGGCCTGATGCCCAACCCCAAGAGCGGCACCGTCACCATGGATGTTGCTAAGGCCATCACCGATATCAAGGCTGGTAAGGTCGAGTATCGTGTTGACAAGGGCGCTATCATCCACTGCCCCATGGGCAAAGCTTCCTTCGGCACCGAGAAGCTGGTTGACAACCTGACCACTCTGATGGAGGCCATCATCAAGGCCAAGCCCGCTGCCGCCAAGGGCACCTATATTAAGAGCGTGTACCTGAGCAGCACCATGGGCCCCGCCGTCAAGGTGAACCCCCTGAAGTTCTAAGCTCTTTTGCCAATAAAGCCGTTCCGTTCGCGGAACGGCTTTTTGCATGCCATGGAATCGGCTTTGCAAGCATGCAAAAGTATGTTATACTGGGCATTGCGGAGGTGGAGAGCTTGTTCCAGCGGGATTACATCCTCAGGATGATCGAGATGATGGGCGATCTGGCGCGCAAAGTTGCACAGCTGATGGAGGAGTTGGAATACCTGCACCAGCTGGACGATGCCAGCCGCCTCCATTGCGGCATGCCATTAAAGGCACTGGAAGACTTGAGCCATGAAAGCCTCTTGGAAATGATGGCACCGGAACCGCGCCTCTACGCCAGCGAATTGCTGCATTTACGGGCTATGGAACGAAGCGTCCAGTGGGACTACCGGGACAGATTGCTTCTGAAAAGTCTGCGCTTGCTGGCATCCCTCACGGAGGAAAGCGTATTGTGCGAGATCCGCGCGCCGCGGCTCAGGGAGCTGAAAGCAGCAGTTTTGCCGATGATGACAACGCAGGACTTCTTCCAATGCGCCTGCTTTTTCAATGAAGGCGATTGCTACGACGAGATGGAGGACGCACTGTTTCAGGGCACGGAGGCAGCACAGGATGAAGCCAACCGAAAATGGATCGTGGAAGAAGGCTGCCATCTGCTCAGGGAAGCATCGCACAATGCCACTGATACAGCGCTTGCCTATTGCCGCATGACCAGAGAAGAATTGAACCAAGCTGCTCAGGAACTCCGGGCAGCCAGATAAGGGGTAAACCAACGATGATACTGATTTCCGTACAGGATCTGGAGAAGAGCTTTGGCATCCATGAGGTGCTCCGGGGCGTCAGCTTCAGCCTGCAAAAGGGAGAAAAAATGGGCCTTGTAGGCGTTAACGGCTGCGGCAAATCCACATTGATGCGGATTCTGACCGGCGAGCTGGAATCGGACGGAGGTTCTGTACATAAAAGCAAGGATCTGCGCATTGGTTATCTGGCGCAGGTGGATGATATCGCCCTGACGGATACGGTATGGGGCGCGCTGCTTCGCGTGTTTGAGCCTGTGATCGCCATGGAAAAACGCCTTACCCAGATGGAAGAGGAAATGGCGCAGGAAACAGATCCGGATCGTGCTGTGAAGCTGTCGATGGATCATCAGAAGTTGCTGGAACGCTTCAACGAGGTGGAAGGCTACGCCTATGAAGGCGAAATGCTGGGCGTGCTCAATGGCCTTGGTTTGCCACCGGAAATGCATCAGCGGCAGGTTGGCACCCTGTCCGGCGGTGAGCGCACCCGTCTGTCACTGGCGAAGCTTCTGCTCCAGAAGCCGGATATCCTGCTCATGGACGAACCCACTAACCATCTGGATCTGGAAGCTATCGAATGGTTGCAGGAATACCTGACTGCTTTCAAGGGTTCCCTGCTGCTCATCAGCCACGACCGTTACTTCCTCGACCACGTATGCACTACCATGGGCGAGCTGCTGGGCGGCAAAATGATCAAGTTCTCCGGCAACTACACCCAGTATATGCAGAAGCGAACCGCAGATTTTGAAACCCGCATGAAGGCTTATCAGCTCCAGCAGAAGGAAATCCAGCGGGAAATGGCGATCATCGAGCGCTATCGCAGCTTTAACCGGGAGAAGAGCATCAAGGCTGCGGAGAGCCGCCAGAAGCGGTTGGATCGTATTGAGCGGCTGGACAAACCCATTGAGGAGCAGCATGTGCGCTTCAGTTTCGATGCCCGCCGCCGCAGCGGTGAGGACGCCTTGGAAGCGGATCGCTTGTCCAAACATTTTGATGAGGAAACCATCTTTGAAAATGTATCCTTCAAGCTGCGCACAGGCGACCGGGTGGCCTTGATCGGCCCCAACGGCGTAGGTAAGAGTACCCTGTTCAAGATCCTGATGAATCAGCTGACCCCGGACACAGGTGTGGTTCGCTATGGCACCAACATCGATGTGGGCTACTACGATCAGCATCAACAGTCCCTGAACCCCAACAATACCATTCTGGACGAAGTCTGGAATGATTTCCCAACCATGGATCAATCCAAGGTGCGGGGCGCGCTGGGCCTGTTCCTGTTTACCGGGGATGAGGTATATGAGCAGATCGGCAAGCTGTCCGGCGGCGAACGGGGCCGTGTTGCCCTGACCAAGCTGATGCTGAAAAAGGACAATCTGCTGCTGTTGGACGAACCCACCAACCACTTGGATATGGACAGCCGCGAGGTGCTGGAGGATGCCCTGCGGGATTTCCCCGGCACGATTCTCGCTATCAGTCACGACCGCTATTTCATCAACCGCTTTGCAGACCGGGTCATGGTCATGGAGCAGGACGGCATCCGGGAATATCTGGGCAATTTCGATGATTATCTGGAAAAGCGGAATCGTCCTGTTGCGCCAGTGCAGCTGGGTGTGCCGGAACAAACCAAGACAGAACTGATCAAGGAAAAGAAGAAAGACCGCAAGCTGAACGCCAAGGTGCGCGAACTCAAAGCGCAGGTAAAGAAGGCAGAAGAAGCCATTGAGCAGAACGAACAGCGGATCGCCGAGCTGGAAGCCAAACTGGCGGATCCTGCCACCTATGCGGATCAGACACTGATGCGCAGCCTGACAGAAGAATATGCTGCTGAACAGGAGCGGACTGCTGGGCTCTACGACGCGCTGGAAGCTGCCGAGATGGCCTTGCTGGAAGTGGATGAATGAGAGGTGAATCCGGGATGAACGGTTTCAGGAGAGGCATTGTAGGTTTATGTACGGTGCTTTTACTGTTATGGGGATCCATCGCATTTGCGGATGCTTCGCAACTGCCTGATACCCTTTGCATCACCGAGCTGATGACAGACAACGAAAGCGTCTGGTCGCTGGGCTTTGAGGACTATGTAGAGATCTACAACGGTTCCTCCGAAACCATCCTGCTGTCGGACTATTACCTCAGCGGCGACAGGGACGATCCTACGGATTGCAGACTTCCCAAAGAAGAACTGGCCCCCGGTGCCTATCGGGTGTTCCGCTGCGATGGGAAGAATCTGAAAATGAAGCTGGGAAAAAGTAAGGGCGAACTGATCCTGTTCCACAAGGAAAAAGGTGTGGTGGATCAGGTGACGTATCCTGCGCTGGGCGGGAAGGTATGGCTCAGGGAATCCGGGGCATCCGATTTACCCTCACCGGGTTTTGCCAACACCAACGAGGGGATCGCAGCATATACCGCCTCCCTTTCTCAGCCCCTGATGATCACCGAAGTGATGACCTCCAACAGCACCCAGCATCCCGTTGGGGAATCGGAGGAATATTATGATCTGGTGGAACTGTACAATCCCGGCGCAGAGCCAGTGCAGCTCAACCAGTTCTGCCTGTCCGACAAGAAAAAGGATCTGACCCGCTGGCAGCTGCCGGAGGCGATCCTTGAACCCGGCAGTTACTATATTGTTTATGCCTCCGGCAACGGTGGAAAGGAAGCCAGTTTCAAGCTTTCTTCCGATGGCGAGGAATTGTACCTGTCCACTGTGAACGGCGAATGCGTCGATATGCTCGCGATACCGCAGGTGCCGCCGGATGCCAGCTATGGACGCTGGCAGGGACAGCTGTTCTATTATGATCTGCCCACCATCGGAAAGGAAAACGCCGCTGGCTATACCGGCGTTATGGATAAGCCTGTTGCTGATCATCCAACCGGTCTGTACGGGGAACCTTTTCAAGTATCTCTGTCCGGTGATGGACAGCTCCGCTACACACTGGACGGCAGTGATCCAACCAGTGACAGTCCACTCTACGATGGAACGCCCATTCCGGTTGAAGGCACAACCTTCCTTCGGGTGATGTCCTGCCAGGAAGAAAACATGCCCTCCCCCATCGCCACCTATCACTATCTGTTTGATGCGGAAAAGTACGAGCTGCCGATCGTGTCCGTTTCCGCTGCTCCGGGAAAGGTCATCGGCAGAGGAAGCATCTACGATAAGTTTGAATACAAAAACCGTGAAGATCCAGCCAATTTGGTACTGATCGAGAACGGTCAGGAAATGTTCAACATCGACTGCGGCCTGAAGATCCATGGTCAGGGCAGCAGACAGCTGAAAAAGAAAAGCTTTCAGGTGCGCTTCCGGGGCAAATACGGCGCTTCTACGCTGGATTATCCTGTATTCGAGGACCTGCCCTACACCTCCTACAATGCCCTGATCCTGCGCTCCGGCTCCGAGGATGGCAATCGGGCCATGATCCGCGACGAGTTTCTCACCTCACTGACGGCACAAGCCATGCCGGAGGTGCTCTGTCAGGCTTACCGCCCCGTCAACCTGATCATCAACGGCGAATATTACGGTGTGTACTTTATCCGCGAACGACTGACCGACAGCTATGTGGCCGCGCATCTGGGCGGCGAGGAAAGCGATGTGGATATGGTCAAGGGATGGAGTATCCAGGAGCATGGCAGCGTTGCTGATTTTACCGCTTTGCTGAAATTCTGCCGCAACCACAACCTGGCATACGAAGAAGATTATCAGGTCGTTGCACAGCAGGTCCATCTGGAAAGTTTCATGGATTACTACATAGCGCGTGCCTATACCGGAGACCGCGATTACCCCAATATACGGCACTGCCGCTCCGCTGCCGGCGACGGACTGTGGCGCATCATTAACTTCGACATCGACTGGGGTTTCGGTACCCAGCCCGCCAATCTTTCACAGCTCATCGGCACCGTCAGCGACACCCGCGCCAACAATACCGTAATCATCAACGCACTGTTGGAAAACGATGGTTTCCGGGATCAGTTCCTGCAGCGGATGGCCTACCACATGGGCACCACCTATGCGCCTGAAAGGGTGATCGGTGTCATTGATTCACTGGCGGATGAGATCCGTCACGATATGCCCTACAATCAAGAACGCTGGAATCAGTCCATGGAAAAATGGGAGGAACACCTCCAGTTTCTCCGGGACTTTGTACAGACGGAAAGCTCCAGCCGAGTACAGGATATGCTGAACAATGCCAAGCGCGTTTTCCGGCTCAGCGATGAAGAAATGATCCACTACTTTGGCGATTTGTGGATCCGGGAGGATTGATCCTCTCCCCCGCCAACTAAAACAGCCCATCCCGTCCGCAAAAGCGGATGCAGGATGGGCTGTTCTCTTACAGATTTTCTCCGACCCACACAAAACGAGGGCCGGTATAGTCCTCTTTTTCAACGATCTCATTCCACATGGACACAGGACGCACCCAGTAGCCGCCCTCCCCATACAGCGCCTGATACACCACCATCTCTTCCAAGGTTTCCGAGTGGCGTGCCACCGTAATGAGGCGGTACAGATTGCCTTTGAAATGGCGGTAAACGCCGGGCTTCAACTGGCTCATACGCGGCTGCGCTTCCATTCCAGATAATCGTCAAACTTGCCCTCGTAGTCCAGGCAGCCTTCGCGGCCGATGGGGAACTCGATGATACGGTTGGCGATTTCATCGATGAATTGGTGGTCATGAGAGGCGAAGAACAGGTTGCCGGGATAAGCCTGCAGACCGTTGGAAAGAGCAGTGATGCTTTCCAGATCCAAGTGGTCAGTGGGCTGATCCAAAAGCAGGGCGTTGGCCTTGGACATCATCAGGCGGCTGAGCATGCAGCGCACTTTCTCACCGCCGGAGAGCACCTTGGCGGGCTTGTACACTTCATCGCCGCTGAACAGCATACGGCCCAGGAAGCCACGGATGTAGGTTTCGGTGGGATCGGGCGCGAACTGACGCATCCAGTCCACCAGATTGCCATCGAAGTCCTCGAAGAAACGGGTGTTGTCCTTAGGGAAATAGCTCTGGCTGATGGTTACGCCCCACTTGAAGTTGCCCTCATCCGGGTTCAGCTCGCCCACCAGAATGCGGAACAGGGCGGTGGCGCCGACTTCGTTGTCGCCGACGAAAGCGATCTTATCGCCCTTCTTGACGGTGAAGCTCACATTATCCAGCACCTTCACGCCGTCGATGGTCTTGGAGATGCCTTCCACCGTCAGGATGTCCTTACCGGCTTCACGCTCGGGCTCAAAGCCAACGAAGGGATACTTGCGGCTGGAAGCGGGCATCTGCTCGATCTGCAGGCTGTCCAGCACCTTCTTACGGCTGGTGGCCTGACGGCTCTTGGACTTGTTGGCAGCGAACCGGCGGATGAACTCCTGCAAGTCGCGGATCTTTTCTTCGCGCTTCTTGTTCTGGTTGCGGATCAGCTGCTGCATCAGCGTGGAGGACTCGTACCAGAAGTCATAGTTACCGGAGTACATCTTGCAGGTTTCGTGGTCAACGTCCACGATATTGGTGCACACAGCGTTCAGGAAGTGGCGGTCATGGCTGACCACGATCACGATGGCGTTGCACTCCACCAGGAAGTTTTCCAGCCACTCGGTGCTTTCCACATCCAGACCGTTGGTGGGCTCGTCCAGCAGGATGATGTTGGGCTGTCCGAACAGAGCCTGAGCCAACAGTACCTTCACCTTCTGGCGGCCATCAAGGCTTTCCATCTGGGCATAGTGCAGTTCGGTGGGGATGCCGATGCCGTTGAGCAACTGGGCGGCTTCGGTTTCAGCGTCCCAGCCGTTCAGCTCGGCAAATTCACCTTCCAATTCGGCAGCCCGTTCGCCGTCTGCATCGGTGAAATCTTCCTTGGCATACAGCGCGTCCTTTTCCTTCATGATCTCGTACAGGCGCTTGTTGCCCATGATGACGGTGTCCATCACGGAAAACTCGTCATACTTGAAGTGGTTCTGCTCCAGCACGCTCATGCGGTCTTCCTTGCGCATGGATACCGTACCGGTGGTGGGCTGCAATTCGCCGGAGATGATGCGCAGCAGGGTGGATTTGCCCGCGCCGTTGGCACCGATGATACCGTAGCAGTGGTCGGGCTGGAACAGCAGGTCTACGTGCTTGTACAGCAGGTCGCCGGCAAACTGGAGGCTGATGTCATTGAGTTGAAGCATGATGGACTCCTTTTCGTGTGTAGTAGTTGGGCAGGGGCGCTGCCCCTGCACCCTGCTTAAGGGGCCAAGGGCCCCTTAAGAATCCCACATATGCGCCCATTACATGGGCGCATGGGTTGTAATCAAAGTGCTTCTTGCGCTGTGAAACAGCGCAATGAGGAGGTGCAGGAGGCACTGCCTCCTGCCGGGTTTCAAAGGGCAGCGCCCTTTGGCAGGTGTGGGCAGAGCCCACGTCTTACCCGTTCTTCTTCTGCTCGTTTTCCCACATCTGGTCGTTGAGCTGGTTGATGTTGCCGCAGCCCATGGTGAGCACCAGATCGCCGGGCTGCCAGTTGGCACGCAGGTAGGCTTCGGTGTCGTTGAAGGTGGGTGTGTGAATGGCGTTGATGCCGTTTTTGCGCATGCCTTCCACCAGCATTTCAGCCTTGATATCGCCGGGATCCTTCTCGCGGGCGGCGTAAATATCCGTCACGAGGGTGATATCGGCGATTTTGGTGCAGGTCAGGTAATCGTCGAACAGACGCTTGACCCGGCTGAAGGTATGGGGCTGCATGACGGCCCAGAGGCGATTGTGGGGCTGCTTGTGGGCTACGGACAGGGCATTCTTCATCTCGGCGGGATTGTGACCATAGTCGTGGTACAACTTCACATCGTCGATGATGGAGGTCAGTTCAAAACGGCGGTGCGCACCTGCAAAGTCGGACAGAGCGGCGCAGGTCTTAGCCATGTCAGCACCTTGGGTGTGGGCGCAGGCAAGGGCAGCCAGCGCGTTTGCCACATTGAATTCGCCGGGCACCTTCAGTTCCACATGTCCCAGCACTTCCTTGCCGCAGCACAGATCAAAGCGGCCCATGCCCAGTTCATTGTAGGTCAGGTTGGCGGGGTGATAGGTGCAGCTATCGCTGAAACCGAAGGTATACTTGCGGCAGGTAAGGGTTTCAAACAGCTCCATGATGCGGTGATCCTCGCCGTTGCCAATGGCGATGCCGTCCTCCGGCAGAAGGGCAAGGAACTGTCCGAAGGTCTCCTGAATATGGTCGATATCCCGGTAAAAATCCAGATGATCCGCATCGATATTCAGCACCACCTCCACCGTGGGACGCAGATGCAGGAAGCTGGCGTTGAACTCGCAGGCTTCGGCAAGAAACGTATTGCTCTTGCCAACCCGGGTGCTGCCGCCGATAAAGTCCAGCGTACCGCCGATGTGGATGCTGGGGTCGAGTTCCGCAGCCATCAGGGCCTGAGACAGCATAGCAGTGGTGGAGGTTTTGCCGTGGGCACCGCAAACGCCGATGGCGTTGGAGTAGCCCTCCATCAGCTGGCCCAGCAGCGTGGCACGCTCAATGCAGGGAATGCCCAGCCGGGCAAGTTCCACCCGTTCCGGATTATCCGGCAGGATGGCGACGGTGTAGATGACCAGATCCGCGCCGTGGACATTCTCCGCCTTGTGACCGATGGTCACCGGCACACCATACTCTTCCCGCAGTTTTTTGGTGGCGTAGGTTTCCAGATTATCCGATCCGGTGAGCACGTAACCCTTTTCCAGCAACAGCTGGGCAAGACCGCTCATGCTGCTGCCGCCGATGCCGATCATGTGCACATGCTTACCGACGTAATCCCGGATATGAGGCGTATTCATCATGATTTGCACTCCTTGTGTGGTCTGCCTGCAAGCAGGCAAAGCAAAGCCGACCGTTTGGTTCGGCCTTCCATCTATTATACGCTATGAAAGTGGGTTTCATCAATAGCCGGACAGGAAAATGCCGACTTTTTCCCAAAAGCTGCTCCGTTCAGAGACGCGGAGACCAACAGCAAAGGTGCAGGCCGCTATTGCAGCCTGCACCGCAGGGGAACGAAAAAAGTGGAGTGCATGGAATGGGTCTATTCATCATCCGAATCCTGATGGGCAAAGGAAGGGGTAGGCCTTCCGTTCTTCTTGCGCTGTTTGACGCACTCAGTGAGCAGATACTCAATTTGCCCATTTACCGAGCGGAAATCTTCCTCAGCCCAGGCCGCCAGATCCGCATACAATTTGGCATTCAGGCGCAGCGGTACCTGTTTTTTTGCAGCCTCCGCCATATCAGTACAGGGAGCCGGAGTTGACCACCGGCTGAGCATCCCGGTTACCGCAGAGCACCACCAACAGATTGGACACCATAGCGGCCTTGCGTTCCTCATCCAGCTGGACAACACCATTCTGGTTCAGGCGATCCAGCGCCATCTCCACCATGCCTACCGCGCCATCCACGATCATCTTGCGGGCATCGATGATGGCAGAAGCCTGCTGACGCTGCAGCATCACAGCTGCGATCTCTGTGGCATAAGCCAGATAGGTGATGCGGGCTTCCACGATTTCAATACCGGCTTCGTCAACCCGCTGCTGAATCTCTTCGCGGATACGCTCTGCCACCACTTCACTGGAACCGCGCAGGCTGCCTTCATCAGCGATGCCATCACCGGTGGTATCCACATTGGGGGCTACATCGTAGGGATAAATACGGACGATATTACGCAGGGCGCTGTCACACTGCAGGGACAGAAACTCCTTGTAGTTATCCACATTGAACACTGCTTTGGCAGTATCCACAATGCGCCAGGTAACCGCAATACCGATCTCCACCGGATTGCCCAGGCAGTCGTTGATCTTCTGACGGTTGTTGTTCAGCGTCATGATCTTCAGGGAGATCTTCTTGCTGGGCATTTCCACGGCGACACCGTTATCGGTGGCATGGAGCACCATATTGCTGGACACATCGCCGCTTTGGTTGAGGCGGGTCTTGGCGGCAGGATTAACAGCAGAGCAGAAAGGATTGACCCAGTAGAAGCCATCGCCCTTCAGGGTGCCGATGTACTTGCCGAACAGGGTCAGCACCAGCGCTTCCTGGGGTTTGAGTACCCGCAAGCCGCACAGGGGAATCCAACCCACGCACAGTACGATCATGCTGATCACAAACAACCAGCCATCCTGACCGTTTTCCAGCCTGATGGCACCCATTACCACGCCGAAGATGGCAATTGCCAGCACCAGCAGGTTGACAAGCAATACAAGCATACCGTTCTTTTTCTTTGTCAGAATGATTTCCTTCATTGGTTCATACCTCCTTTGATATCAAAATGATATCATCAAGAAATCAAACAGTCAAGTTTTTGACTCCCAATTGTCGGAAATGATGCAGCACTGGCAGGAAATTTGCGCTCAAACCTGCTTTTTCTTGACTGATGGTTGGTTATCCGCTATAATAAGCCGTACCTGTTTTCAGGTAGAAGGAGTATGATCCGCCCAATGGACGGCGACAGTTGTTATCAACGCGTCATTTTTCAAGGGTTTTCCTCAATTGGATACAAGGCATATCCGGATGCATCCGCATAACGGGTATGCCTTTTTGTGTCCAAATTTCACGTGCGGCAAAATAAAGGAGCTACGAAAAGAACATGTTTATTGACAACCTTCCCTATATAATCATCATGCTGTTATGCCTTGTGCTCAGCTGGTTCTTCTCAGCAGCTGAGGTAGCCTATGAACAGCTGAACAAGAACCGGCTCCGTCTGCTGGCAGAAAAGGGCGGACGCAGGGCCGGTCTGGCGCTGAAGCTGTCCGAAAACGAGGATCAACTGGCTACCACCATTCTTGTAGGTGACACCGCTGCCGATGTAACACTGACAGTGCTGACTGCTTTTGTAATGATCCGCGTTTCCGGCGGCGGTATCGGCGCGTTGTGGGCCGCCTTGATCAGCGGCGCGCTGCTGCTGCTGGTGGGCGAAGTAATCCCCAAACACATCGCTGCTGCCCGCCCGGAACGCACCGCTTTGCTGGCAGCTCCTTTCCTCAAGGGTTTCTCCATTGCGCTTGCGCCCCTGAGCGCTTTGCTCAGCGTGGTGAAAATGCTGCTGGACAAGGTATGCAAGCACGAGGACGAAGACCGGATGTCTCAGGAAGAGTTGCTTCTGCTGGTGGATGAAGCCCAGCAGGAGGGCGGCATCGACGAAGACGAAGGCGACCTGCTGAAAAACGTGATTGAGTTTACCGATCTTCGCGCTGAAGAGATCCTCACCCACCGTGTGGATCTGGAGGGCGTGGAGATTGAAAGCAGCAAGGAAGAAGTAGCCCGCGCCTTCACGGAGACCCAGTATTCCCGCTTGCTGGTGTATGAAGAAAGTATGGATAACATCATCGGCGTTGTACACCAGAAGGATTTCTACATGAACAGCGGCATCACCGAAAAGTCCATCCGGGAAATCATGACCCAGCCCCTGTTCATCCAGCCCAGCATCAAGATCAGCGACCTTTTGAAGCTGCTGCAAACCCAGAAATCCCATATTGCTGTGGTTCTGGACGAGTACGGTGGCACCCAGGGCATTGTGACCATGGAGGATATCCTGGAAGAACTGGTGGGCGAGATCTGGGACGAGCATGATGAAGTGGTGGAGGATTTCAAGCAGGACGGCGACAATGCATGGATCTGTGACTGCTCCGCCAAGCTGGACGATTTCAGCGAGTTCTTTGGTGTGGAATTGGATGCTGCCAGCGTATCGCTGGGCGGCTGGGTGATGGAACAGCTGGGCAAGATTGCTCAGGAAGGCGACAGCTTTACCTATCAGGATATGACCATCACCGTGACTGAGACAGACCATCCCCGGGTCAACCAGATCCGGGTGGTACGCGCCGCGACGAACACAGAGCTTCCCGACAGCGCGGAAGCATGAAAAAGCGGTGACTGTTGTTGCCGTCCTTGTGCGATCGTGATTGCCATGGTCAGCGGCGTAGCCGTTACGCTGCTGAGAACCAATGGCCTTCTCTGAAGCTGTTTTTATTTCCTGCATGACGGAAAGGAATTTCATGGGCAGACTCGCCGATTATCTCAACGATACGTTTCAGCCGCCTAATGAGCATGAACGCGCTTACGAATGGCGGCTTTTCAAGCAGCGGATGGTGCTGATGCTCATCGCGCTGATCCTCTGCGCGATCATGGGTGGTTTGCATGGGCTGTCTGTGCTCACCGAAAACAGGATCATGCAGGGCACATGGATCCTGCTGGAAGACTACGAAGATGGTTTTCACCCGGAGGACACCTATCTGGAATACAAAAAGGAACAATTCTACCGAAACGGAAAAAGATACGGCAGGCCCAAGCGGCAGGATGATCAGCTGGTGCTTCCCATACGTACGGCAATGAGAACCCAGAACCGGATCCTCACTTTTCAGGGGGATACCATGATCATGGAGTACCGGGTCCAAAAGACTTACACAATCCCTTCTGAAAAAATGGAAGCAACCTCTCCCTACAGCGGTCTCTATGGCCCTGGATCAACCTACGCTCTCGTGAATGAAATCATTCAGGACAGCGCAACAAATGCTACAGTAAAGGAAACCTATATCCGCATTTCCCCAAAGTACGATCTGTCACCGGAAGAAAGGGACTCGCTCTACTGATTCTGCAGGAATCCGGCATCATTCTTGCAAACGATGCCTCCGGCACCACCAGTTTATTACGGGTTTGTGAAAACATTCACATTTTTCAATGAAATCCTGTTTTCCCCTCTTGCATTTTTTCTGTTTATATGACATAGTAGTATACGTATTTCTATGTCTTAGAAATACCTGCGCACTGCTGCCGACCACTGTTCCCTGCCTCCCTCAGGAGGCTTCGCCACAGGCAAAGCAGCAAATAAAACAGCGGCGGCGTCTTTTCCGCGAGCGTACAAGCGTTTGCCCTGTGTAAGGTGGATTGACAATGAGCTCGAAAATGTTGTTCTACATCCTCAAGCGTGTTCTGCTGGCGATCCTGACCATCTGGATCGTTATTACGGTCACGTTCTTTGTGATGCACTCCGTCCCCGGCGGCCCCTTTGTAGGTGAAAAGGCCATCTCCAAAGAGGCACAGGCTGCTCTGGAAGCCAAATACGGCTTGGACAAGCCCCTTTGGGAGCAGTACACCACCTATCTGGAGGATATCGTCACCCGGTTCGACTTCGGCCCCTCTCTGAAGCAGCGCGGCCGTATGGTTATCGATATCATCATGGACGGTATGAAAACCTCTGCCAAGCTGGGCATCATCGCCGCCTGCTATGCTGCTGCGCTGGGCATCACTTTGGGCGCTGTGGCTGCTTTGCGCCGCAACACCCTGCTGGATAAGACCATCATGGTCATTACCACAGCGTTTGTTTCCATGCCTTCCTTTATCATGGGCTCTTTCCTGCTGATCATCTTCTCGACCAAGTTAGGATGGCTGCCTGCCAACGGCGCATCTCAGGGCGGTCTCATTCTGCCCGTCATCACGCTGGGTCTGTATCCCATGGCGTACATTACCCGCCTCACCCGCTCCTCCATGCTGGACGTGCTGGGTCAGGACTACATCCGCACTGCCCGCGCCAAGGGTGTATCCGGCGCCAAGATCATCTTTGGTCATGCGCTGAAGAACTCCCTCATCCCGGTCATTACCTACTTCGGCCCCATGCTGGCCTTCATCGTGACCGGCTCCATGGTGGTGGAACAGATTTTTGCCGTGCCCGGCATCGGCCGTCAGTTTGTTTCCAGCATCACCAACCGTGACTATACCATGATCATGGGTACCACCATTTTCCTTGCTTCCCTGATCGTGATTATGAACCTGGTCAGCGACCTTCTATACAAGGCTGTTGATCCCCGCATTGAATTCGATTAAGGAGGATGCAAGGTATGCTGAACAAAAACAAGCCCTTCAGCCTGCATCTGGATCCGGAAATGTTCCGCCCGGCTACGGCTGAGGAAAAAGAATACATCTCCAAGATGCGCCCCTCTTCCACCTTCTTCAAGGATGGTGTGAAGCGGTTGCTCAAGAACAAGGTGGCTACCTTCAGCCTGATCGTGATCATTGTGATCACGCTGGCCTCCATCATTCTGCCCTATTTCTGGCCCTATTCCTACGATGAGATGCTGGGCGTACGTCCCCGCCGTCCCGTGGATGCTTCCTATAACGATCTGGCTCCCTTCACCTACGGCAAAACGGAGCTGAAGCGGATCGAAGCCGGCGAGAAGATCTTCCCCCACATTTTCGGTACGGATGCTCACGGACGCGATTACTTCATCCGTGTGGTGTACGGCACCCGCATTTCTCTGGCTGTCGGCTTCTTTGCCTCCATCATCGTGCTGATCACCGGTATGACCACCG
>SVGQ01000182.1 GCA_015056245.1 Clostridiales bacterium | reverse complement strand
TGGGGCATCGAGAACGAAGACTACTATGTCGAGAACGGCCGCCTGCTGATGACCAAGGAACAGTACAACCAGCGTGCTGACGCTACCTGGAAGATGGCCAACATGGCCGCTACCATCTGGGAATCCTCTCCCAAGAAGCAGGGCCTGATGGACGACGGCAATGCTTGGGCTCCCGGCGACCAGGGCGAAATCCTGATGGCCTTCATGTCCGACTACGACAAGGAGTTCCTGGGCAAGTACGGCTTCACCAAGTGGGCTGACTTCTTCAACGCTCCCTGCGAACTGGCTCCTTGGGGCGAGGCTTGGCAGATTGACAAGGCTCCCATCAACGACGATTACACCGACTTCAACTCCATCCAGGATAAGTGGCTGCCCATCTGCATCATGAGTGCTGATGACGCTACCTTCGACGCCAACTGGGATGCCTTCCAGGCTGAGATCGCTCCCAGCGCCAAGGTGTACGAAGACTTCATGCAGGAAGAAGTCATGAAGCTCGTGAACAAGTAATCAAATGCTTTCGTAGCTATGGGGAGAGATCCTTCTCTCCCCATAGTTTTTTCGGAAAGGGGTACAGCAATGACAACCAAGGCGATCAATGATAAGCCGGCCCAGGCTGCCAAGAGAAAGAAAATATGGAGAACTCTCTGGGATCAGAAGTACCTGATGCTGATGTCGATCCCGGTGCTTCTTTATGTTCTTTTCTTTAACTACTATCCCCTGTGGGGCTGGCGGTATGCTTTCCAGAACCTCAACCTTAATAATCTGAAGAAGGGCGCAGACTGGATCGGCTTTGAAAACTTCACCTGGCTGTTCAATCGCCCCGAATTCATCAACAGCATCCGTAATACCCTGGCGATGAGCACCATCAACCTGATTGTTGGCACCATCGCCTCCATCGTTCTGGCAATTCTGCTGAACGAGGTCCGCAACAAGGCCTTCAAGCGCACCGTGCAGACGGTGACCTATCTGCCCCACTTCCTGAGTATGGTTATCGTTGTGGGCATGGCTCAGAACATGTTCATGAGTGACGGCCCCATCAATAACATGCTGATCGCAGCGAAACTGGTGGATTCGCCGGTTTACTGGCTGGGTGAAGGCAAGTACTTCTGGTTCCTGGTGGCTATCATCAACGTGTGGAAGGAAGTTGGCTGGAACTCCATCATCTACATTTCCACCATGACCTCCATCGACCCCACCCTCTACGAGGCTGCCGCTATCGACGGCGCTGGCCGCTTCAAGCGCATCCTCCACGTTACGTTGCCCGGCATCAAGTCCACGTTCATGGTGCTTCTGATCATGAACATTGGCCACCTGATGGAAGCTGGCTTCGAAATCCAGTACCTGATGGGCAACGACCTGAACATCGACTTCTCTCAGACCATCGACGTGTTCGTCATGAAGTATGGTATTTCTGCCGGTAACTATGGCCGCGCCATTGCCTCCGGTATGTTCAAGAGCGTTGTTGGTATTATCCTGCTGTTTGGTGCTAACTTCATCGCCAAGAAGCTGGATGAAGATACTTTGCTGTAAGGGAGGGATATCTTGTGACTGCTGCGACTATGCCTAAGATTAAGAAAAGAAAGAGCAAGAACCATGATATCGTATTCCCGCTGGTCAATGGTATCTTCCTCTGTGTGCTGATGTTTGTAACCCTGTTCCCTGTTCTGAACACCGTGGCCATTTCCTTCAACGATGGTATCGACGCCGTCCGTGGCGGCATCGGCATCTGGCCCCGCATCTTCAGCACCGAAGCCTACAATGCCCTGCTTTCCGATAAGCTGACCTACACGGCTTTCGGCATCTCTGTTGCCCGTACTGTGCTGACCACCCTTCTGAACCTGCTGCTCACCTCCATGCTGGCCTTCGCCCTGAGCCGCAAGGAGTATGTGTTCAACAAGGTTATCACCTTCGTGGTGGTTATGACGATGTACGTCAACGCTGGTCTGATTCCTAATTACCTGCTGATCGCCAAGACCCTGAAGCTGACCAAGACATTCTGGGTGTACATCATTCCCACCATGTTCTCCTGCTTCAACATGATCGTTATCCGCACCTACATCATGGGCCTGCCGGAAGCCCTGGCAGAATCCGCCCGTATCGACGGCGCCAACGATTTCCGTATCTTCTGGCAGATCATCTTCCCCCTGTGCACCCCCGTGCTGGCTACCGTGGCCCTGTTCGTGGCTGTGGGCAGCTGGAACCAGTGGTTCGATACCCAGCTGTACAACGGCAGCAAGAAGAACCTTTACACCCTGCAGTACCTGCTGAAGATGAAGCTGGCAACCTCTATGCAGAGCGCCAACGCGGCCAACACCTCTGTTGACGCACTGGTGCAGACCAGCAAGTCCACGCCTGTGACCGTCCGCTGCGCCACCACTGTGGTGTCTGCTGTGCCGATCCTGATCGTGTACCCCTTCCTGCAGCGCTACTTCGTTACCGGCATGGTGCTGGGCGGCGTTAAGGGCTAATCAGTAATTCTTAATGCGGAATGCGAAAGTAAGCGCGTTCCGCATTTTCTTTAGGAGTGAATAACATGATTCGCAAAGTGAAGGTTGAAAACGGCTGGGTTCGCGGCCTGCCTGCAGCGGACCCCCGCATCACCAGCTACAAGGGCATCCCCTTCGCGGATAAGCCCATCGGCAAGAACCGCTGGCGCGCGCCCCAGCCCTGCCCGGACTGGGAGGGCGAGCTTTTCGCGGCGGACTTTGGCCCCATTGCCATGCAGGCCAACTGTGCCGGCGACCCCGCCAAGGACATCTATTCCCGCGAGTGGGCTGTG